>NZ_CP073586.1:3190573-3548646 GCF_022267555.1 Proteiniphilum propionicum
TTTGTTATTAATTATATTATTACTTCATTTTCCGCCTTGAACCTTCTGGTAACCAGCACTTTGTCTATCTTGTTGCCATCTATATCTACTATCTCGAACATAAGATTATCATACTCAAATCTATCTCCTACGCCGGGAATTTTGTTAATACATTCAAATACAAAACCGGCGACTGTTGAATAGTCGATTTTATCAAAATCAACGATAAAATCCTCATCAAGCTGTGATAATATTTCTATAGGGGCCTCCCCGCTTACCAGGGCAGAGTTATCATCCCTCATAAAAATGAGTGGTTCATAAGATTCATCTTCTGTCTCCTCCGGGATAGCACCTACAAGATTTTCAAAAATATCATGAATGGTGATTATTCCGTCGAGGCTGCCATACTCATCTACCACCATAGCCATAAATATATGATTTTTCCTGAAGTACTCAAGCACTTTTTGCGCCCGCAGGGTACTGGGTACGATAACAGGCTCCTTAATAAGCTCTTCAATTGTGAACTGTTCATTGTTATTCAGACGCAATAGAAAATCCCTTATAGATATAGTTCCTGTAAAATCATCAATCTTTTTTCTGCATGCAAGAATAATGCTATGTTTTGTCCGAAGCAGATCCTCAATTATCTCCTCACGGCTTTTACTTATATCCACCCACTCCACATCCGTTCGGTGAGTCATCAGGTGAATTGCCTTTTTATCGGAGAAGTAAAATACCTGTTCGTGGATAATATTCTCTTCAACATCAATAATACCTTCATGCGAAGCTGTCTTCAGCATTGCACGCAGTTCCATTTCCGAAACCACCTCATCTTTCGGTTTTAACCCTATAAGTTTATTTACAAAACTTGTTGATACAGAGAGAAGTTTCACGAAAGGATAAAAGATAAGACTCACCACGTGTATAGTAGGCGAGACAGCAATCGCCATTTTTTCGGAATTGTTCAGTGCAACTGTTTTTGGTACAAGCTCACCTATAACAATTGATACATATGTGATAAGGAATACCACTACTATCAATGAAGCAGCGTCCGCAAAAGCACCTATAGCATTAAATTGTTTAAAGAAAGGTACCAGATAGACAGCAAACGCCTGCCCCCCGTACGCACCATTAACAATACCAATAAGAGTAATTCCCACCTGAACTGATGAGAGAAAATTATCGGGGTCGGCCTGCAACTTTCGTGCACGCGCGGCACCTTTACTTCCTTTCTTGCGTTCTGCTTCCAACTTGTTTTTCTTTGCCGAAACAATTGCAATCTCCGACAACGCGAAAAAACCGTTAAGAAGGATAAGAAGAAGTATAACGACAATATGTACCCACATAATCAGCCTATCAGGTGAAGAAAAGTAATCATAAAATTACCACAGCGGAGAGGGATAGGCCTTGTTAGCGGTAAGGCTTTTCAGCTTTGATACTACTTCGGGACGATCATCGGCATAAGTCACACCAAACCACTTTGAAGGTGTATCCAATACTTTCACTGTAATATTACCATTCACAATCAGATGGTTTACCAGTAAAGGGATAAAAAACTCAGCTCTGATATTCTCCGCGTTCTCATTAAGAAACTGCACGAAATAATCATCGGAATATTTGAAGTAATCTGGTGTGAAACCCCACATATTCATAGATACTGGCGTATTGTCGTCAATAGCTATCCACTGATCTCTTTCATTCTTGTAGCTCACTTTTCCATCAATACGCATAACCTGTGTGCGCTCAACCACTCCGGTGAGATTTCCATTTTTATCGGTCTCACATACTCCTCGCGCCACAGTACCGCTTTCTGACAATGTGTTGCCAACTCTATAACCAACCATACAATATTTGTCATGACTGTATTCAAGAGTCTTTAGATAATCTGCCAACACCTGAAAGCTTTCACGCCCATAGAAGTCGTCGGCGTTGATCACGGCAAAAGGTTCGTGAATCACCTCTTTTCCCATCATTACGGCGTGGTTGGTACCCCACGGTTTTACTCTATCGGGATGGGGGGAAAAGCCTTCTGGAAGATTATCCAGCTCCTGGAATACCAGTTCAACCGGTATTTTCTTCTCATATTTTTTTACAATCTTTTCCCTGAAGTCATCTTCAAACGATTTGCGAATAACAAAAACCAGTTTTCCGAAGCCGGCGTTTACCGCATCATAAATAGAGTAATCCATTATGGTCTCACCTGCCGGGCCTACCCCGTCTAACTGTTTCAGTCCGCCATAGCGGCTGCCCATTCCTGCTGCCAATACAAATAATGTAGGTTTCATCGTGAAAAATTAAAAATTTAGTTCGTCCACAAATGTAAGATTTTTATCGAAAACGAGGAAAAGATTATTGCTCAAATTGCTCTTCAGACCTGTTTTTTGGTTCTTCATTGGCACAATAGATCTATAAATAATTATTAAACCTGCTTGAGAAAAAGTTTTTATACAAATAAGTTACCGCATTTCTGACGATTACGTTTTATACAAATGCTTTCCACAGATCATCTTCCGGAACAGGTGCAGTTACCGATATCTTCTTTTTTGAAACAGGATGTATAAATGATATAGAACGCGCATGCAGGCTGATGCTGCCATCGGGATTGGAGCGCTCAGCCCCATATTTAAGATCGCCCTTGATGGGACACCCCGTTTCGGCCAGCTGGCAGCGGATCTGATGGTGTCTCCCGGTCTCCAAAGCGATCTCCAGCAAAAAATAATTTTTTGAAGCACCTACAAGTCTATAATGTAAGACAGCTTTTTTGGTATTTGGTTTCTCGTTATCGAAAGCAGTAGACTTATTTGTTTTTTCATTTTTCATCAGATAGTGCACCAAAGTGCCCTCTTCTTTTGGTGGGCGATTTTTTACTATAGCCCAATAGATCTTGCTTACTTCATCGTCACGAAACATTCTGTTCAGTCGCGCGAGCGCCTTGCTTGTCTTGGCAAACACCAACACCCCGCTTGTGGGCCGGTCGAGCCGGTGCGTAACGCCACAAAACACGTTACCGGGCTTGTTATATTTAACTTTCAAAAATTCTTTCACCATCTCCGACAATGGTTTGTCGCCCGTTTTATCGCCCTGCACAATTTCACCTGGTGCCTTGTTAACGATAATAATATGGTTGTCTTCGTAAAGAACTGTCATCTGATATGTGACTTCCCTTTTGCCGGGAATAAATAGTGATAATTAAACTTGTGAGCCTACTTTTGAAACCCTTGAAATAAAAAAATGATTTCTAATGCATTAGATGTCAACATCATCCGTTTTGTCACGATTGCAATGAAAGAGGCTTTTAGAAATCCCTATGTTTGCAAAAGCAATAACATTAGGAGTATTGTTATTTATTGAGGATTCACTGATGAAACAAAATATCAGAGACACAAAATTTATTCTGTATCCCTGATATAATCAGTATCCCTGTAATAAAGGCAAAAAGTGGTAATAATTATGCATTCATTCCCCCACAAACATTTATCACCTGCCCACTGACATACGAAGAGAGGTCTGAAGCAAGAAAAAGGGCTACATTCGCAACATCTTCGGGCGTACCTCCGCGACGAAGAGGAATTTGCTTTGCCCATTCTTTTCTTACCTCTTCAGACAATTGACCTGTCATATCGGTTATGATAAAACCCGGAGCAATGGCATTTGCACGGATACCACGTGACCCAAGCTCTTTTGCTATAGATTTTGCCAGGCCTATCATGCCTGCTTTTGAAGCCGAGTAGTTAGCCTGTCCCGCATTTCCTGAAACACCAACCACAGAACTCATATTCACAATGCTGCCCGATTTCTGTCGCATCATCACAGGTGTAACAGCATGGATAAAGTTGAATGCCGACTTCAGGTTCACATTAATTACCGCATCCCATTGCTGTTCGCTCATCCTCATCATCAATCCATCTTTAGTAATACCTGCATTATTGATAAGTATGTCGATACGGCCGAAATCCTTTATTATCTCATCAACTATTTTGTGAGTCTCCTCAAAATTAGCAGCATTGGATGCATATCCCTTGCACTTAACACCAAGCGAGGCAATTTCACGCTCAGTGGCTGCCCCCACCTCATCTATAGTTAAATCTGTGAACGCGATGTTTGATCCTTCCGACGCAAACTTCAAAGCTATGGCTTTACCAATACCACGTGCGGCGCCGGTTATTACCGCTGTTTTTCCTTCTAGTAACTTCATTTGATTGATTATTATTAAAATATCTATTTGGTATATAACCCATTTAAAACGAGGTTCGAGATAATATCCCTATCCTCTTTTTTGTTATATTCTAGTTTCATTACACCACGGATAACAGGCACCTCAAGACCTTTAAATGCATAGTGCAGAATTTCGGCTGTCTGCCTTACATCTTTAATCTGAAAGATAGCGCTGTCACACCCATCCTGCAAGATAGTCTCAAGATAATGAATCTCTTTCTTGTCGAACTCCTTGCGCACATTCTCCACCTGCCATATATCTCTGAAAAAATCGGCCCGGAGTGTACCGTTTCGTGTAACTACCTCTTTTATTGCATTTAGCCGCGTAAAAGCCAACAAAAGAAGTTTTTCATCGTTGGGCATATCACGCTCAACCACCTCTTCAAGCTTATTGTACAGTACTTTTAGCTCAGACTCTATAACTGCCTTGTAAATATCGTTCTTGCTGCTGAAATAGGTGTACAATGTTCTCCTTCCTCTTTGAGAAGCCTCTGCAATATCGTTCATAGTCGTATTCTCGACACCCTTTTTCGCGAAAAGTTGCCGGGCTACGTCTATAAGATTATTCTTCGTTTTAGATATTGCTGCAGACACTTTACTTTGCACATTTCATTTATTTATGTGCAAAAATAAAACAAAGATTTAATATTCCGAAAGTAAATGGGTAAAAAAAAGCGAAATAGTGCTTTCGGCTGGCTTAAGTAATCCAAAACAGGAGAAATTGACTGCTTTTAACAGTTTTCTTTAAACAGTTCTGCAGCCTTACACAGCTCGTTATACCAATCCTCACCAAATCTCCTTATCAACGGTTCTTTTAAAAACCGGTAAAGAGGTATCCCCTCTTTTTGTCCAAGATTAAGTGCAGGCTTGCAGAGATACCACCGCTGGTAATTGACAGCTGTAAAATTATTATACTCATTAAGCCGGATAGGGTATAAATGGCAAGATATTGGTTTTTGAACTGAAATCCTCCCCTCTCTGTATGCTTTGTCAATTGCGCACTTGCATACGCCATTCTCATCGAAATAGGTAAAAACACACTCCTTGCCTTCTATTATTGAGGTAACCAGTTCTCCATCATTATCTATATATGCTATTCCCTGATCATTGATCAATTCAATCGCTTTGGCGGAGAGCTCATCCCGGATATCCGGCAGAATTTCTTTTATTTGTTCAAACTCCTCTCTAGTAAGTGGCGCTCCCGACTCACCCTCAACGCAACATTGCCCTTTGCATTTACAGAGGTTACAGATAAATTGTTCTTCGAAAATATCGTCCGATATTAATGTATTCTGAATTTGTATCATTATTGTTCGTTACTTAACTTTCGCTTGTGTTAGTTGTTATCATTTACAGCTAAATATAAGACTTAGGATAGCTGTTTAGCTGTTACCGCAACACGTTAGAAAATTGAATTAGTCAGCAAGAATCAACTTCAGTTTGTACTGAGGTTCTTAAATTTTTTTTGTATAACCAGAACAGTAGAATTGTCAGCAGCAAGCAAATTAGTGCCATAATTGCAAAGGGTGCAGTGATCTCACTGTTTTCAATATTGTACAACCATTCACTGTCTCTACAGAAATAGGCCAGCACAATAACTGTAGCGTTATTCACAAAGTGCATAAGTACAGGTATCCACAGATTCTGTGTGTAGAGAAAAAGGTAGCCTAACAGGGCTCCCAACAACAATCTTGGAAAAAAGCCATAAAATTGAAAATGCACTACACTGAATATCAATGCGCCAATCCACACAGCCATATGCCCATTTCTGAATTTCTCCTGTATAAGCTGTTGTAATGCGCCGCGAAAAAACATCTCTTCCGCAACAGCTGCAAGTCCGGCTATCATAAACAGGTTCATGAAAAGGCGCCCGATACCTTCACCGGATAACAGCAAATCGGTTGTTTCCTGTGCAGCATCCTCCATAGAACGCATCCACTGTTCAGCAATCTGCATCGATTCTGGGAGTTCAATGCCTTTATTCCATTGTGTAAGGAGAAAAACCGGTATATAAGAAAGGAGAAAAACCATTATTGCTAAAATAATTTTCCTCCCTGCATGCTCTTTGTCCACCATCTTCAGGTATTGCGCTGCCCCGGGAAAACTCCATCCGGTTACAAGATATGCAGGCATAACGAATGCAAAAAAAGCCTGTAATCCCGAACTCAGATATATGATTGTTACCCCGCCCTCTTCAACGCCTGTAACAGCCGAGAAAGCAATCAATATGCTCCCGGCCAGAAGCAGACCGATAAACATGAGTAAAAAAAGATATACAATTTTTGTACCAGCAGTAACCGAAGTAAGAATTTGTCGCATCTTTTCTGTTTTGGAATGCAAAGATAACTAAATAATAATTCAGGCAACTCCTCTTGTAGTAAAACACGGATGTAAAATATTTTTTGCAAATTGGAAGAATAACACTAATTTTGCAGTTTTATTTAAAAAATCATTTCAATCGGTTGAATTTTACCGACTTTCAACAAAAACTAATCACTCAGTATAATGAAGTCAACACTGAATAAAACAGACGAAGTAAACGGAACTATTGTCATTGAGCTGGAAAAAGCAGATTATCAGGAAAATGTAGATAAGTCACTTAATCAATTCCGTCAAAGAGCCAATATTCCGGGATTCCGCCAGGGCAAAGTGCCTAAAAGCCTGATACAGAAGCTATATGGCAAAGCTGTAAAGGCAGATGAGATCAATAAAATTGTGACAGATGAAGTTGGCAACTTCATTCGCGACAACAAACTGAAAATTCTGGGTGAACCTCTTCCCGATAATAGTGATGAGAAATTAGTTGATCTGGAGAATGACGAAATACTGAAATTCTATTTCGATGTTGCCCTTACTCCCGAATTCGACCTTCTCCTGGATAAAAGTGTTGAACTGACCTGCCACAAGGTCCTTTTGGAAGAAAATCTCCTGGATGAGCAGATGGATGCCTATAAGAAGAATTACGGCACTTATCTCTCTGTTGAAGATGAAGCAAAAGAAACAGACCTGATAAAGGGGACCCTCACCGAATTGAGCGACAGTGAAGATAAAGACAACCTGCAGGTGATAGAAAACGCTATTCTTATGCCTTCATATATTAAGGATGAAGAGATAAAAAGCAGCTTCACAGGTTCCAAAGCGGGCGACAAAGTGGTATTCAACCCAAAGAAAGCATATGATAATAATGAAGCAGAGATAGCATCACTGTTACAGACAACCAAAGATAAGGTAAAAGATATTGATTCCGATTTTTCCTTAGAGATTAAAGAGGTGACCCGTTATCAGGAGGCAGAAATGAACCAGGAGCTTTTCGACCGTGTACTTGGCGAAGGCGTGGTTACTACAGAAGAGGAGTTCAGGACAAGGATAAAGTCAGAGCTTGAAAAACAATTTAAGCCCAATGCCGACCATCTATTCATCCATGAAGCAAGAGATATCATCGTAGAAAAGATGAAAGAGGTTAAGTTTCCCGATGAGTTTCTGAAACGGTGGTTGCTTGAAACAGGTGAAAACAGAACATCAGAGCAGGTGGAAGATGATTATCCGAAAATTCTGGAAGATCTTAAGTTCCACATTGCAAAACAGAAAATTGCGGAAGAAAATAATATCAGCGTCGAATTCGCTGATATTGAAGCGTTGGCAGCAGAGGTGGCAAAAGCCCAATTTGCACAATACGGAATGACCAATCTGCCAGCAGATGTGCTGCAGAACTACACAAAAAGCATGTTGGAGAAAGAGGAGACTGTTCAAAATCTTTACGACAAAGCTACAGAAGACAAGATTATTGACTGGTTAAAAGAGAATGTAACTGTCATTGAAAAAGAGATCTCTTCCAAAGAGTTCAATGATTTGATGAATGAACGCACTCGTTTGCAGGAAGAGAATTGATTGTTTTTCACTGTTTTATTTTGCATTTCAATTATTCTTTATAATTTTGTTAGGTGAATGGAAAACATAAAACTGTTTTCCATGATATTCCGGTACTGTTTTTGCAACTGTTCATCTGACAACTTAAGTTGAACATTCCAAAAAAAAGATTTATGAACAACGATTTTAGAAAATACGCGGTAAAACATTTGGGTATGAGCGGATCAAGGCTTGACAGTTATATGAATATAACAAGTCAGGGAGGGGGAGGCTATATCTCACCAACAATCATAGAGGAACGCCAGCTCAATGTTGCACAGATGGATGTTTTTTCCCGCCTGATGATGGACCGCATCATCTTTCTAGGGACCAGCATCGACGATTATACAGCCAACGTGATTCAGGCACAACTTCTTTATCTCGACTCCTCCGACCCGGGCAAGGATATCTCAATATACATCAACTCTCCCGGTGGATCGGTATACGCAGGATTAGGCATTTATGACACAATGCAGTTTATAACAAGTAACGTATCAACCATTTGCACCGGCATTGCCGCATCTATGGCTGCCGTTCTTCTGGTATCAGGCTCTGAAAAAAAACGTTTCGCTCTCACTCACTCCCGGGTAATGATACATCAGCCTATGGGAGGTGTTCAGGGACAGGCATCCGATATAGAGATCACTGCCCGTGAAATAGCTAAAATCAAACAGGAACTGTACACCATTATTTCCAATCACTCCGGTAAGCCTATCGATGATGTATCAAAAGACTCCGACCGTGATTTCTGGATGACCGCAACCGAAGCCAAAGAGTATGGCATGGTGGACGATGTTCTTATTAAAAAGTAATCAAGAATGGCAAAAAAAGCTAACAGCAGCAATCATTGCAGTTTTTGCGGCAGAAGCGAACAGGAGGTAAACCTTCTTATTTCGGGGATGACTGGTTTTATTTGCGACATGTGTACTGAGCAGGCACACGAGATTGTTAACGACTCGTTCAAGAGTACCGGCAAGACCGATTCAGGTATTTCACTGTCCTCACTCCCCAAACCTGCTCAGATCAAAGAGTTTCTTGATCAATATATCATCAAACAGGACAACGCAAAACGTTTTCTATCGGTTTCGGTTTACAACCACTACAAACGAATTTTACAGAAAAACGTGAAAGATGATGTTGAGATAGAAAAGTCCAACATAATTATGGTTGGCGCAACCGGTACAGGGAAAACGTTGCTGGCAAGAACCATAGCTAAAATGCTGCAGGTCCCTTTTACCATTGTTGATGCAACTGTCCTTACCGAAGCAGGTTACGTGGGAGAAGATATTGAAAGTATTCTCACCCGTCTGCTGCAGGTAGCCGATTACGATGTAAATGCCGCTGAGAGAGGTATCGTCTTTATAGATGAAATAGATAAGATAGCACGGAAGAGCGACAATCCTTCCATTACCAGAGATGTCAGCGGCGAAGGTGTTCAGCAGGGATTACTTAAGCTGCTGGAAGGTTCGGTAGTTAATGTCCCCCCGCAGGGAGGCCGGAAACATCCTGAACAGCGAATGATTGCGGTAAACACCAAAAACATACTCTTTATTTGCGGTGGCGCTTTTGACGGAATAGAAAAGAAAATAGCCCAGCGGCTCAATACACGTGTGGTAGGATATGCCGCCAGCAATCAAAAGGCAACTATCGACAGGAACAATCTGATGAAATATATTACTCCGCTCGACCTGAAATCATTTGGGCTCATCCCCGAGATCATCGGGCGCCTTCCTATTCTCACCTACCTGGAGCCACTGGATAGAGACGCGCTGCTACGCATACTTGTGGAACCGAAAAACTCCATCATCAAACAATATCAGAAGTTGTTCGAGATGGATGGAGTAGCTCTCACTTTCGACCGGGATGCATTTGAATATATTGTGGACAAAGCTATTGAGTTCAAGCTTGGGGCACGCGGATTGCGTTCTATCGTTGAAGCAATAATGATTGATGCAATGTTCACTCTGCCTACTGATGATAAGAAGAAACTTCACGTAACGCGTAAATACGCTTCCGATCAACTGGAAAATTCAGATTTACACCAATTGAGAGTTGCCTGAAATATTCCCGATAATTTTCGGATAATCAATCCGCCGGTAGATGAAAATTCGCCGTGTGAAATATAAAAAACGCATGTCCGGCTTGCGTTTTTTTAATTGTGAAACGAACATTTTACAACAATTTCAAAGAAACTGATTATAATTGGGTTTTGTAAACTGCCTGCAATAAGAAGAATATAAACACCAAAAAAAAAAGTAAAATTAAAGTGTTATTTTTTTCTCAATTTTGTTTTTATTGTTGGAAATATGAAATACTTTTTTAATTTTGTACATAACTTTTGATGACAATTTTTTTACATCAGTGTGATACGTGCAATGGATAAAAAAGAGATACTTTACAAGGGTTTAAAGGAATATTTTGGGTTTGATACATTCAAAGGCAATCAGGAAGCTATCATAAAAAGTGTCTTATCCGGAAAGGATACTTTTGTATTAATGCCCACTGGCGGAGGAAAATCGCTATGCTACCAGCTACCGGCTCTGCTTATGGAGGGCACGGCAATTATTATATCACCGCTTATCGCACTTATGAAGAATCAGGTTGATGCCATGAGAAATTACAGCGAGGAGGATGGCGTTGCACACTTTTTAAACTCATCACTTAACAGGCAGGAGATTGAAGAGGTAAAAAAGGATATTCTTTCAGGTTTAACAAAAATGCTGTATGTGGCTCCCGAGTCGCTCACAAAAATAGAAAACGTTGAGTTCCTGCGAAATATTCAAATTTCGTTTTACGCGGTAGATGAAGCACACTGCATATCGGAGTGGGGACACGATTTCCGTCCTGAATACCGCCGTATCAGGCCAATCATCAGTGAAATATGCCCGAAACCAATCGTAGCCCTTACAGCAACGGCAACACCCAAGGTTCAGCACGACATTCAAAAAAACCTTGGCATGCATAATGCAGTGGTCTTTAAATCGTCTTTCAACCGTCCCAATCTCTATTACGAAGTCCGTAATAAAACAGAACAGATAGACAAGGAGATTATCAAATATATTCTCTCGCAGGGGAGAAAATCGGGCATTGTATATTGCCTTAGCAGAAAAAAGGTGGACGATTTCGCCGAAATCCTGCAAGCAAACGATATAAGGGCATTACCTTACCACGCAGGGATGGATGCTGCCACACGCAGTTATAATCAGGATGCCTTCCTTATGGAGCAGGCAGATGTGATAGTGGCTACCATAGCATTTGGCATGGGCATAGATAAGCCTGACGTACGTTACGTGATACATTACGACATACCAAAAAGCCTGGAGGGTTATTACCAGGAAACCGGCCGTGCCGGCCGCGATGGGGGCGAAGGGAAGTGTATTGCCTTCTACTCCCATAAAGACTTGCTTAAACTGGAACGTTTTATGCAGGGAAAACCAGTTTCCGAACAGGAGATAGGTAAACAGCTGCTGCTGGAAACAGCCGCCTACGCAGAGTCATCAGTATGCCGGAGAAGAGTGTTATTGCACTACTTTGGCGAAAATTATAATGAAACTAATTGTAAAAATTGTGATAATTGTCTAAATCCAAAGAAGAAAGTGGAAGCAAAAGAGTTACTTATTACTGTATTAGAAGCGATTATTGCTCTTAAAGAAAAACAAAAAGCCGATTATGTTGTCGATTTCCTCATAGGAAAAGAGTCGTCCGATATTGAAACCTACGGGCACAACGAACTGGAAGAGTTCGGGACAGGTGCAGACGAAGAAGATAGTACCTGGGAGGTGCTTATCCGTCAGGCATTGCTGGACAACTACCTGAGAAAGGACATCGAAAACTACGGTATTCTAAAAATCACCAAAAAAGGAAAAGAGTTTTTAAAAAACCCCGTGTCTTTTAAGATAACTAAAGACGATGAAGATGAGGATGATATGTCTGATCTTGAAAGTGAAGATTCAGATGCTTTAGCCTCGTCCGGGGCCAGTGGCGGTGCGGCCGATCCTGTACTTTTCTCTATGATGAAAGATCTGAGAAAGAAGCTGTCGAAAAAACTGAACGTGCCCCCCTATGTGATTTTTCAGCCCTCATCGTTAGAAGCAATGGCAACCTCCTACCCCATCACGCTGGAAGAACTGCAAAATATACCGGGCGTGGGAGCAGGGAAAGCAAAACGATACGGTAAAGAATTTGTGGAGCTGATAAAAAAACATGTTGAGGAGAATGATATCACTCGTCCCGAAGACCTCCGAGTGAAGACAGTAGCCAACAAGTCGAAGCTAAAAGTATCTATAGTACAGGCCATTGACCGCAAAGTAGCACTTGACGACCTTGCAGAATCAAAAGGTATAGATTTCAATGAAATGCTTTCCGAAGTGGAAGCAATTGTTTATTCAGGTACCAAAATCAATATCGATTATTTTCTCGAAGAGGTTATGGACCCGGATGTGATGCAGGATGTGTATGCCTATTTTAAGGAGGCGGAAACAGATGATCTCGACAGTGCACAGGAAGAGCTTTCAGAATATACGGAAACGGAGATTCGCCTCGTTCGTATCAAGTTCTTTTCTGACATGGCCAATTAGAGCTAAAAAAGAAAAATAAACTATTTTACACCTTCATCGTTATTATTAGGATGGGTGTATGAAATATGAAATACTTACAAAAAATAAATAGTCCCGGTGATCTGAAAAAACTCAGTGTTGACGAACTGAAAACTGTTTGTGATGATCTGAGAGAATTCATCATTGAACAACTGTCGCACAACCCCGGGCATTTCGGATCGAGCCTGGGTACGGTGGAGTTGACAGTGGCACTCCATTATCTATACAATACACCTTACGACAGGCTCGTATGGGATGTAGGGCATCAGGCATACAGCCACAAAATACTTACCGGGCGGCGCGGACTCTTTTCAACCAACCGCAAACTGGGAGGACTTTCCGGATTCACTAATCCCAATGAAAGTGAATACGATACTTTCATTGCCGGACACGCATCAACCTCCATTTCGGCAGCGCTGGGAATGGCAGTTGCAGCTAACCTCAACAATGAAAACCGTCACATAGTTGCAATCATTGGCGATGGTGCAATGACGGGCGGCCTGGCATACGAGGGAATCAACAATGCCTGTTCACAACCCAACAACCTGCTTATTATCCTTAACGACAACGATATGTCTATCGACAATAATGTTGGAGGAATTCAGGACTACCTGGTGAAACTGACTACATCGGCCAAATATAACAGGTTCCGTAACAACCTTTACCAGGGTTTCAAAAAACGGAAGCTAATCTCCGAGAAAGAAAAAAATCTGGTATTGCGATTCAACAACAGCGTAAAATCGCTTCTCACTAAAGAACAAAATATTTTTGAGGGATTCAACATACGCTATTTCGGTCCGGTTGACGGTCACGATCTGCCGGGACTTATCCGCATTCTAAGAAACATCAAAGATATGCAGGGTCCTAAACTGCTGCACATTAAAACGGTTAAAGGAAAAGGATTCAAGCCTGCAGAGAAATCGGCCACGGTATGGCATGCTCCGGGACTTTTCAATAAAGAGACTGGTGAACGTATTCTAAAGGATAATAAGGATCAGCCACAACTATATCAGGATGTTTTCGGACATACACTCGTTGAGATGGCAGAGAAAAACTGCAAGATTGTGGGTGTTACACCGGCAATGCCTACCGGCTGTTCCATGACCTATATGATGGATAGATTTCCCAACCGGGTTTTCGATGTAGGTATTGCCGAGGCGCATGCGGTAACCTTCTCTGCAGGTATGGCCAAAGAGGGGCTTATTCCTTTCTGCAACATCTACTCATCATTCATGCAGCGTGCTTATGATCAGGTTATTCACGACGTTGCCCTTCAGAAGCTGAAAGTGGTTATGTGTCTCGACAGAGCCGGGCTGGTAGGTGCCGACGGCCCCACTCACCACGGTGTATTCGATCTGGCATACTTGCGGCCGATACCCAATCTGGTAATCTCAGCACCTTTTAATGAGCATGAGCTACGAAACCTGATGTACACAGCTGTATATGGTAACGACGGGCCATTTGTGATTCGCTATCCACGGGGACAAGGTGAGATCACCAACTGGCAGAACGAACCTCAGATACTCACTATAGGAAAAGGACGAAAACTTAAACAAGGAAAAGAGATTGCCCTTCTCTCAATAGGAGCTATAGGCAACAACGCGTCTAAAGCAATTGCCGAGGCAGAGAAGTTAGGTATAAGTGTGGCACATTACGACATGGTTTTCTTGAAACCTGTAGATGAAGAGTTACTTGAAGAGGTTGCGAAAAAATACAAATATATTATAACTGTTGAAAACGGAGTTATTAAAGGTGGTTTGGGAAGTGCTGTACTTGAGTTTCTGGCAGAAAACGACTACAGTAACATTCATTTACACCGCATAGGCATCGGCGATGAATTTGTGACACACGGGTCGGTTAAAGAGCTTCAGCAACTAACCAAAATTGACGAGAACAGCATCCTGGAAAATATTATTAAGATAAATGATAAACTAAATAACCGAAGCAGCGATATACTGCCTACAATAGAACCCATAGCCTCCACCAACATAATACACAATCGTTTCATAGTCAAATAAAATAATTGTAACATAGTAAATGAAAATCTTAATTGCCGGTGCAGGCGCCGTGGGAACTCACCTCGCGAAACTTCTGGGACAGGAGAATCACAATATAACACTGATGGACGACGACAAAGACCGTCTATCTATGATAAACGACAATACAGATATATTGACATATATCGGCAACTGCACTTCACTTAAAGATCTCACTGACGCAGGTATTACCAATTCCGATCTTTATATTGGCGTAACCACTGAGGAGTCAAGGAATATCACTTCATGTATGCTGGCATCCAACCTGGGAGCAAAAAAAACACTTGCCCGCATAGATAATTACGAGTACCTGCTGCCTAAAAATACCGGATTCTTCGAAAAACTGGGAATCAATTCAATGATCTACCCTGAACTGATGGCCGCAAAGGAGATCGCAATGGCGCTTAAAACACCCTGGACACGCTTTTGGTGGGAGCTATGCAACGGAACAGTGATACTTTCTGCTGCAAAAGTAAGAGAGAATGCTCCCATAGTGAACAAATATCTGCATGAGCTTATGCAAAGCGTGAAACTGTTCCACCTGGTAGCCATCAAACGTGACTCTCACACCATTATACCCAAAGGAAGCGACCAGATACTTCCTAACGACATTCTCTATTTCACCACTTTAAGAAAACACCTGGATTCACTTCCCGAGTTGCTGGGGAAAAAATCTTTCGAAACAAAAAGGATCATTTTCATGGGAGGAAGCCGTATAACAATGCGTACAGTACAGCAACTCCCCCAGAATATCAATATAAAAATAATAGAACAGGACAGAGAACGTGCTGAGATGCTGGTCGAAACAGCTCCTCCAAATGTCACAGTTTTTGTAGAAGATGGGCGCAACACTGAGTTCCTTATACGCGAAGGTATCACCGAAACAGATGCATTCCTCGCTCTCACCGGGAACTCGGAAGCAAATATCCTGAGCTGTATGATGGCAAAACAGTATGGTGTAAAGAAAACTGTTGCAGAGGTTGAAAACATCGATTATATATCGATGGCGGAACGGTTCGACATTGGAACAGTTATCAACAAAAAACTTATTGCAGCCAGTAAGATCTATGAACTGCTGTTGAAAGCCGATGCCTCGAATATAAAAAGCCTCACCATCGCCGATGCAAACGTAGGGGAGGTAATTGCCAAACCCAACTCGAAGGTGACAAAAAAACTTATTAAAAACCTTAACCTGCCCTCCGACATCACTTTTGGAGCGCTTATCAGAAACGGCGAGCCTATGCTTGTAGATGGAGATACACTAATAGAACCTTACGACCAGGTTGTGGTATTCTTCCTAAGTAAATCACTGAGGAGCATAGAAAGCTATTTTAATTAAGATGGTTATATGCTGAAAAAAACTTATGCAATTATTTTTCAGACTCCTGACAATCAGGTAAATAATCGCGACACTTCTGCAAAGCTCACTCTCGTGAGTTAATTGATTGCTTGCCTTCCCCTATTAATTTTTGAAATAAAGCATGTCGTCAATCGCATCAATGATGATAGGCTTTGATTTATCCACCTTACCTGCCAGAAGATCTTTCGATAGCTGGTTCAATACCCGTCGCTGTATAACCCTCTTCACAGGGCGTGCACCGAACTCTGGATCGTAACCGGCAAAAGTGATACTGCGAACTGCTTCATCGGTATATTTGAGTTCGATACCATTCTCCTTCAGCATCCTTCCTACAATACCAAGCTGCAAACGTACAATCTGTTCAATCTCATTCTCCTTCAACGGAGCAAACATGATAATATCATCTACGCGATTCAAAAACTCGGGACGGATAGTTCTCTTCAGCATATCCATCACAATATTTTTCGTGTTTTCAATGATCTCCTCTCGGTTTTCTCTGTTTATTTTTTCAAAGTTCTCACGAATAAGTTCAGATCCCATGTTTGAGGTCATGATGATAATGGTGTTCTTGAAGTTCACTACCCTGCCCTTGTTGTCAGTGAGGCGACCATCATCCAGCACCTGAAGCAGAATGTTAAACACATCAGGGTGCGCTTTTTCTATCTCATCAAACAGCACCACAGAATAGGGTTTGCGACGAATAGCCTCGGTAAGCTGTCCCCCTTCATCATAACCCACATATCCCGGAGGGGCCCCGATCAATCGCGTAGCACTGAATTTCTCCTGATATTCGCTCATATCAATACGCGTCATCATATTCTCATCATCGAAAAGATACTCGGCCAATGCCTTTGCCAGCTCTGTCTTGCCCACACCCGTTGTCCCAAGGAAAATAAACGAGCCTACAGGACGCTTAGGATCGCTCAAACCGGCGCGACTGCGGCGTACGGCATCAGCGACGGCAGTTATGGCCTCTTCCTGGCCAACAACACGTTTATGAAGCTCATCTTCCAGCTGAAGCAATTTCTCACGTTCACTCTGCAGCATCTTGCTAACAGGAATTCCGGTCCAACGCGACACTACATCGGCAATATCTTCAGCATCAACCTCTTCCTTTATCATAGCTCTTCCGCCCTGGCGCTCATGAAGCTGATTCTGCAGATCTTTTATTTCGTTTTCTTTTTCCTTAATTCTTCCATATCGCAATTCGGCTACCTTCCCGTAGTCGCCCTCACGTTCGGCACGATCGGCCTCGAACTTTGCATCTTCTATATCAATTTTTGCCTGCTGGATCTTATTGATAAGCTCTTTCTCAGCCTTCCATTTGGCTTTCTGTTCAGACTCCTCGTCTTTCAGATTCCCAATCTCTCTGGTCAGAAGATCTTCTTTTTGTTTGTCATCCTCACGCCTAATAGCTTCACGCTCAATCTCAAGCTGCTTTATCCTGCGCATAATCTCATCCAGCTCTTCCGGAACGGAATCCACCTCCATACGTAGCTTGGCAGCAGCCTCATCCATAAGGTCAATAGCCTTGTCGGGCAAAAAACGATCGGTGATATAGCGGCTTGAAAGCTGTACAGCAGCGATGATAGCCTCATCTTTAATTCGCACCTTGTGGTGGTTCTCATACCGCTCTTTCAGTCCGCGAAGAATGGAGATACTGTCAGATTCACCCGGCTCATCCACCATAACCGTTTGGAAACGACGTTCAAGAGCTTTGTCTTTTTCAAAATATTTCTGATACTCATCGAGTGTGGTAGCACCAATAGCCCGCAGATCCCCACGTGCCAGCGCTGGTTTCAGAATATTGGCGGCATCCATTGCACCTTCACTTTTTCCTGCACCTACCAGCGTGTGGATCTCGTCAATAAAGAGAATAATCTCTCCGTTCGATTTTGTCACCTCGTTTATAACAGACTTCAGACGCTCCTCAAACTCTCCCTTGTATTTTGCGCCTGCAATAAGTGCCCCCATATCGAGAGAATAGATCTGCTTGCTTTTAAGATTCTCCGGCACATCGCCTCGGATAATTCGGTATGCGAGTCCTTCGGCAATAGCCGTCTTACCCGTCCCCGGCTCACCAATAAGAATGGGGTTGTTTTTGGTACGCCTGCTCAGGATCTGCAGCACTCTTCTAATCTCCTCATCACGACCGATAACTGGATCTAGCTTACCGTTTCGCGCTTGCTCCGCCAGGTTCACCGCATATTTACCCAGTGACTGGTATGTATCTTCAGCCGATTGGCTTGTTACCTTCTCACCCTGCCGAAGGTCCCGGATAGCCGACTGCAGCTGGCTGAGTGAAATACCTGCATCTTTCATCATCTGCGAAGCGCTGTTCTTCTCGCTCAGGATTGCAAGCAGCAAATGTTCAAGAGAAACAAACTGGTCTCCCATCTTGCTTGCGTAATCAGCCGCTTTCTGAAAAACAGCATTTGCCTCCCTGCTCAGCATAGGTTCGCCACCCGACACCCGGGGGTATGATTCAATTTCACTGTCTACAACCTTTTCCAGGTTCCGGCCATTCACCCCAAGCTTCTGAAACAGAAAGCCAGTCACATTCTCACCAACCAGCATAACCCCTTTGAGAAGATGTGCCGGTTCAATCATCTGCTGATTGTTACCCTGTGCCAGATTTATCGCTTTTTGCACCGCTTCCTGCGCCTTTATTGTAAAATTATTGAAATTCATATATCCATTATCCTTTCTTTTTAATATTGTTGAGTCCGCTCCGAAAAGTCGGAGTGATAATTTAGTTTAAAATTTTTTGTACAATAAATTTTATAAATCAGGTAAATTTCACCTGAAAAGTTCTTTGAAATATTTGCGTATATAGCTATTATTCACTACCTTAGTAGGGCTTAAAACTGTATAATATGTTCAAAAAATCGGACGAAAACCCTCAATTGGGCATTTTTTCATCACCGACGGAGTACTTCAGAGACTCTAAGAAGAAAGAATACCTAAAAAATGACTCCTGGCATAACCGGTTCCGAAACCATGTTGTAATGCGTGTGGATGAGTCTATTTTCAGACCACTTTATTCTAATGGAACGGGGGCTCCTAATGCCTCTATCCGTATTTTGGTCGGTATGATGATCCTCAAGGAAGGCCAGGGATGGAGCGACGCACAATTGTTTGAGAACTGCGCATACAATTTACTTGTTCGCAGTGCTCTGGGTCTGATGTCGTTAGAGGACGCTGAGCCTGTTTCATCCACTTACTACCTTTTCCGTCGCAATCTGGTTGACTATGCAAGGGAACACGGCGAAGACCTGTTCAAAAAGTGCCAGGGGCAAATCACCCGTGACCAGCTATTGGAGTTTGAGGTGAGCGGCAAGCAGGTGCGCATGGACAGTAAACTGGTCGGCAGCAATATCGCCTGGTACTCCCGTTACGAGTTGATTCATGAAACCCTGCGTCTGTTTATCAATGAAAGGGAGGAACATATCTTCAATAAGAGCCTGTCCAAAGAGATGTTTTCCCTTATCGAAAGCATACAGGGTGAAACGGGCAACAAGGTGGTGTACCGCAGTACAAAGGCCGAGGTTGATGCCAGGTTCGTTGAACTGGGCAAACTGATGTACCGTTTTATAGGGCTCTTCAAGAAGCATGACTATGGTCATTACCAGACCCTTAAAGCGGTTTTCGAACAACAATACTCGGTTGGCAGGGACAAAACTGTCGTTCCTCTGGAAAAGGAGAAAGTCAGCGCCAAATCCATACAGTCACCCCATGACACCGACTGCCATTACCGTGACAAAGACGGCAACAAGGTCAAAGGGTATTCGGTGAACGTCACCGAGACATGCGACCAACCGGGAGATGACAAAGATACGGCATTGAACCTGATAACCGATACCGAGGTAACGGTGGCATCGGCTCCGGACAACGGCTTCCTTGAACAAGCCCTGGATCGGACACAGGAAATAATATCCGACAAAATAGAGAAAGTATATGCCGACGGGGCTTACCACAGTGCTGATAATCAGGAGTATTGCCAAAGCGATAAAAAATGGCATCGAGCTGATACTCACAGGCATGCAAGGCCCCGCACCGAGATATGACATCCGTTTGGACGAACAGAATGAAATCAATTTAATAGTAACCGACAACAAAACAGGAACAACAATACAGGCACAACGGGTAAAACTCCGCAAAGACAAAACACAGAGGAAATGGAGGATCAAGACTGAAGAAGGAAAATACCGCTACTTCGATGAGGATAACCTCAGGGCTGCCGCTCTGAGGAAGAAATTGGACGATATCCCGATAGATGAAAAAAATATCAGGAACAATGTCGAAGCAAGCATTTTCCAGTTAGGATACCATTACCCGAATGACAAGAGCCGTTACAGGTCACTTGCCAAGCACAAACTATGGGCATACTCCCGCTCGTTGTGGATAAACTTCGTCAGGATAGTGAATTATATGACGCGAATAAGTCAAAGAGCGCTTTTTTGGCAAAAACTGCCACAATATATAATTAATTTATGTTTCAATATGTATATTATTGTAAACATACTTTCAATTAATAAAAACAATCACATTTGTCCGGTTAAACTTCATTTTTCAGCAATTTGAAAAAATGGGGTTTTCAGAGCAGACTCATTGTTTAATCTGGAACATATCTCACCGGATAAGCCACTTGAAGCAACAGCTAAAAGTGGGCAGCCCTTTCAACCGGGCTGCTTTACCCAAAGCCTGTTCAACGCTGATTCACATCATGGTAAGGTCAAAATCTTTGCCAAAGGACTAATCATGACGTTTTGGCAGTCGAGTATTTATCTGTGAATATATGAAAGTTTATTTACAGTACATTAATAGGTAATATGGCCCAATTGTTTCAGTTATTATACTCTCTTCTTCATTGACTTTCTTAATTCATTAGCCTTCTTAAAAAAGGTCTCATCTTTTCCAAACTCAATAATGCGAGCTACGCTTCCATTGCATACTTTGCAGCTCCCCTTTACCAGAATGTCGTTAAAATGAGTCAGATAAATCTCTTCCACCAAAACTCCTTTTTCAGCAATACTCCTGCAGTGGCTACAAAATACGTTAGCAGAAATTATTGTGTCGTAAAAAATTTTTTGTCCTTTATCGAGTAATATTCCCAATTGAAATTGGTTGATTTCGATTTCATCTTGTCGTTTCATCTTGTCGTTTCATCTTTTGTCTCAGTTTTGTCAATTTATGGTTAATATTTTTTTATACATGGTACAAAGATGAACAGATACTTTGACAACTTTTGTCAATGCTTTCCGCATTTGCAAAAGAAACTGAGAAACTTACATAAAGCAAGCTCCTCTGTTTTTCGCTTTCATATAGACCATTATCCAGCTAATATTCATATCATTATACCGCATTAAGAAAAAGTACTAAACTATTTTCTTTTTTAAATGCTCTGTATAAAGGATACAAATGCACTACAAATTCCATAACCGAACGAATATTTTTTTAATTTTGTGGAACTTCTTTGTACAAATCAACAGGCAACGGATTGAAAAGCAGAACAGAAATAACAAAACTATCGAACGATGAATTGTTTGATCTTTGTAAAAAAGAAGAACAAGCAACCTACTTCGACGAATTATACCGGCGCTATATACCTATGGTATACGGATTATGTCTGAAATACCTGTCTAACGAGGCCGACGCACAAGATGCAGTGATGGATTTGTTTGAAGATGTTTCACAATAACCGATAATGGAAAAATCTATGGACAATGAGATTAAAGCAGCCACAGCACAAGGTAAAAAAGACTTTTACCCGGGTCTCCGCCATGGTCGGAAGTGAGCCGGAAAATAACGTTGAAAGTTGAATTATAAATCTTGTGACAAACGAAAAATTCTATACTGACCGCGAAGAGAAGGCCAACTACATAACACATGGCCTTGGGGTATTGATAAGTATTGCAGCAACTGTTATACTAATTAACAAGGCTATTTCTTCAGGTAACCGTGGTGCAATCATCGCCTATGGGTTATTCGGCATCGGTATGACTATCTGCATGGGCTCCTCCACCATCTATCACTACGTGCGGGATCAAGTTTTAAAAGCCAGGTTACGCCATTTCGACCATGCAAGCATTTATCTTCTTATCGCTGCAAGCTACTCTCCATTCACTATTATCCTGCTTCGCGATGCACAGTTCTGGGGCTGGCTTCTGTTCGGGATAGCCTGGACAACCGCCATTGCTGGTATCGCCTTGAGCTTCAGGAAGCTCAGTAAAAACAGCCACCTGAAAACCGCTTCATATGTAATGATGGGGCTGGTGGCTCTCATCGCTTTCAAACCGTCAATAGAGATTGCTCATGCAAAAAACTGTATGGATGTGATCTACTGGCTGCTTGGGGGAGGCCTGTTCTATATTGCCGGCGCCGTTATATACGCCACTGCCAGACGGGAGTTTGTACACGCTGTATTCCATCTGTTTGTATTGCTGGGACTTGCATGCCATATAACGGCAGCATATCTGATCCCGCTATAGTATTATAGTAAGACTGGGATCGTAAGGCCCTAATCACTACCATTTTTCCACATGCTAACCATCCCTTATAGATACACAAAGTTTTATTAACTCTCAATAAAGCCTCAATCAAAAAAGGCGACCCGCCTTTGTAGCGAATCGCCTTTATGTAGTTTTCAAATCAACTTCGGGCCGTCAGTCATCAGCTTTCAGTTGCCTGCTATAAGTTTTCTGTGATCAGTTTCTCTTCCCAGCTTTATTTAGCCTGTCATCAGCTTTATGTCATCAGTAACAGTACTCGCAAGCCATGAAACATGAAACTCTTCACGATTAATTCTGGATATTAGGTAATTCCAGTCCGTATCCTTTCTTTTTATCCTCTGCTTTCAGCAGGAAAGCAAAAAGAAGTGCCAGAACACCAAAGGATGTAAAAATCATCATTGGAATTGTGTAGTCGTATGTGTTAACGCTCAGTCCGTCGCGAACTGTCTGCCCCGTCACGCAGAACTTCTCGAGCACCCATCCTATCAGAAGAGGGACCCCCATCAATCCCCAGTTTTGTACCCAGAAGATAAGTGAATAAGCTGTACCAAGGCGCTTTTCGGGAACAATCTTGGGTACAGATGGCCACATTGCCGAAGGAACAAGTGAGAAGCCAATACCCAGAATTACGACCAGCACCATCGCAAAAATCCAGTTGTTGAATAGTGGAACGGAGAACAGTGCATGAACCAGAATCAGCAGCAGCGAGCCAATAATCATAATTGTTGCACCTTTCCCTTTCTTGTCATATATACCGCCAAAC
Organism: Proteiniphilum propionicum; assembly: GCF_022267555.1. Lineage (NCBI taxonomy): Bacteria > Pseudomonadati > Bacteroidota > Bacteroidia > Bacteroidales > Dysgonomonadaceae > Proteiniphilum > Proteiniphilum propionicum. The sequence goes on from NZ_CP073586.1 coordinate 3,213,940, forward strand.
AGAGGTGTAAGGAGAATATTTCCGAAAGGCAGCAACATAGGTATCATTCCCGCAAGGTCTTCTTTCACTCCGAACTTATTTACCATCAGGTCGGTGGCATATTTAAGAAATGGGAAAACAGCAGAATAGAACAAAACGCACAAGATAGCAATATACCACCATCCTTTATTACCCAGAATCTTTCCTATATCAGATAGTTTAAACTCATCTTCAGAACTACTTTGTTCCATAGAATCCGTTGCCTCCGAAGCATCCAGCTTTTTATCCATCACCACATAAACCAAGAACGAAATAAATCCGATACATAGTCCTATCAGGGCCACCAGCACGGGGCGCGAAACATCAATAATACCTGTAGCTTTTGCGATAGGGATAGAGAAACCCAACGCCATAGCGGTACCTATTCTTGCCATCGCCATCTCCATACCCATAGCCGTGGCCATCTCTTTACCCTTGAACCACTTAACAATAATCTTTGAAACGGTAATTCCGGTCACCTCTACACCCACGGCAAAAACTGCAAAACCGATACTTGCCCATAAGACCTGGGCATCCAGTCCCAAAATGACCTTTCCTGCAAGTGTGTCAGTAGAAATAGCCCAGTATTTTATAGCCGTACCTATCACCATTACAGCTGTGGCACCAATACCTGTCATACGTACTCCCAGTTTGTCGAGAATTATTCCTCCAAATATTAGCATCAGCAGAAAGACGTTAAACCAGCCATATGAGCTTGTGAATGTGCCATAATCAGCACGTGACCATCCGAGTTGTCCCTCAAGCAGTCCGGCCAGGGGGGCCATGATATCCGTTAAAAAATACCCGCACATCATTGTAAAAGCGACGAAGAACAGTGCGGACCACCGTGCCGCTGCAGAATCTCTGAGCGATTTCCTGATTTTTTCTACCATTTCAAATTATTTTAAATTTTAATTGAGTTAAGTTTCGCATATATAAATTACTGGCATATACACCTAAATATAAGACTTTTGTGATTTTATATAGCTCTTATCGTAACACATGTGAAAGTTAATTAATTTATTTTCGAATCTGCAAAGATAATCAATCCGAACAACTTATTCAGAAAATAACCGTATATAATCACATAATCAGAGTTCATCAACCTGAAGTCTGTTAAGGAATGCCACTGTCTTACGAATCTCTTTATACATCACAATATCCTCTTTAATGAATGGCACCTCTTTCCTATACTCCTTTACCACTTTTTCAATCATTTGCGACGATTTTAGTGGGCGTCGGAATTCGAGCGCCTGTGCTGCATTCATCAGTTCAATAGAGAAAATGATATCGAGATTGTCCAGAATCCTTAGAAGCTTAATTGCCGAAGTGGCACCCATGCTCACATGATCTTCCTGGCCATTTGAAGAGACAATTGAGTCAGTACTTGAAGGAGCGCAGTACATCTTGTTCTGGCTAACTACCGATGCCGCCACATATTGTGGAATCATAAAGCCCGAATTAAGACCGGGACTTGCAACCAGGAACTCCGGCAGCTCACGCCTTCCCAATATCAACTGAGCCGTTCGTCGTTCGGAGATATTACCCAGTTCTGCAAGCGCTATAGCCAGAAAATCGTAAGCTATTGCCAGCGGTTGTCCGTGAAAATTTCCTCCAGATATTATCTTATCATCATCAGGGAAGATTGTTGGATTATCGGTCACCGAGTTGATCTCGGTAAGCACCACCGATTTTACGTAAGCGAGGGCATCCTTGGTAGCTCCGTGCACCTGCGGTACACAGCGGAATGAGTACGGATCCTGCAAATGCTTCTTTGCTCTTGAAATGATCAGGCTTCCCTCAAGGAAACTACGTATATTACGTGCAGTCTCCAGCTGTCCACTGTGCGGTCGGATCATATGCAACCTTTCATCGAAAGGCTCCAGGTGTCCATCATATGCATCGAGCGACAATGCAGCTATAAGGTCGGCCCTCTTCGAAAGCCTTTGCGCTTTCATAATGGCATATACACCATGTGCCGACATAAACTGGGTACCGTTCAGCAATGCCAGTCCCTCTTTGCTCTTCAGTCTTATCGGCTGCCAGCCGAACTCATCGAGTACACTCCCTATATCACGTTTGCTTCCCTTATAAAAAACATCACCCACACCTATAAGCGGCAAAAATAGATTTGCCAATGGAGCCAGGTCCCCTGAAGCACCAAGTGATCCCTTATCATACACAACAGGCAGTATATCGTTATTGAACAGATCAAGCATCCTTTGCACTGTAGCCTCCTGCACGCCACTAAAACCTAATGAAAGAGCATGTGCCTTCAGCAAAAACATAAGCTTCACTATAAGCGGTGTAACCTCTTCTCCAACACTACAGGCATGCGATTTTACAAGATTCTCCTGTAATGTGTTCAGGTCATCACCTGAAACAGAATGATTACATAATGAACCGAAACCGGTAGTTATACCGTAAACAGGTTCAGTCTGGTTTTCCATTTTTCTGTCGAGGTAATCGCGGCACTTCCTTATACGTTCCCTAGCCTCGGGAGCCAGCTCCACCTTTATGTTACCAGTAATAATCCTCTCCAGGTCTTCAATGGTGAGATCTTTTTTTCCTATGTAGTAAATATTTTTCATATTAAATCTCATTTTTTGCCCATTCAAATAACTCCCGTTCACTATTGATAGCCTCTTTTTCAAGCAGATCGCATTTTAATGAAAGCTCACTGACAAACTTATCATCCCTAATCCCCCTCAGGTTAATGCGTACGTTAAGCAGTGCGCCCAGAATAGCGGTGCGACATGCCAGCATAGCCACACAACCATCGGTAACTGCATTTTTATTACCACTCTTCACTGTTTCGGCGATAATACCGAGCATACCTGAAGCTCGTTCGGCCACCTCCATCGGCACCAGCGACGCAATTTTAGTAGCTTCCTGAATTTTTCCGGTACGATATTCTTTCTCCTCTTCTGTCTCTTTCGGAAGTTTGTAGGCACTGATAACAAGGTTATATGCATCGCTGTCCCTATCGATATCTTCTATAAAGCGCATCCGCAAATCAGATGCCTTATGTAGGTTCTGCTTCATCATCGCCTCAGCATCAGCATAGTTCTTTTTGCCGATGGTCAAATTAGCCATCATTTCAGTCAATGCCGCAGCAATGGCTCCATTCAGTGCCGATGAACTGCCCCCTCCGGGCAAAGGTTCTTTTCCCGCGGTTTTTTCGAGAAATTGCTTTAAAGTTAAATCTTGTAGCCTCATATTTGTTAAACTATAAATAAAATAATACGGAAATTACTGTATATGATTTTTTGATTTCTTAGCGACAAATACCACAATACAAAGCAGCAGCTCTACTCATTTTCAACTGTTTAAATAAGATTGTGCCAGCTGTTTTCAGAATAAACTAATTTTAATGCAAACTACATACAATTTTCCCCCGTTTCACCACCTTATCCACTATATTCATTCCCACGTGGTAAGGCAGAAACTTGTACGACGGAAACTGCAACAGCACCAGATCCCCCTGTTTACCCACATCTATGCTGCCTGTTATCCCCTCCCTGCCGAGTGCTGCAGCACTGTTGATGGTAAATGCGGTAACAGCCTCTTCAGGTGTAAGCTTCATGTATATACATGCCAATGCAAACAGTAACGGGACAGAAGCCGTGAACGAGCTCCCCGGGTTGAAATCGGTAGCAAGTGCCACTATGCATCCCGCGTCAATCATTTCGCGAGCACGAGCATATTTTTCCCGCAACGAAAAAGCAGTAAGAGGTAATAATGTTGCCACTACACCTTTCTCAGCCATGGCACGTATTCCCTCATCGGAAGCTTGCAGCAGATGGTCAGCCGACAGGCAACGCAACTCCGCCGCCAGCTCTGCACCTCCGAGAGGAGTTATCTCATCGGCATGTATCTTTATCTTAAGCCCTTGCTCTCTGGCGGCTGTCAGATAGCGGCGCGATTGGGCGATAGCGAAAACCCCCTTTTCGCAGAAAATATCCACCGCTTCGGCCAGTTCCCCCTTCACCACAAGTGGGAACATTTCGTTAATATTAAAATCTATATAATCTTCCTCCCTCCCCTGCCATTCGGCGGGGATAGCATGTGCACCCATAAAGGTTGAAACAATATCCACCGGATGGGTTTCGTTGAGACGATGCATCACGCGGAGTTGCTTAAGTTCGGTATCTTTGTCCAGCCCATAGCCGCTCTTTCCCTCTACGGTGGTGATTCCAAGCCGCATCATTGCATCAAGCCTCTGCCTGCCCGTCTCCATCAGCTCCTCTTCCGTCGCTTCACGGGTGGCATTTGTAGTCTTTACAATGCCACCTCCCCGTTCCATTATCTCCATGTAGCTATCGCCCCTCATCCGCCATGAGAACTCTTCCTCCCGGTATCCTCCAAAGATAAAATGTGTATGAGGATCGATAAACCCCGGCAACAGCGCTTTGCCTGTTGCGTCAATAACCCTGTAATCCTGTTCATTTACCGGAAGAGTCTCTCCTGCTTTCAGGATATGAGAGATCAGGCCATCTGTCACTATCACCGTACCGTTTTCAATAACATGTAAATCGGACATTTCCCTTCCTTGCTTCCCCGCGAAACCGCTGCAAGTAACCACCTGCTCTGCATTTTTTATAATCAGGTTATTCATCAGTTATAACTTTTCGTGATACCCCTGGTTTATGCCTTTATTCAAAAGCCAATTCAAATTGCAAAAATTTCAACTATTCCATCAGCTTTGTTTCCAACACCTGGTTGACGGAGAAATTCTCAAGGCCAAGGTAATAAGCTGCCGAATCAATCAGAGCCTCCATAGGCACCAGTCCTATTACCTCTCCGCCCACCACCGGAACACCATACCGTTTAGCTTCCATGCGCACCATCTCATGGGCGCGGTAAATAGCCGTTTTGGTGTAGTCGGTCAGGTTCATCGATACCTGTGTGATACCCCGATCGTGCAGTGCAACACCCATCGCCTTGCAGAAACGCAGTCCGCCTCCAATATGGCGCACCTTCCTGCTGATAGCCTCAGCAATCTCCAGGTTATTGGTCCCCAGGTTAACGTTGTAAGCCACCAGCGGCATGCGGGCACCGATAGCAACTGCTCCTGCTGTAGGGTGAGGTTCTGTAGGACCAAAGTCGGGCTTCCATTCCTGTTTTTTCATTTTCTCTACCAGTCCTTCAAACTCGCCCCTGCGAACATTCGCCAAATTTTCACGATGAGATGCCGAAGCCGATTTCTCATATAGATATACCGGAAGGTTGTAACGTTCTGCCACTGCCTCCGCTACCTCCTTAGACAGAGCCACCGCCTCATTCATAGTTACGTTTTTAATAGGGATAAACGGCACCACATCAGCGGCTCCCATACGAGGGTGCTGCCCCTGATGCCTTTGAAGATCAATCAGCTCCACTGCTTTCCCTATTGCTTCAATAACTGCAGTTTTCAATGCCTCCGGCTCCCCAACAACAGTTACTACCGATCGGTTATGGTCGGCATCACTGCTATAATCCAGCAGTTTCACTTTCTCTCTTCCCCGGAAGAGGTCCGCTATTTTTTCCACTTTCTGTCTGTCGCGTCCCTCACTAAAGTTGGGAACACATTCCACGATTTTATTCATAATTGTTATTCCTATAAAACAAAGTTAACTAAAATGATATTGCTTATTTTTTTGTTATCCGCCTTTTCCGATTTAAAAATATGAAAGATAAGCCGTTCATTACTTATGAGAAACATACTTCCTGATTATATCTTCATCAACTAAAAAGGGTTCTGTTATATGATAGTTCTCCGGATAAATCCTATTAAACTCACGAGCAGTGGTAATTGCATGCTCGTTGCGTGCCCAGGCACGGCGAGCCACGCCACCCATCACATCCCAAATCATTGCGGAACGGAGGATCTCGTCAACCCGCGTGCTACCATCGCACACCATGCCGAAGCCGCCGTTGATAGCTTTACCGATGCCCACTCCGCCGCCGTTATGTAGAGCCACCAAGCTCATGCCGCGCGCCGCATTACCTGCGAAGCACTGCACCGCCATGTCGGCCATCACGTTGCTGCCATCCTTTATGTTGGCTGTCTCACGGAAAGGCGAGTCTGTACCGCTCACGTCATGGTGATCGCGACCCAGCATCACAGGTCCTATTTCGCCGTTACGTACCATTTCATTGAATCTCAGTGCTATCTTCTGCCGTCCCTCGGCATCCTGATAAAGTATGCGAGCCTGGGTACCAACCACCAGCTTATGTTTCTCTGCATCGCGTATCCATAACCAGTTGTCACGATCCTGTCCACGCCGGCCGGGGTCGATGCACTCCATTGCTACCATGTCGGTTTTAACCAGATCCTCGTGCTTCCCGCTAAGGCATACCCATCGGAATGGGCCATAGCCATAATCGAACAGCTCTGGTCCCATTATATCCTCCACATATGATGGCCAGATAAAGCCATCTTTCTCATCAACCCCGTTTCTTGATATCTCCTTAACGCCTGCATCGTAGATCGCCTTCATAAAAGAGTTACCATAATCAAAAAAGTATGTTCCACGGGCAACTAACTTACTTATAACATTAAAGTGGCGGCGAAGCGAATCATCAACCAGTTTTCTGAATTTGTCTCTATCCTCGTGCAGCAGGCTGGTACGCTCTTCAAAGGTTATGCCGGCAGGACAGTAACCTCCTGTGTATGGTTCATGGCAAGAAGTCTGATCGCTAAGCAACTCTATATCGATTATCTCTCTCTCCGCATATTCCAGCAGATCAACAATATTTCCATAGTAAGCAATCGACAGTGGTTCCTTCCGTCTTATTGCTCCATTCGCCCAGTCAAATGCCTGTTGTTTCTCAGCTGTTACTCGCTGCACCCACCCCTGTTGCCGTCGTGTTTCTATACGCGACCCATCCACCTCGGCAATAATGGAAACGGCTCCGGCTATATCGGCCGCTTTGGGTTGTGCTCCGCTCATACCTCCCAAACCAGACGATACGAACAGATGCCCTCTGAGATCACTATCCGGAGTTATTCCCAGTTTCAACCTCCCCGCGTTAAGCAATGTGTTGAACGTACCATGTACAATGCCCTGGGGACCAATATACATCCATCCGCCGGCAGTCATCTGTCCGTAGTTTGCCACCCCCATCTGAGCAGCGATATCCCAGTCGGCCTGGTTATCAAACAGCCCTATCATCAACGAGTTGGTAATTATTACCCTCGGCGCATCGGGTCTCGATTTAAATAATCCCAGCGGATGGCCGCTCTCCACCACCAGAGTCTGCTCCTGTGTCATCACCTCCAGATATTTTTTTATCAGCCTATACTGCATCCAGTTCTGGCATACTTGGCCTGTTTCGCCGTAGGTGACCAGTTCATAGGGATATAGCGCGATATCGAAAGAGAGGTTATTGTCAATCATTACCTGAAACGCTTTTCCTTCCAGGCATCTACCTTCATACTCATCAACAGGTTTTGCTTTCAGGTCACCTTCGGGACGATAGCGGTATCCATAAATCCTGCCACGTGTTTTCAGTTCATCAAGAAACTCAGGAGCCATCTGTTCATGCAGTCCAGAGGGAATATAACGCAAGGCGTTTCTCAATGAAATTTCCGTTTGCGATGGCGAGAGTGAAAAACCACGGTCGGGTGCACGACGAATCCCCTCCCTGAACTCAGGATAATTCGGTAATTTACTATCTAAGGCAATTCTCATAACTTTAATTTTTTCATGGCGATATTCACGTCACGATATCTAACAAAAATAGTGATTTTTTTACAAAAAATGTAATATGCAGGCCGTTTTTTATAAAACAAAATTTATCTGCATTTATATAACAATACTTCGGTAATTTTTTTAAAATAGCTCTCATAATTTGCTGAATATCAATCGAGAGTGCCTTGTGGCAACTTCGATGAGGACGGAAGCCAAAACTGTTGTCGCTAAACTGACCCTCATAGATAGGGCTCAGTATCTGGCTGATGGCCTGTTGGATGACCCGGTCTACTACCGTTGGGATACCCAGTAGAAGTCTCTAGCCGTTATCCTTCGGTATCTCTACACGACGGACGGGATTCGGGCGGTATCTCCCCGACTTCAAGGATTCCACGAGTATTTCTTTGTGCCTTTTCAGATGGTCTCCCAACTGCTCGGTTGACAATCCATCTACTCAACCACTGCCATTATTACGCTTGACTTGCTTGTAGGCTTTGTTAAGGTTATCGGGCGAGAGGATGAACTCCAATGGGTCTCCTTGTTCAAATTGCACTTCCTTGAGTTTGTTTTCTGTTATCTCCATAAAGGTCTGCCCCCCCTCATAGCCTTAGCATTCCGTGCTATTCTTTTGAAGCCGGCTATCGCTCGTTGTCGATATTTTCTGCATTCGCTCCTTCATAAAGTAATATTCATTGACTACTCAATTGAATTTGGTTCAGTCCTTCCCTAAGTCGAATAAATTGGGTCTTAGATACTATGACCTCGGCTGACTTCTCATGGCAAGCTTTACTCCGTGTTTCTAAAAAGACTTATCAGCACGTCAATGAGACCTCCACAGTTAGGGACATCCTCTTTCCATCTTATGCCAGCTGGATTTACTTAGGGTGTTTCAGTATAGCTATTGGACTTTGATTTGTACTGTAATCTTATCCATATCCTTCAGTCTTATATCAAGTTCCTGTTCGTCAGACCAGATGTTTACCGCCGGCTTCCTTCAGATTCCGTCTCGCGGCAGACACCCTTTCCTTGGGCTATACACTTCCCGCTATCGGGCGTGTTACGGATTTACACCGATTATAGAATGTTAGTGTTGGGCGAACACGAAAGAATGTCGGACTGATTAATCATTGGTCCGACATTGCTCTATGAAGACAATTTCACGCCGGTTTACCTCCATCCAAAAACCACTGGAAAGAGGAACGTCACCAAAAGCGTCCATGCGGCATATAACGGCAGGTACTTAGCGATGGTATGTTCAACAATCTTCATCCTCTTTCCTTTTCTTACGACCATGAAAAGATCGACCGCAATCAGCACAAGATGTACAAATATCAGAAGATTGGAGCCGAGCACTGCAGTCCGGTTGGGTGTAAATCCAAACTCTCCCACTCGGTAGAGGATGGCAGAAAGCGCCACCAGATCAACCGCCAGTGCCAGGAGAGATAACACAAAGAGTATCCATTCATTAAAACGTTGTTTTTCACGGGTCGATATGCCTGCAACTGAAAAAACAACAATTGCCATGACTCCCAGAAGCATCAGATTAAATACAAGTAGAAAATCTCTATCGTTGTAGGGATCTTTTCCTGTCACGATAATAAATATCAAATAGACTAACAGCGTGACCAACACCAGTGGACTGAAAATTTGGGCAATAATCGGTGCAAGTTTATCGGTGATTGCCGGGAAGTTCCTGATAATATAAGTGGCTACAATGGGTGATGCAACCAATCCAATGATTGCGATATTTTCCATATAGAAGTTTTCGATATGCACGCCGATCGCAGAAAACAAACCAATGGTCACCGCAGTGAGAGCCCCTCCCCCAATCAGAATCAGGAGAGTCAGGATAATCAGGTCTCCGTTGTATTTGAGGTAATCTATTCTTTTCGACCGCTCTTTCAGATCAAAATCGATAAAGATCACGCCATAGAGGCACCATAAGAACAGAGGCAGATGTATGTAAGTCAAGATAATTGAATCGCTTCCCTCACCTGCCGGGAGCAGGTTGACGTACAAAGCCGCTAACACATATACCCACAGCGTTATAATTAAATTTCCTGGGTTGAGACGGCTGTTTGTGAGAAAAATATAGGTCGATAATCCCAGAAAAACAATGATTCCGGTATTCTTCATGTAGAAGGCGTATTTCTCCGGATCAAAACTGGCCAGTTGAGGAATCTTGATCAAAAGGCCTGCCATCACACAGGAGATGATCAGAAAAAGGAGATCGCGCTTCAGTACCTTTCGGCCGGGGTCAGCCTGATGATCGAACTCCAGCCTGGCTTTCCAATAATCGGCCATTGGAAGGGCGGCAATATCGGGATAAAGGGCAAAGAATGATTGCTCAAAACGCTTTTTATCGGACCGGTAGAGTTTTTCCAGTTCACCGGGATAATTCAGATTTTCTCTTATTGCTGTTTCCATACCGTAAAATATAATGTTTTTAATTTGCTGACTGTTTGTTAAGACTCTGACCGTTGACAGTTTTCTATCTTTTCTCCTGAAGCAGCTTCTCTATCGCGCCGATATGCTTCCTGAATGCCTTTTTTCCTTTGGTCGTGGCAGCGTAGGAAGTGTTTGGTTTACGCTCCAGGAATGATTTGCTGAAGGAGACATATTCGCTTTTTTCCAGTGACTTGAGATGACTCGCCAGATTACCGTCGGTGACTCCAAGCAGATCCTTCAGTGTATTAAAGTCCAGCTGATCATTCACCATCAGTGCCGACATGATACACAACCGGGTTCTGTTTTCGAATGCCTTGTCCAGATCTTTTAGAAACTCCTTCACCGCTTATCCTTTCCGCTGAATCAGCACACCGTAAATCATCTGTATCACGCCAAAGCCCAACATCCACAGGTAAAGGCTCTGTCCGATAAAGAGGAACGCCGTAAGACCCAGTACAATCTCTGCAATTCCCAGATACCGGATATGACTAAACGTGTAATGGCTGCCATTTACCAGTGCCAGACCGTAAAAGATCAATGTCAATCCGGGAAGAAAACCCACATATCCTTTGAATAGAAGTATCAGACAAAGAATACCACCGGTTGTCAAAGGAATCAGCAAATTTATCAGGAGTCGCTTTGCCTGATTATCCCATACACGCTGGTTTTCCTTTCTGCTCTTTCTACCAGTAAACCAGACGGCACTGACAATCGATAACAACAACGTGCCTAACGCAATCAGCAGCAAACTGGCTGGATTTTTCAGGTCGGGCCACACCGCTCCATATATCAGGTAATCGTGATGCCTGAAAACCATTTGATGGGCCAGCAAGGCTCCAGCCAGGGCGATCAATCCTGTCGATACACCCGAAAGGCCACTGAGGGAGATGAACCGGGCACTACGATTCATGATCTTTCGAATCTCACTCAGATCGTTTGCATATTTTTCTTTTTCCATTTGAAAGTACTTTGTTCTGCAAAGTAACATCAAAAAAAAAATAACTTGCAACTCTTTGTCCAAAAATATTCAATCTCTTCGGGGTTTATAGTGATTTGATATGGGGTTGTGGATAAGGAAGTGCCTAAATTCAATATAGAAGTGCAACAAACTCGACATTCCTATTCTTCTATATTCAATTGTTTTTTTCAAATCCCCTTTCAAAAACACTCAAGGGGTTTTGAAAAAAACAATCAAGAGTCAAACAGCAACATAAATAAAACAAAAAGGAGACCGAAGTCTCCCTAAAATTAACTATTATGTTGCTTATGAAAAAATACAAACAGTTAACTTCAGAACAAAGATACGCTATTTATTTAGGCTTACAAAACGGAGTGAGCAAAGCTAAAATTGCAGAGTCGATACAGGTTGATCCCTCTACTGTTTACAGGGAAATAAACCGCAATATAAACAAAAGAGGAGGCTATTCATGGCGTTTGGCACAAGAGATGGCAGATGAGCGCGAAGAGCGTTTACCGGGCAACAGATCAATACCTGAGTGGATAAAACAGAAGATAATTCGTTTGATTCGCAAAGAGTGGTCGCCCAAGCAAATCAGTGGATATCTTATGAAATTTGAGCAAATATCCATCTCACACGAAACCATTTATAAATGGATAAGAGAAGATAAAAAAGCAGGAGGAGACCTTTGCAAACACTGCCGCCACAAACTCAAATACCGTAAAAGACCCGTAGGGTCAGCCAAAAATATTCCTAACCGAAAAAGCATCAGGGAAAGACCCCAAGAAGCAGACGGAAGTAGATTTGGAGATTATGAAATGGATACGATAATAGGAGACTCACAAAAAGATGTAATGCTGACAATAACAGAAAGAAAAACCAACTTTATAATGATGAAAAAACTGCCTATGGAAAAAGACTCGAAAAAAGTTTCCAAGGAAGTAATTGCCATGCTGCTGCCCTATAAAGACAAGTTGAAAACAATAACAACCGATAACGGATCCGAATTTGCAGCTCACCAGGAAATAACAAAAAAATTAAAAGTGCCGGCCTATTTTACAGACCCATATTCATCGTGGCAAAAGGGAGCGGTGGAAAATGCCAATAAACTAATCCGGCAATACATACCAAAAGGGGCTGCATTCAGCAACTATTCAGCTAAGGAAATCAAAGATATACAGCATAAATTAAACAGAAGACCAAGAGAAAAATTAGACTTCAATTCTCCAAAAGTTGAGTTTTATAAAAAATTTGATTAATATTGCACTTGCTGATTGACTCTATAGTGTGTTAATTACGAAAAGAGGTACTTCTAATCACGCAAATTATCCAATTTTTGTAAATAAATAAAAGTGTATTGTTTACTGTGAAATATCCCCTGCTGGCCATATTGATCTTTTTTCTTCCTAGCTCCTTATTTAGCTTAGAAAATAAATCCGATTCATTACTTAAGGAGTTGGATAAGATCATATTGAAACGTTCTGACTTTTTGGAGATGAAAGAAGCCGGAATTTTAGCACTTAAACAAAAAAAGCTACAACTCAGAGAACCGGCAGATATCGTTGATATTAACTGGGAGATCATCAATCAGTACAATAGTTTCATTTGCGACTCTGCTGAATTTTATATCAAAGAGAATCTGAATATTGGCAAACAATTAGATAAAGAAGAGATTATTACCGAATCCCTACTACAGCTTTCATATGTCTATTCACTCTCGGGCCTTTTTTTTCAAGCAGCGGAAATTTTCGAGTCAATGGAGTATGAACATCTTCCCAATCATTACAAAGCATGGTATTGTTGGAATTATATCCGGTACTTTGAGAATCTGATTGTCTATATCGATGATTCGAGATATTCTTATCCCTATGAGGTAAAGAAGGAAAAATGGAGAGACAGGGTGATGAATCTCCTAAGTGACCAATCGGAAGAGTATAGAAAAGAACTTACCCATAAGTTACAATTGTCCGGTCAGTTTCCTGCAGCAGAGGAAATATTGTATTCAATTTTCTGGCACCAGCAACCCCACACACACCAATATGCCATGGCGGCCATGAATCTGGCAAAACATTACGCAAAGACCAATGAAACAGAAAAAGAAACCTACTATTTAATTATAGCGGCTATTTCAGACATAGAGCTGGCTGTGAAAGAGAATGAAGCGCTATTGTCTCTTGCTGTAAAACTATACCATAAAGGAGATGTGGACAGAGCATATAATTACATCAGGGTGGCCCTGGATGATGCCCTTTTCTACAATGCACGGTTTAAGAATTCGGTCATAGCACGCATACAACCCATTATTGAGGATACTTATTTACAGAAGATACATTCTCAACAAAAGAATTTAACACTATATTCAATCGCTACAAGCCTTTTTGTGATTTTTCTCATTATCACCTTATCCTATCTGTATATTCAGATTAAAGCAGTTTCGAGAGCAAAAAAAGAGCTCAGGGTGATGAACGATGACCTTATTCAACTGAATAGAAAGTTGGATGAAGCTAATATCGTGAAAGAACACTACATTGGATACTTTATGAATCAATGTTCCGTATATATCAACAAGCTTCACAAATATCGAAAAAATGTAAATCTGAACATCAAGACTGGTCAAATGGGAAATTTACACAAGTTCTCCGCTGATGAAATGGAGTATGATATCAACGAACTGCACACGAATTTCGACAAAACCTTTTTGTCGCTCTATCCTAATTTTGTAACAGAATTCAACTCTTTACTCAGATCCAATGAACAGTATAATCTCGATCGGGATGAATTAAACAATGAACTTCGCATATTTGCCCTCATAAAGTTGGGGATTATTGACGTAAAACAGATTGCCGAATTTCTGCACTATTCCGTACAGACGGTATACAATTATAAAAGTAAAGTAAAGGCAAAAGCATTGGTAGAAAGCGATCTATTCGAAGAAGAGGTAATTAAAATCGGAATCATCAAGTAAGTAGTACACATTCGTGATAATCCTACAACTTATGCTTCCGATTTTAATTTGTCTTTCTAAAGCTTGGTGAAGACCTGATATCAACAAGCATTGTTATTTATAACCCAGCGATAACACTTTTTTTTCCTTTTGATTATACTGTTTATGAAGAAGGGTAATTCCGTTTTTACAAAGTTCGGTATCGGCTTCAATGGTTATCAGTTTCATTTCACCCGGCATCAAGGTGATGTAATTCTCATTCATGATTACAGGCAAAATTCGCTCCCCGGTTATGCTATCCACCAATCTCAGCCGGTTACCGAAAGCAACAGTAGGGGAATTGTTTTTCACTTGTAGATAGATCATCTCCGTATCCTCACTCTTATTGTAGCGATGCTCCGCAACACGGACAGATAAATTTGCTTCTGGCAGCTCATCGAGATCCCTATAGTCCAATTCATTGACTCCATTTCTCCAATAGAAATTCTCAGATATCAGCCTGCCTGCTGCATCATTCAACTCAAGACGCACAAAATGCAAAGGAGTCAGGTCATCCAACTGTTTGTTTTCTCCATACACCTCGAACTCATAGATGGAATATCCAAATTCTGTTCCGCGTTTCAGTCCATTCATCCGTATATAACGTGCTTTAACCGGCTTGAAGATAATTTCATCGGTATTGCCACTGCCGTCTCTTATCTCTGCGACTGTTTTCCATTTCTCAGCATCATTTGAAACCTGAATTTCATATTGTTTAGCGTAAGCATCTTCCCATTTCAGTTCCACTTTCTGCACTTTCTTCATTTCTCCGAGATCTACCTGAATCCATTCAAAATCGCTATAATCACTCTCCCAGCGGCTTCCTGCGCACCCGTCGGCCGCAAGCCCAGCTGAACCGATGGTCGTTTCAGAAGACGCCTTAATTTTTTTTCCTCGCGCAAGGTTGGATGGATTGAAGTTCAATGTAAAAGCCTCTTGGAAATTGGCAGAAGGGACATTCAAAACCACTGAATCTCCATAAAGTGGCATCTCTTCACCTTGTAGGGTAAAGATGCGGGCTGTGGCAGTAACATTCTCTAAATTAGCTGAAGATGAATTGATTACTTTCACGCTATTGCTGGAAGCGTTCCATTGTATATGAAACGGTTCGCACGCTTTTTTGGCACCCCAGTAAGCTCCCGAAGCGTCATGGTAATAATCATAAGTCTGCCATACAAAGGATGGGTATGCCGACTGGCTCATCCAAATCAGTATCCCGGTGGCATCATTCCACATTTTATCATTCCAGGCTTCATACATTCCTTTCATCACCTCGATATTCAGGAACTGCGCTTTTTCACAAAAGGCTTCCAGGTTGTCCGATTCACCAAACTGCTCATTCACTGCTTTCTTGTAGTTGATAGGGTTGGCATTGGAAGCCGATTTTCCAAAAAAATGACAGTCCCATACATTCTCCTCATCCTCTTCCAGTTGCTTGTCGGTTGGCAATGGCCAGAGCTGGTCTTCCGGGATAAACCGCCTTACACTCTCGTAGACGGGAAATGTAGCTGTGCCTATCTCGGATCGCAAACCATAGCCCCGATCCGAACCGTATGGATAGGGGGGATTGTTCCAGGCCAGATTGCTTCCTGAATTTTCGAAATGGCGCTTGGGAGGCTGATTACCCCACCATCCGCTACCCGACAGGCCATCCTGGTTGGAAGAAGACTTATACATCCTGTCGTTATGATCTTCCGAACCTATAATTCCTCTGAGGTAATTATCCAGTTCCGGTGCTGGATGTGTTTCATTGGCACCACACCACAGGGCAATGGAGGGGTGATTTCTAAGACGCTTCACTTTGTCCAGAGCGTTCAGCTTAAAATGTTCCGCATTCTCTACTTCGTTATAGGCTACATAGAGCCAGAAGTCGTCCCAGACCATGATCCCATACTTATCACAATATTCATAAAACTGGTCATCGGTTACACAGCCCGTCCACAAACGGATCATGTTATAGTTCATATCCTTGTGCATCCGGATCTTCTGTTCATACTCTTTGACATTTGTTCGGAGCAAATATTCACTCATACCCCAATTACCTCCTTTCAGAAAGAGCTTCTGTCCGTTGATGTAAAAAGTCATTACAGGCCATCCGGCGGCATTCTGTTCAAATCGATAATCATATTTCCGAATGCCAAAAGTAATCTTACGCGTATCGGTCACCACGCCCTCCACTTTGCAGGTAACATGACAGTTGTATAGATTAGGCTCTCCATAACCATTCGGCCACCATAGGGCAGGATTCTTCACAATCAGCTCTTCAAATTGCTTTCGATTAAGATACACCATTCCTGCTTCTCCAGCTTGCAGACCAATATTTTTAGAAACCGAAATGTTACCAGGCTGAACCGTGATGGTTACGGTCACATCTTTCTTCATATTCGAACAGTTCTTCAAAGCGGTCTGAAAAGAAAGATCGGCTATCTCGTTGGACTCGAGTTCCGACCTGATCCAGGGATCCTCCATCACGACATCCCCTGTTACTTCAAGGTATACATTCCCGGTAATGCCATGCAATCTTCCAGGTACATAGGGCATCCAATCCCATCCCGCAGCGGACAGATAGGTGGGGCTGGCGGTTATACCGAATCCATCCTTTGCGTCACGGGTCTTTTTCTGATTGGCGTCATAGATTAAAACTGCGATTGCGTTTTTTCCTGTTTTGCTGATCAAATCTGTTACATCAAACTTTGAACGGAGCATGTGCCCGCTCACATCTTTAATGGACAACTCTGTACCGGAAATTTTCACACCGTTAAAATAAAAATCTGCATACCGGTTAATATTATCAAAATGAAGCCAGACACGCTCTCCTTCTTTAGGGTACGGCGGCAGGGCAAACTCGGTTCTGTACCAGAATGGACGGTTGTAAAAAGTTTCATCTACTCGATAGATGTTGTCTCCATAATTTGGGTCCTTTTCCAGTCCGGCTTCCACATAGGCAGTAAAAACAACTCCCGGTACTACCCCTTTCACCTCATTTTTAGCAACGTATCCGGCCTCAGAAATTTCGTATCCGGATACTTCAACTTCTGCCTGCGGCATTAATTTCCAAGTGATGTCGGGATTGGAACTGTTTAAGGAAACTCTCTTGTTCTGTGCAGGGGAATAAGTAAACAAGCACAACAGTGACATCATCACCATGCCAAATTTCAATCTATTCATATCAAATTAAGTAAAAAAAATGTTTCTTCAGGGCTCATGAACACTGAAGCATAAAACCTACATTATTGTGGACTGGAGAAGGTGGCGGAATCAGCGAGCTATTTATCCGTTGAGACTGAATAGGGACGATCCTCCATGCGTGTTCCCCTTTCCTTGTTGGGGGTGTTGCTCATCACCAATTTCAACTTTCCGCCATTCACAATATCAGCATACGCAATCCAGTTTTTAGTGTATGCGACCCCGTTCAATTCAGCATAGGTGATGTATACGTTATCGGGACTGTTGTTTTCGGCTTCGATAACAAACTGTTTGCCGTCTTCCAGGGTAAGAGTCACCTTCTTGAACATGGGACTGCCCAGTACATACTGATCGCTTCCGGGACAAACACTGTATATCCCCATGGCACTCAATACATACCAGGAAGAGAGTCCACCCTGATCTTCATCACCTGGATAACCCTGAGGAGAAGAATTGTACAACTGCGACATCACTTTACGCACCTGCGCCTGTGATTTCCATGGTTCTCCCGAAAAATTATACAGATAAGGTACATGTTGGCAAGGTTGGTTTCCATGTGCGTACTGCCCCATATTGGCTGCAAGCATCTCCTTAATCTCGTGGATGACCTCAAAATAAGCACCTTTGTCGTATTCATTTGTGCCATGAAAAAATGAATCAAGACGTGCATTGAACGAATCTTCTCCACCCATGAGACTAATCAACCCCTCTATATCATGGAACACAGACCATGAGTATTGAGCGGAATTTCCTTCGGTAAAGGGATTGCCCCACCTGTAAGGGTTGAAATCTTCAAAAGCCCAACCGCCATCCAGTTTTCTGCCACGCATATACTTTGTTTCAGGATCCCACATGTTTTGATAATGATAAATCAACTCACCGAATATTTCTTCATATTTCTTGTTTCCTGTCATCTTCGCCAGGTGATACGCACACCAGTCGTCATACGCATATTCCAACGTTTTGGCAGCACTTTCTCCGGTTATTTCATAGGGGATATACCCTCTTTCAAAATAGTATTCATGGCCTTCGCGTCCACTGGATCCCTTCCAAAAGCTCACATGGGTAATCTCATGATGGTACTGTTCCAATACTTTCGCAGGATCGAAGTTACGGATCCCTTTTGCCCAAGCATCCGTCAGCAGGGAAATGGCATGATTGCCGATCATGATACCCGACATCCCGGGACAAGACCAGGCAGGAAAGAATCCACATTGTTCTTTCGCGTCCACCAACGACTGCATATAACGCCCTAGCATGGAGGGATGCAGGATATTGGTCAATGGGAACTGAGAACGGAAGGTATCCCAGAAACCATTATCGGTGTACATATATCCGTCATGGACGTTAAAATCGTAGGGACTTCTGTAATAAGCTTCACCCTCTTCATCGATTTCATAAAAGGTGTGGGAAAATAAATTGGAGCGAAACAGACAGGAGTAGAAAGTTGCTTTATCCTCTTCACTATCACCTTCCACTTTTACCCTGTTCAGCAGATCATTCCACAGTTTTCCAGCAGCTCTGCTCACCTCCTCCAGTTTGTCGAAATTACCCAATTCCTGTCTTAGCGTCAGCTCAGCCTGTTCCGGACTGATATAGGACATCGCTATCTTCACCTGGACGGTAGCACCATCGGCAAATGCAAGATACGCTCCTTTACCCTCTCCTTCATCTGAAAGTTTGTGGGGATCGATCTGGTTTGTGCGATTATCCCAGGTACCGTGCGACAGAAATGGCTGATCAAAAGTAATTACAAAATAGCCTTTCATCTCCTGTGGAAAAAGAAAACCACTGTTTACCCATCCAACTATTTTATTTTCTTCCGGAATGATGGTCACACCGCTTCTGCCGATATAACCATCCAGCACGAGGAAGGTTTTTTCCTTTTCCGGGAAAGTGAAACGCATCATGCCACCGCGCTTAACCGGTGAAATCTCCACTTTTACGCTGTTGTCCAGTTGCACGACATAATAGTGAGGTTGGGCTGTTTCATGGTCATGTGAAAAGCCTGTGGCTCGTTCATCCTCATGCACAGTGAGCTTGCCTGTTTGCGGCATCAAGGAAATCGTAGCATAGTCCCTCACCCATGGGCTGCATTGATGCGTCAACTGAAATCCCCTGATGGTGGTCGCTTCATACTGGTATTTCCATCCATCGCCGTTTTTGCCGGTTTGCGGAGAAAAGGCATGCATGGGATATGGCACGGCCACAGTGGGATAGGTATTTCCATAACTATAATCCGGTCGTGAATCCGTCCCCTGCAAGGTATTCACATATCGAACCAGATTTTCCTGTCCCGTTTTACACGAAAGGGTGAATATTCCTACAATCAGAACAATCATTACAATCTTTCTCATAATTTTTAAGCTTGATTCGTTTGTACACTCAAATAACTTATTGGATGAATCCTATTCATCAAAAGGCTTCCATAAAACCTTTTCAGAGCGCTTCCATGATTGCATTTATTTGAACAGGGAGATGCAAGAGCACGGCATCATACTCCCCAATTCATATTGGGTTCGGGGCCCATTTCCAGTTTCAGTTCTCCTCCCGAGATGATCTCATCGTAATGCAGCCAGCATCTCTCAAGTGGCACACCGTTCAGACTTGCCTGCTGAATATACACATTCTTTTCAGAATTATTGGTTGCAATGATCCGAAAGCTCTTCCCTGTAGCAAATTTTCCATCCAGTTGAATTTCTATTTCCTCGAATATAGGGCTGGTTATCTCATACCGCAGGTCTCCAGGGCAAGCCTGATGCAAGCCTACAGCCGATAAAACATACCAGGCCGACATCTGTCCCACATCTTCATTCCCGACCAACCCATCCACCCGGTTTCTGTAGGCACGGTGACAAATCTCCCGGGTCCACTTCTGCGTCAGCCAGGGAGAACCCAAACGGTTAAAAAGATAGGGGACGAAATGTACCGGCTCATTGGCATGGTTATAATAGTCGTTCCACATCATGTCATCGGGTACATTCTCAAAGAAACTGATCAGGTCGGGCAAGACTTTTTCTATGCCCCCCATCAGGTCAACCATCCCCTCCACATCGTGCGGCACGAACCAACCCTGTTGATAGGGGTTACTTTCAACCGTGCCGTAGCTCTCTTCCAGTCTACCTTTCACCGGCCATTCAGCCCACGTTCCGTCTTCGTTTCTGGGCCGGAACCAACCCATCTGCGCATCAAATACATTCCTGTAGCTTCGGGAGAGAGACAGATACTTTTCCTGATCCTCCTTGTGATCCATCATCCCGGCTAACCGCGACATGCACCACTCGGTATAACTCAGCTCCAGCGTATTGGATATGGAGAAGTTTCCTGTTGCGTAACCGGCACTCCCCGAATCAACAGCATCGCTCCGCACGGCAAAACCCAGCTTTTCATTTCCACTTCGTTCTGATGTGCGAAGGGCCAGCTCATATGCTTTTTGGATGTCATAACCCCTGATTCCTTTTGCATAGGCGTCGGTCAGTACCGATATGGCCGGATTGCCTATCATACAGGCACTATAAGCATTCATCAGTTCCCACCGTTCAAGATAACCTTTGCCACTCTCCTCAGCCAGTGTAATGAGCGATTGAAGCATATCATTCACGACAGTGGGGTTGATGAGAGTCTGCAATGGAAACTGACTGCGGAATACATCCCAACCGCTAAATACAGTCCGCTTTGTAAAATCGACTGACGTATGAACCTCCTGATCGCCTCCACGGTACTGTTTATCCACATCTTCATAGGTCCTTGGATCGATCATCGTATGATAGAGAGCGGTGTAAAAAACTTTTTTCTGCTCATCGCTTCCGCCGCTAATTTTAATCTTAGCAAGAGAATCGTTCCATTTTATATATGCATCCTTCCTTACTCGGTCGAAATCCCAGTCGGGTATCTCCTCCTCGAGGTTCCGCCTTGCACCTTCCTGATCCACAAACGAAATACCTACCTTCATCGACACCCGGTCTCCTTCCTTTGTAGGAAATTCGGTAAAAAAGCCCAGATGTTTTCCCTGCCCTTCCGCGATGTTTCTTTTAATTCCAGCTTCTGCAATGATCTGTTGATATCCGGGACTGGTCACATCTTCCAGCTTTCGTGTCTGGTCATCCGGAATGGCAGCACTCCAGATGCCATAGTCCCGAAGTGGTTTTTCGAATTGTGCATAAAAAAAGAGCGTATAATCCGATTTTCCATCGCCATTTCCCCATCCTCCTCCTTCGGGTGGACATTTCATCCAGCCGGAAATCGTGTGTTTATCTACCACCTTCACCTGCTGCTCTGTAGAGGTACCTCCCACACGACGCGCCAGGTCGATCTGTATTCTTGATTTTTCGTTTTCGGGAAAGGTGAACCGATACATGCCACAACGCTGCGTAGCCGTCATTTCTGCCATAATATGATAGTCGTCCAACAGGACGGAATAGTAGCCGGCTTTTGCCTTTTCATTTTCGTTGGTGTAGCGGGAACGGTATCCGCTATCAGGATTCTCTTCCGTGCCCGCACTTGTCTTAAGATCACCCGTTGAAGGCATGACAAGAAAGTTGCCCATATCTCCATTCCAGCCAATACCACTCAGCTGGGTCATGGCAAACCCTTCAATGGTCTGGTGTTCGTAGCTGTAGCCTGAGCCGTTGTCACCACCAGTAATTGTGTTGGGACTAACTTGTACCATGCCAAAGGGCGTGGTTGCACCCGGGAATGTTTTTCCCAAGCCATGATAAACGCCTGCTGCATCGATGCTGGTACTAGCTCCGATAAACGGATTCACATAGATAGCATAATCACTGCCCTTCTCCATGTGATTACCTATACACCCCTGCAACAACAGGAGTAATACAGGTAAAAAAGATAGTTTGTCTGTCATTGTCAAATATTTAGTGTAGGAAGACTCTTTTTTTATAATAAATCAAAAAGGTTTTATTCTCTTAATTCTCAGTGTTTTAAATCCAAACTGAGGAATTGAAATCTCAGTGGACAATTGGCCGTTGGCCTTTTTCTCATAAGCTACATCCGCTATCTTGTCTCCTTTTAAATCGATCTGTTCAATGCCGTCCACCTCACCATTCAGGATAATTCTCTGAGGTTTTTTGTCTGATGAACTGTTGTATAAGCGAACAATCAGCGCCTCATTCTCTATCTTAGCTGAGGAGATTTCAAGATTGCTATCGATCGTTTCAATAAGATTTCTGACAGAAGTGGAGAGTTTGTTACTGAATTGTGCGATCAGTGGTTCATTCCATGCATCACTCTCCCGCTGCACCATCCCTTTTTCCCAATCTCCGGCATGGGGAAACAATGCATAGTGAATCTCAGTGGGACCGTGAACCTTATAATCACGACCCCATAGCGCCTTTCCGATATACTGTACGGTTAATCCCAAAGGTAGATCGTCGTGTTGAAGGTAGCTGGTGGTATGGTCTGTGAAAAGGGCAACGCCTCGTTCTCCGACCTGGTCGGTCAGATCAACCCAATGTAAAATCACATTGTGCCTGAGACTGTCCCAGCTGGAAAAAAGAGTATTCCTCAGTTCACTTTCACATACATCAAACGGCGCATTTTTAAATAATCTCTCTCCCACTTTATCTAGCGGAAACTCAACATGTAGTTTGAACTTATCATTGTAAAATGCTTTACGCCGATCTGTTGCCTCGTAATTGTCGTGATGATCATACGCTCCAATTCCGGGCTGACCTTCCCAGTCGATGTGCAAGGTAAAATCAATCCGCGGATTGTTTTTATGGAATGTTACCAGCTGATAATAGCTATTTCCGGCTATTTGGTTCTCTACTTTTACTGTGATGAAGAGTGGACCATCCTCAACCACGGAAAGGGTGGCGGGACTCTCGGCTCCTTCATGGAATTTCTCCTCCCGGTAGAAGAAACCCTTCAGGTTATTCAGCGAACGATTGCTCATCACAAGCTCTGCCCCACAATTCCTTTTATCAACCAAGCTTGTAATGGTTCCCCCTTTCGCGGGATCAAAAAGTACTGAATAATAATTGGTTTCAATTTTTAGGCATTCGTTTGAATCCCACACCATTTCTGTTTTATCGGAGACTGAGACAGCTGTTTTCTTCAATTGGAAAGTTGTATATCCCATTCCTGAAACTTCTGCTTCAAAATGAATCAGTTTATTTCCCCGGCTATCGAGGGAAAGTTGAGAGGGAACCACATGGTTTTCTGTATCAATCACCGTGAGATTGTTCTCCTTCAAATAATCCGGCAGAATCAGATCAACTTTTTCTTTTCTTGTAGAGCCCAATGTATTATACACCCGCACAAAGGCGGACTCTTTGGCTTCTCCGAACAGCGAAAAAATCTTTTCATCCGCTATCCTGTTTGTGGAGCGGGTCCACCGTGTGACTTTATCGGCCCAGGTATTGCCCTGTTTACCGTTATAGGGGACGATCCAGCAGTCGTGATGCTGGGCAAGCATCAGTGTGCGCCATGCCTCTGCAAAATCCTCTTCAGGCCATGGTTTGTTGTGATACAAATAATCGAGGGTTGCCATTTTTTCGGCCGCAAGAAGCCGGTTCTCACTCACACGCACCTCTTGTGCGATTCGCTGCATGACCTGTGCTCCCCAAACCAGTCCCGGTTGAATATCCTCCTGCGTAAACCGCCAGTCGGAAGCTTCTACCCTATCCTTTATCCTCTCTATATAATCGGTCCAGGTGGTATACGCCGTCGGTTGATATGCATTGCGCCAAGGCCCGAAATCCCAGCCTGCATCCTGAAAACACATTCCGACCGGATACTGTATCCCATCCTGAAAACAGGCATGAATAAATTCCCTGGAATTGGTCCACGAATCGGTTTGCCAGGTAGATTCCTTCGACAGTCCCTCAATGGCGTACCGGGGAACAGCCAATATGGATGTACCATCGGGGCCGATCCAGTTGACCATATCTTTTCCGAAAGCGCTGGTATATCCTCCCCAACAGGTATTGGGATTCCGCAATACGGCATATTTGAACCCGAAACCTTTCAAAATCTGAGGCAGACTGCTCGTAAAGCAGGGTTCTTCCACGGCATAGGTACGAAAGGTCGCGTTGGGAAAGTATGCACGGGTTTTTGCAATCCCATAGGAAAACTGTCTGATAATACTCTCCCCGGAAATATTATAACAATAGGGTTGTGCCCAGGTGGGATTTACAAATTCTATCCGGCCATGACGTCCTTCCTTGTCGTAGTACGCCTGCAATGCAGCAAAATTATCTGCATCCTTTATACTGATTGTATCCCACGTCTCCGGCTCAATCTCCAGATTGATTACCCAACCAGGATTGGCTTTTAGCTGATCGACCATAAATTTTGCCTGCCACTTGGGATAATGCCCATATATTCCACCGTGATAACCATCTGCGAACCAGGCTTGTTGCGCTTGCAACGAGAAGCCTGCAATCATGAACATGAGAAATATGTTTTTTTTTGCTGTACCAATTATGCAATTCATATATAACTGATTTGTTAGAGTCCAATCACCGACATGGGTACTCTTATCGCTTTCAATCGGTAATAATAAGCGTTCATTGCTTTGTTTCCGTTTTCATCAAAAAAGTAATCCTGCTGGTCACAAGCACTGAAGTTCAGAGAATAAGTGAGTAAAACTTCATTCTGCTCATTCACGCACCAAGGATGTATGATGGGGGTATAAAAACGTGCTTTGCCCCCGTTGATATTTTCTTCTATTTCATATACTTTTATTTTTTCAGAGAAAGGTTTTACGGGACTCGTTGACCAGGATAGATAAATATTACGCTCTTCGGTACACCAGAAACCCATGTCCATGGACATCATCAGATACTTATCCCCCACCTTCACTACACTTGTCGTGGCTTTGGAAGTAGCTATCGACTTCTTTTTCGAGGGTTCCGTACTCCATCCATCTCCATTCCAGAAGGTCCAGTCAGCCAATGGATTATTTTCCGAAAATCTTCTCATAAACAAATCGGTCGTATATCCGATTCCATCATTGGCCTGGTGGCTGTAGCAATACACATAGCCGTCACCACCCTTGACCATTCCGTCTGCTCCCCCTACATTGCGTGGTGTCTTGCGTTCCACCTTCCATGAAGTACCGCTTTGCTGATGCAATACATATAATGCATCGTTGATGGCTTCAAGACCTTTTCCTTCACCGGCATACACATATACTTTATCACCGATCTCTACACCCACACCAGGCCAGGTCCAATCCATACCCTCCTGCACATCCATCATCTGGTACTCTCTGTCGGGATGTCGTGTATCGGGGTTTGTCAGGTTCACTGCCTCGTGAGGGCTCCAATTATCTTTGGAGCGCTGAAGAATTATTGAGTTGTTGTACCTGAAAAAGCTGTTTCCGTTGAGCAGATCGGGTCCCAGCATCTGTGCAGCATCCCATGCATCTTCCGTGATCCACAGTATCTTGCCGTTGTTATCACCCCAGGTGAGGGGGATTGAATTGCCCTGATCAAATGCGACCGATCCCATCCAGGGTTCGTTTCTTCTAAAAAAATTCTGCACCTCCACATCTCTGTAGCTTTCATAAGGAATAGGATTAAGGTACCACAGTTGCGAGATGTTGTCTCCATCAGCAAGTAGTTTCAACTCACCATCAGCCATAGTAAGCAGCAATCCGTTCTGCTTGTTTATGATCTTGTATTTATTTGTACCAGCGGTTTGGATGGTCCACAACTGTTTATCTCTGTCTTCACTGTATGCCTGATCCTGAAAGAGGGATATACCATCGGTCTCATTTCCAACATGAAGTGTAAGGTAGAGACCACTGAAAAGATTTCTGAGTGTAAAATATCTTTTCCCATTCTCTTCTTTTTCGAATATAAAGTGCCATTTTTGCCATTTGCGTCCTTCATTGTTTTGAAGATTTATCACGGCGTGATCCCAGTACTTGTCATTATACAACAAATCGCCTTGTACACCCGGCACTTTGTTACCTGTCACACCGGTGATAATAAAGGTACCGTATTCCATTGTATTGATGTCATTGTCCACAATTTCAAAATGTATGATCCACTCCCTGCCCTGTCCAGAAGCTGCCGTGACCACATAACTGGATTGAAGATTCTTTGATATATCAATCGCCGCTCCCGATGCTGGAGAGATAGAAGCTCCTTCTGATATGGTTATCTCAGGAATGACAGAAGTGAGATCCACGGACCTGTCAATGGTCACATGAACAGTAAAGTTATCCACATTCACTCTCTCGGCTCCTATCTGTCCATTCTTTATTTTAAATGATTTGATAGCTCTGCCGGTGTTGGGCAGAGGTCTTGTTTCCTCTTCGCAGGAAATAAAGAATAGACAAAGAAAACTACACCAAAGGAAGGTAGTCAACTGCTTTCTGGAGAAATTACTTACTCCCCGCTTCAAAGCACTCTCTTTCATCTCTTTACGGTTTTGTTGATTGGTTTATTCAATCAGGCAATACAATGGCATGACTGCATTCGGCAGGCAATTCTGCTTCTACATACAGCCATGCCACATCTCTCTCTTTTAAAAAGTAACTTTCAATTACATATCAACGACTCATTCTTAGAAAGATACCTGAAATCCCAGGTTAAATACCCGTTGATTCATATAGGCATCACCTGCAGAGTTTGTGGAGATCTCGGGATCTTGTTGATATTTATTATAGTTTGTCAACGTAAGTAAGTTATAAGCATTCACGTAAATCCTGACCGAATCTAGAAAGCCGGGAAGCATTCTTTTCGGGAACTGATAGGAAAAATCCACCGTCTTCAACCGAACATACCATGCATCAATCAACCAGAAATCCGACATATAGTTCTCTGCACTGTTGATAGTCGCCGGATTACTGGTCAAGCGGGGGAATTCAATCTCTTCCCCGTTTTGATAACTCTCCAATGTCCAGCGTTTCATATGAAGTGGCTGAAACTGGCTTTTAAAGGGTTCTATACCTGTACCTACCACACTGAAGCTGTAGTTGAACGAACCCTGGAACAACAGACTCAAGCTAAATCCGTTCCAGTTGCCTCCTATGTTCCATCCCAGTGTGGTATTCGGCAGGTTGGGCATGCCGATAGCTCCTTTGTCATAATCGTTGATGACCCCATCGTTGTTCAGGTCCATATACTTCAGGTCTCCTGCCTGTACCGGAATATCGGTATTGGGGACAGCCGGGGCATCTTCAGCACCTTCCGTAATTTTCAGTATCTCATCCGGTGTATAATAACCGATGTTGATATAACCGAAAGGTTGTCCAATGGGTTTTCTCGTTTCTGCAAGCCAGTCATACTTCTGTTGCGCCTCTGCTTTGTAGATTACCTTATTCTTCGCGTAGGAAAACACCAGATTTGTATTAATATTCACTGAACCTACACGAGTCTGATAGCCCAACTGACCGTCCACACCCCGGTTGTTTGTACGTGCCACATTCAAGGGGGCAGTGCCAATACCAAGCAACAAAGGTGTATCGTTTCGCCTTACCAGCTGGTCGTAGCGTTCATCGTAAAAATAGTCGATGGTAAAAGAAATCTTATCGAAAATATTCAAATCGAGTCCCAAGTCTAATTTTCTGGCCTTCTCCCAGGTCACGTGTTCATTGCCCAGATCCCCTTCTCTATACCCTGGGAAAGTCTGTGCCCTGTCGCCGAAATAATAGTTGTCACCCGCCTCGTACACTTGATTATAGAGATAACGTCCCCCTGGTGCGATGTCAGAGCCGACCAATCCGTAGGAAGCTCTTACTTTCATCAGCTGCACAAAGGAAAACCGATTTTTGAAAAAAGATTCTTCTGAAATGCTATATCCTACTCCCACTGCGGGGAACCACCCAAAGCGGTTGTCGCGTCCGAAACGGTCCGACCCGTTATACGCCATATTGAAATCGATCAGATATTTATTCTTGTATTTGTAACCAATAGTGGAGGTATATCCTTCAAAGTTTTCAGGTATCTTCTGTCCCGTGTGTTCCGTAGTTCGGCTTTGACGATTATAAAGCAGCATGGCGCTCACGTCGTGAATTTCCTTGAATGTACGTGCATAGTTCAAGGATGCCTGAATGTTCAGGTCCTTCACCGATTGGTTGATGCCTCCCCCTATTCCGTAGGTGCCATAGGCATATGTTCCGTTGGGATTGATGAAATAGATCTCTGTTTCCGGATCATAATGATAGGTGGGATAGCCATCACTGAAACGGTATACCGACCGGTTATTCTCATAAATATTCGAGTATGCTACACGGAAGTTGGAACTAAGTCCTTCGGTAATAAAATCCATTTTCCAGTTTGCGCCGTACAAGATATTGTTGTCGTTCCGGCGGGTTCGCTTGTATCCTTCGTTAGCCAGTCTTGCATTTAAAGTAGGACTATGGGAGTCCGTATCATATAAATAAGCAAAAGAACCATTGGGGTTTAGAAACGGTGCCGAATAGGGACGCATTTTGGAGAAATTATATATTTCACCTGTTGCGTTCATGTTATTCGGTTCATTGATATTCATGAAACGCGAGGTCACATCCAGGCGCATATTCAAGCTTTTGGTGATGTCAAAGTCGAGATTCGTACGGTAATTAAACCGACGATAAAAATAATTGGTATTGATATCGTCATTAGCACTGGAAAAGTCCTTTACCAATCCATTTTGTGAAAAATAACCCGTAGAAACAAAGTATTTCAGTTTGGCCGTTCCTCCAGAAATATCGACATTCACGTTCTCCTGGAAAGCAATCTTTTTAAAGATCTCATTATACCAGTTCACATCCGGATGTCCGTAGGGGTCTGAACCATCTTTGAATGCCTGCAGGTCCTCATCAGAAAACAAGGGTTGCAAACCGTCATTTGTATAAGCTTCATTCACCAGGGAAGCTGTTTCGTAAGAATTCAGAAATTTGGGCGTACGAACAGGCGTTTGCACCCCTCCTTCCATACGCAGATTGATCTGTGGCTTTCCTTCAAGCCCTCTGCGGGTTTTCACAACCAGTACTCCATTGGCACCCTTGATGCCATAAATAGCCGTGGTAGATGCATCCTTGAGGATAGATATACTTTCAATTTCGTTGACATTGATCTGTGAGAGCTGATCATAGGAATACTCCACATCATCCACGATGATCAACGGCTGGTTACCTGCATCATTCAGTGAACTCTTGCCACGAATAAAGAAATCTGAAGCATCCTTACCCGGTTGTCCCGAAGTTTGTTGTGTAAAAAAACCTGGCAGTTTTCCATACAAGGCATTCTGGATGTTGCTTGTAGGTACAGTGCGCAGTTCGCGGGCAGTAACTCCGCTCACAGCTCCGGTCATGGTGATACGTTTTGCTTTTCCATAACCCACAACAAGTACCTCATCCAGGCTTGTCTGGTCGGGTTCCAGCTCGATCTGTACATTTTTTTGTGCTCCCACCACATATTCCAGGTCTTTAAAACCAATATAAGTTAGCACCAAATGTTCTCCTGGCTCCACAGCAAGCTGGAAATTTCCGTCAATATCTGTAATTGTTCCTCTTCCCGTATCTTTCACCTTAATATTTACCCCGATCAGAAGCTCACCGTCGGTGGCAGTAACAACTCCTTTCAGGATGTTGGTCTGTCCGATGAGAAGGGTGATGATATGTAGATAGAATAGTATGATGATTGTTCGTTTCATAAAATTACCATTTTGGATTTTGAACCATATTTATATTCTTGTTCACTTCGGAATAGGGAATGGGATAGAGATAGCGCCTCTCATTGAAAGGAGCCTGAATCAGATTGATCTCCTGATAAGAAGGGTTGCCCTGGCTTAGGACAATTTGCATTCCTTTGACCGGTTCCGAGAAAACATCTTCGGCAATCCTCCAGCGACGTATATCCCAGTAGCGATGCTCTTCAAATGCCAGCTCGATGCGTCTTTCATTCTGAATAGCTTCGCGCATTTTACTTTGTGACATGTTGCTTTCCAGACCATACTTCTGGTTGTCTCCGGGTTCAATTCCGGCTCTCCTGCGCAATGCAATCAGCACATCATATATCTCGTCGGAGGGTGTATCCAGATATTCATTTTCTGCTTCAGCGAAATTGAGTAGTATCTCCGCATACCGGAACATGATCCACAGGTGAAGCGTATTGCCATATTGATCAGCATTCTCAAAATCACCCAGAAACTTTCGCATATAGTAACTGGTTCTTGAGTACTGACCTGTAGCAGCAGGATTGTGAGGCCCTCCCTGATAGGTTTTCAACTGTGTGCCAAGCCAGTTCGATCCGTTGTGCAAGACTGTCTGGTCGAGTCTGGGATCACGGTTATCATAAGGTCTTTGAGGATTGTATGCGTATTTCGGACTTTCGCCACGTGCAAACCCGTCTTTCATCGGGAAAGCATTCACCAAGTTCTGAGTGGGGTTGGTACGTCCGTTTCCGAGCCTGATACCAGAGAAGCCCAAAGGTCCGTTTACCGTTTCCAATCCTGTGTTGTTTCCGGTATTCCGGAAGAAGATCAACTCAGGATTATCTCCCCCGTACCAGTTGGTAAAAATCTTACGGAAATCGGGAGCCAACTTGAATACATTGCTGCCATTCTCACCGTACGTATCCATAAAACTTCTTGCCGCATCGGCAGCATACTTCCAGCGTTCACGTTTATAAGAAGCGTACCCTACCAGCTCATTTCCTTCTTCCAGGGTGTTTCCGTTAAACAGAGGACTGGCAGCATATAGAAGCACCCTGGTCTTCAAGGCCAATGCCGCTTCGCGGGTTGCTACGTGCGCAAACTCCTCAGGGTATTCAAATGGAATGGTACGAAGTGAATCTTTGATCTCCTCAATTTCATTCACGATATAATCCACACAATCGGAAAATGTATTCCTTGGGAGCTCCAGATTATCTTCGAGTCCGAAGATCTGATCTCCGATCAAGGGTACCCCCCCGTAACGTTGAAGTAGTTCAAAATAGAAGTAAGCTCTTAAAAAACGTGCTTCGGCCTTCATCGATGCATTCAAGGGTCGTTTATTTCCCAAAGCATCGGTATAAAAGCTTTTGAACGGTACCACATCGATATTTTTGATCAGGATGTTGACCTTGCGAATAGAGGCATAATAATCGCCCCATTTCATATCAGAGTTTATCCGGTTGCTTGCTGTATATCTTCCCAGCAACAGTTTATATACATCGGGTTCATCATCCAGGGCAATGGAAAGGGCATTATCTGTAGCTGCCTCAAGATAGTCACCGCCCACACCATTGTGTCTGTTTGGCAATTGCTCATAAATCATGTTCAGGAATTGTCGCGCCTGTTTGCCCGTAGAGTCAGTCGTTGAAAAAACAAACTCATCGGTAAACCTGTCTACAGGCAGACTTTCGTAATTATCTGTACACGAGAGTTGTGTAAAGAAGATGATTCCGACAATCCATACAAAATATTTCAATCGTTTCATGTAAATCTTGATTTAAAATTTGAAATTAATTCCGGTACTCACACAACGCTGCAATGGAGCACTGGTAAAACTGACCTCAGGATCGACCCAGTTCTGCGCTGATTTTGTAAAAAGATTCTGTCCACTTACAAATAGTTTCACCCTCACACCTCCCAGCAATCTTTGAGAAACAGATACCGGCAGTGAATAGGCCAGGTGGATATTCTTCAGGCGGTAGAAATTACCCGATTTCATCCAGAGTGAGGAGTATTGATGGTTATACCCGTTTCCTCCGGCAGAGAGTCGCGGCAGAGTGGCTGTGGCAGCGTTCTCCGGTGTCCATCTGTTTAATAGAACCTGATACGCTTGTCCATAGCTCTGCCCGATAGATTGGAATCCTTCGGTGAGGGTTCTGTCACTGAGATAAATATCCCGGTTGTAGGCCCCCTGCCATAACATGGAGAATTCAACTCCGCGCCACTCAAAACCCAAGTTCGCACCAAAGTAGCTGAAGGGTTTATCTCCGCCAATCACAGTTCGGTCAAACTCATCAATGGTACCGTCCTTATTCATGTCCACATATTTCACATCTCCGGGCTGAATGTTTTCATAACCCTCCATCACGGGATAACCGTTCTTCAGGTCGCCAGCTGTAAGAAATCCGTCTGCTACAAGTCCGAAAAGTGCCCCTGCAGGACGACCTGTTTCCCGCAGATAATCATAGGGTACATTTTGTTCGTCCTTAAACAGGAGACGACTTTGCTCCGTACTCCAATTGGCCGACAAGTAATAATTGAGTGAGCCGACATGGTCCTGGTAAGTCAACCAAACATCTGTTCCAAATCTTCGCACTTTTCCAATATTTTCTGTAGGGAAAGAAATACCCATCAGCTCTATATTCTTGCCCCGTGTTTGCAATAGATCATAATATTTATCATTATAGTAGTCGACAGTCAATTGCAGGCGACGGTTAAAGAAAGATGCATCCAGACCCAGATTTACCTTTTGTGATTTTTCCCATGTTATAAAAGGATTCGCCAGCGCGCCGTACTCCCGAGTGAAGTATCCGTTGCTCATTGAGGAACCCTGGGGATAAGCAGCTGTAGTAATCTGCTCGAAGGTCTGTCGCCAGTCGTAGTAACCCGTATTGTCTATGCCATTTCCTGTTTTACCATATACGCCACGCAGTTTGAACTGATTGATGTTTTTATTGAACGAAGACATGAAATTCTCTTTACTGATGTCCCATCCAAGACCCACGGCGTGAAATGTACCCCAGCGACGCCCTTCGGCATACCGATTGTAATAGCTCTCGGTCAATGCCAACTGCACGAAATACTTGTCATCATAATCATATGACAATGTTTCCATCACGTTGGAGGGAATTTTAGGCAGTTCATTATTTACCAGTTCTGTTCTTGTATCTCCCAGCAAGGTGGCCTGAAAATTATGTTTGTCAAACCGACGCGTGTAATCCATGGCAAACTGACCATACATATACTGATAATTTGATTTGGCGAAGAAATTATTACTTTGAGGAGAGGAAGAACCATACATCGTATAGGAAGGTTCCACGGATCCCTCCTCCAGCTTCAACTGATAGACCGGTGCCCTTTTGGTTCGGGTAACGGAAGACCGGTTTTGGGTAGATACACTTCCGATGAAACGTGCACTCAATCCTTTTACCACTTTGTGAAAATCATACTTCAGGTTCATGGTCCCCAAAATATCCCTTGAGTTGTCGGCAATATAACCGGAATGAAGAGTCTGGGCCTTCAAATTGTTGTTGAAAGTAAGATTGCCACCCCAACTGTCGTTCGGGTTTTTCACCGGATAAGCATTGTTGGGTGTGGTGTAAATGGCATTCAACAAATCACTGTATCCAGTACCTGTACCTCCCGGCTGGTTGTTTTCCTGTAAACGGGCCAGTGCAGTGAGGGAAGCGGTAAAATCTTCCGTGACATTTATATTTACCTTTGAAGAGATCATGTAACGCTCAAACTGAAAATTGGTATTGTAACTGTTGGCCGGGTCAGTCTTAAATAATCCGTTTTCGTTATGATACCCAAGACTGATATAGTACTGTGCGACCCTCTCTCCACCCGATACATTCAGGTTATAAGACTGTGTAGTGGCATGGTCATTCAACAATTCATTCTGCCAGTTGACATCGGGATGGGTGAAAGGACTGCTCTGATCGAGATATTTTGCATAATCATCGTAATTGTAAAAAATCTCCTTATGATCATTCGACAATGCTTCATTTAACATATAAGCGTATTGTGAGGCAGAGAGTGGCTTTGGCTTGTTAATCATGCTTTGTACCCCAAACTGTCCTGTTAATGAGAGGTGAAAAGCTCCCTTCGATGGATTCTTTGTCGTAATTATCAGTGCGCCCCGTGAGCTTCGCATTCCTAAAAACATGGAGGAAAGTGCATCTTTTTGAATAGAAACAGACTCTATTGCTTCGGGATCAATCGATAACAGATCACGCTGCACTCCATCAATGACCACAATCGGGGAATTTCCCCGGGAGTTCAGAAAAAACTGCGAATTGTCACTTTCCGTTAAGCGGGTACCTCGGTATTGCGAAATATACAGTCCGGTCAACCGTCCTTGCAAAGCTTCTAAAATGGTTGACGAAACAGTTTTTGTCAGGTCGTCCGTGTATACGGTAGATGAAGCCCCCAAAAAAGCATCTTTTGGCTTACTTTCGCCATAAGGTCCGGTAACAGGTTGATTGTTCTGCAAAGCATTCTCTGTCAGATAAATCAAGTTCTCCCCACTGTTCTCCTGTGATACATTCAACGTGATTTCCTTGTAGAGGTAGTCGGGATGAGTAAGTGTAATTATTTTTCCTTTTTCGTATTCACAGGAAAAAAAGCCCTCACTGTTCGTCTGCGAAAAGGCATTTTCTCCCTTTGCTCTGATCACAACACCTGACACAGGGTTGTTCGCCTGGTCCAGAATCCTGCAAGTATACATTGCATTCCCTTTATCCTGTGCCATCATTTTTATCGGTCCCAGGCCCATGCAAAAGCAACAGATGACGCAAACAAATAAAGGGCAGTATTTTTTTGTAAATGAAATTGTGTACATACAAATAATTTTAGTTTTTAAACAATGATGAATCATTCACACAAAAACTCGAAATAAAAGGGAGCCATCTCTTCCGGGTTTTCTTCACCCAGAAGGGCATCATCATCCGTTTTGGAGATCACAATGGTTTCATTTTTATTTGTGAACCAATAATCCACAGATACAATGTGTTCATCATCATTGACACTGAAAAAATCTGAAGGCCAGATTGTAATACTATAGGTATCAGAAAAGGCGTTTTCTTTTGTCAACTGTGTTTTTCCACTCTTTTCATTCACTGTGTAACGATTCCCAGCATCAGTGACAGCAATTGCTTTCAGGTAGACTTCTCCCGATTTGGAGAGTGCATTATCCAGGTTTACGGCACCATTGAAACTGAAAGTCACAAAATCATCCTGCAACGATGCCAGTGGCTGCACTTTATTGTAGTGATCATTGCAATAGTCGATTGTAAGACCTTTTCCATCCACGACTTCGAAGCATTCATCGCTGAATTTCACCTTTTTATGATCACCACCGTTGCTAAAACCATCATCGGTGTGATTCACAAAGAATCCCAGCGTTGCTTTCATATTTTGTTCTCCCACATTCGTCCGAATGTAAATGGTATAATTGGGATTGGCATTATTGACGATATCCCATGAGTCGTCGGTCCAAAAAACCACCCATTCCATGTCATCCAGCACGTTGGGACCCACACCATACTCCTGTGTCAATGCTTCCACCCAGGTGCGTCCTCCGCCGTTCTTGGGCAAGGATGTTTCTGGAATTAATGACATGGTTTTTTCCTGATTGGGATCCTCAGCAAGGTCATTTTTGTAGGTAACCTTCGCGTTCTGCGACACTTTCCAACTCTTTGGAGCAAGGAAACCCACCACAAATTTTACACCGTTATGATCTTCATGGCATTCAATGTGTCCCTTGAGCGTAAATGTAGCGATGTCTCCCGCTTTTGCCCAGGCTACTTCTTCTCCGTCATATATCTGCGTTACTTTTACTGAATCAAGGTATACACAGCTAAACATGATTAATCCCAGCAAAAGCAAAATCGTGTAGAATGCTTTTTTCTCCCGGATTGTTTGTATCATTTTTTTCATCAGATTATCTCCTTTTTATTGTTGATCTGTTCTGTTAAATACATAAGTATAAACGTTGCTGAAACAGCCAGGACTAAGGTCAATAGAGAGTGAACGCTTTCCGTTTACAATCATATATTCAATTTCAACGTTTACTTCCTCCGAGCTTCCCCCTTCTTCCTCAAATATCAGGTGAAAAGGGTAAAGAGGATCGTCCACTTGCCATCTCCCGTTATTTTTTACCACAAAAGGCAGGTAGTTTTCAATCACATAGTTTCCATTTTCTTTCAGTTCGAGGCTGAATTTGGAAAAGTCCATCAGTCCGGTAATATCAATTCCGTTGCGTGTTACTTTTTCCAGCTTCCAGATCCCGCTCAAGTCCTTGTGAGTTTCTTCATACACGTCGCTCTCCGTCGCACTAAATTTGTTACATGCATTCAACACGATCATGGAGAGCAGCACAAAAGCCACTTTTATTATCTTGTTTTTCATATGATTCTTTTATTTTTTTACGCTCACACTATTAATCATAAAAAGGATTCTGTAACAAATCTGGCGATTTTACTGTCTCCTGATAGGGGATAGGCCAAAAGTACATACCCTGACGGAATACATGTTTTCTCACATCAAACTCACGCCAGGTTTTATTACCATTTGCTTCTCTGGTAATTTCCATTCCACGCATCATGACATTGTCTGTCTGCTCTGCGATCTTCCAGCGACGCACGTCGAAGAATCGGAAACCCTCAAATGCAAGTTCCAGACGACGTTCCAGACGAATAGCATCTCTCATCTCCTCCTTGCTCATATGGGATTTAAGACCATACATTCCATCTTCACCCGCTTGGATACCAGCGCGTTTTCGAATGAGTTTCAAGGCTGTATAGACACTCATCTCCTGTTCACCAAGGAACTCAGTATAATCAGGGCCAAAAAACTCGTTGGCCGCTTCGGCATAGTTAAGTAATATCTCTGCATATCTTATCAGAGGACGATTCTGTGGCGGCTCGAGCCAATAATTGGCAGAAGCATTCCGATGAATCATTTTGCGGATATAATACCCGGTGGGAGTCCCGCTGTGCACCGCATCCTGCGTAGCCCCCCTACCCTGACGGGTGTATACAATATGATCTGCATTGCCTCCGCTGTAAACCTTACAACTGTCATAGATCACCGTATTTGCGAACCGGGGATCTCTGTTCAGGTTGGGCCGCAACGGATTGTAGGGATATGCACTTTCACCTATCGGCTTACCGTCAATCATCGGAAAGGCATTGGCAAGATCACCGTATACATAACCAGCATCGCCGCCACCGCCGCATGAAGGAGGATCCAGAAAAGACATCACCGTGACACCATGACGATCTTTTTTCTCGAAAATCAATTCGCAATAGGCTCCCATATCAAATGTCTGCCCTTCGTATTGCGTAATATTATTAAAATCGGGCGGAAAGAAGATCGCGTAAAATCCAAATCCCGGTTCATATTCCTTGCGATCATTCAAATGATAATCAAACAATCGGAAGTTACCGCTCATCGTCAGCATATTCCTTGCCGCGTCGAGTGCCAGTTTCCACCTGTTCTCATCGTAGGTGGGATAACCCAGCAGTTCTTTTGTATCTTCGGTACCAAATCCGCTCCCGTTGTATAAAGGACTGGCTGCATATAACAAGACACGGGATATCAGGCTCCTGCAAACAGCTTCGCTCACCCTTCCATTGTTACGACCCCTTGTGCGTGGTTGCAGGGTATGTGATTTCAGGACTGCTTCGGCCTCTGTTACAATGTAATCCACACACTCGGCAAAAGTGTTGCGACTGGTTTTCATTTCATCCTCCGCACCATAGACCTCATCTCCAATCAACGGTATCCCTCCGTAGTGACGTAAAAGGATAAAATAATACCATGCCCTGAGCGCTCTGGCTTCCGATTTATACTGTTGTTTTGTGGATTCAATAATCGGCGCTCCGTCAACTTTTTTCAAAAAAACATTCGCCCGACGGATGTTCCGGTAACATTTTTCCCAGACATCTGCCGTGACCGTCACAGGATTGATGGTTCCGGTAGCAAACATCATCCCGGTGGAAATGGCATTCGACTGAACAAACTCAGCTTCGTCGCTGGCAACCTGCAACCCTCCTCCTTTCGTACCCCAGCCATTGAAGCGGTTGAGGTCGGTATCAAATCCTACATCCACATAGATCTGGGTTAGAAAACCGGCGGTATACGCACTGTCGGAAAAGACTTTGTTCTCATCCAAATCTGTCGTTTGGGTCTGATCCAGAAAGTCATTGTTGCAAGAGGCCAGACTCCAGACAAAAAAAAGGAATAAAGTAAATTTCAAAGAATTCTTCATAGTAAACCATTATTCAAATAAATACTCATTTTTTTAAGACTCTATTTTTTTATGTATATTTTTTATGTATATTTTTTATGTTGACAGAATGCATCGATTAAATTCATGTGTCAGAGTTTGATCAGTTCAACCTTCAATGCTTCAGGTCTATTTTCGCGGTATATCTGATCGGTCAGATGCTGTTGTTCTTCGATGGTATTTTTACGAACACTTTCACTCCTTAAATGAAGCCAGTATTTATGGTTCCAGTTCACAAACGGATCAATCTCTCGGTATTTAAGGAGCGTATCCACAGCCGCTTCATCTCCTTTCCACAACATTCCTGTTCTACGCATCAAATGATATTCCATCCAGTAATACTCTCTCATTTCCCTTTCCATCAACCAGCGCTGCTCGTTCAACCTGGCTATTTTCTGTGCTCTCTCGTATTGCGGGGTATTTCCATAAGAAGCCAGGTTGATTCCCCGTCTTAACTGGTATGCCGTAAAACGGGCAATCTCCTTTCCTCCAATTTTTAGCAAGTAGTATCCATCTGGTAACCCTGCTACAGTCAATACTTCCTGGTTCAGCTCCTCCATAAATGGAATCACCTTCAAGCCATCAGCCTGATTGTGCAATTCATTGTCATAATAGGATGAATCGATAGGAAAAGGAAGTGATTTTGCCAGATAAGTAAAACAAATATTTTGTGCAGAAACAGAAAGATCTGAAACAGTACAATTCACTGCATGCGTAATGGCTTTCCCTGCAGCATAGATGGAAATATCAGCGACCGGATTACCAGCCAGACCCTGTGCTCTTAGGAAAAGATAAGCCATGACCAGATGACCGTCTGTGGAAGGATGAATGCGATCACGTCCGCACAAAGTGAAGGTAGAATCAAACTGTTGTTCCCGTTGATTGATTGCGACCATGGGACGGTTGAAATCAATAAAATACCATTGATTATCCGCAGCTCGCTTCGCCAGATAATCTGAGATATCCGCAATCAGATTGTTTTTCCCAGGAAAAGGGACTTTATTCAGTTTTGAAGTTTCATCATACGGTGAACTACCAATCAGTATTTTTTTTACGCGCGGTTGTTTTTTCAGGATCTTCTCCATCTGTTGATAATGATTCAGGGAGGTTTTTACATTTCTCTCTCCGATTGTATCATTTCCAGGAAGCGTAAAATCCATATACCCCACATCGTTCATCCCAAAAGTGAGGGTCACAATGGTGGGACGATGCTCAAACACTTTATCCATTCTCTGTGACATTTGTTGTACCACATCACCACCGATCCCTTCATTAAAGATATCGATCCGCATTCCCGGAAAATGGGTCATATAATAAAGCCAGATATAAGAGTGATAACGACCACCGCAGGTGATGCTGTTTCCTATAAAAGCAACCCGTTCGCCCTCTTTGAAAACGGGAATACTTTGTGCGCTCATATGAAGGGCGACTGACAGCAGATAAATAACGACTACAATTTTTTTCATTCTATAATTGATATAAATGAGATAATTTCTTTTCTAATTCAAACCCGGCTGCGGCAACACAAACTCTACATCGTATGTGCCACTTTTCAGAAAGAGGTCGCCCTCCAAAGAAAGTTCATCCTCATTCAGTGTCCCTTTTTGTGTATGTTTGGGTACAAGAACTGTAGCCTCCACTCCCGCGGGCAACAAGAAGTGCATCCGTTGCACGTTGTCTTTCACTTCCCATTTCAGGATGATGGTCCCGTAGGGAGTCTCCTTGGTCGTATGCGCCCATGTCACTCCTTCGGGGATCTGCGGCTCAATAAAAACATGCTGATAACCAGGGTACTGCTCATCGGGGCGGATTCCTCCCACAGCCTGGTAGAACCAACTACCAATACCGTTGTAGCAATTATGAACCCTGCTGCGTTCACCGCTCCAGTATTCCCAGGTGGTGGTGGCATTGTTTTGGAGCATGTAGAGATAACCGGGATAATCCCGCTGCTTTAACATGTCATACATAAAATCTGCTTCCCTGTTCCGGATTGTCCATTCAGTTAGAATGGGCACTCCAACCAATCCGGCTGCAATATGACCCTTGTGCTGCTCCTTGGTCCGGGAAATCAACTGATCTCTCACTTTTCCGATCAACTCCTCTGGCACTGCTCCCACCAGCATGGGATAGGACATATCGAGCTGCGATCCTGTGGCATAGATATTCATTTCGGCATCGAAGAATGTTTGATGAATCAACTTGTTCAGTACAGCGCTTTTATCGGCAAAAAGCTGTGCCTCATCCGGCTTATCAAGTTGTAAGGCAATCTTCTCCAGTGTTTGCAAACACTCGCTGATAAAACAGTTGTTCACCAGATCAATGGAAGACTGAGCACCGGTATCCACTCCGTATGGAGCAAGCCAGTCCCCCAGATACCAGTCACGGTAGGGGGTATCCGGCCAGCGTTTTAACAAGCCCTCCACGGTATATTTATCCACATAGCTCATCCACTGTTTCATTGCATCGTAGTAGAGCTCCAGGGGACGGGGATCGCCATAGTTGACAAAAGTCCGCCAGGGAGCCAGCACCATGAATCCGCACCAATAAGGTCCCCCACCTCCTGCACCGGGATTTGGCGCCACATGAGGCAAGCTGCCTCCCTCACGCATTACATCTTTCCAGCTCTGTAACCAGTTCATATAGGTGGGCGATACATCAAACATCGTCTGGAGCGCTTGTGTTGATGAGTTCCCGTCGCCGCCGTAACCGGTGCGCTCCAGATGGGGACAATCCACCATATAACCGCTAAATGTGAGACAACGCAGGGTATAATTGACCATGTCATGAATAGCATTCAGCTCATTGTCGGAACATCTGAACGTTGCCGCCGGCTGATAATCACCGTGTATCAGATATGCTTTTATCTGACTGGAAGTGGGCCTCTCCGGCAGATTGGCAATCTTGGCATAACGGAAAGCGTGATGGTTGAATTTATTTCGAAACAGATCCCCTTCCCTGCCGGAAGCAATGTATAGATCCCGTTCACCCTGCTCTTCAATTTGACCCTCTTTGGTCATGAAATCGCTGTATGTAACTACGATCTCGTGTCCTGCATTGAGTGCAGGAACCGACAGTTCGAACCATCCCGTCACCATTTTTCCCATATCTACGAGCCAGGTATCGTTGCCCAATGCTTCGATACTCTTTGGGGAAAGTACCTCCTGTATCCTGTTGGTTTCACACATTTGAGATGAAACCTGATGAGGCGTAATGGCCATCACTTTTGCCGGCTCCCATTTCAATCTATCCAGGTTCTCGGATGTCAAACAAGCCGGAAGAAGTCGACCGTCTATTCTTTCTCCTCCGAACTGCAGGGCCTGCCATGTTCCAGTGTCTGCGTATCCGCTCGCGCGACCGCTCCAGAAAGCATCTGTCGCCACAATCTGTCGCCATTTCCCCTGCTGCAGGGTACACATTTCGGCTCTTACTACCGGTCCGTCGTGTTCAGCTCCGAAAGTTGTCTTCTTATACCATCCCTGTCCGAGCCATAGCACGATTTCGTTTTTTCCCTGCTGCAGATAAGAGGTCACGTCATAGGTAACCACCAACGAACGTTTATTTAACTGCGATACGGCAGGCGATAACACATCCTCTCCTACTTTTTTCCCGTTGATGTATATTTCGTGATAACCCAAAGAATTGACATGCAAGAATGTGACACCTCGTTCGTTGACAACAAATGATTTTCTCAGGAGAGGCGATCTGACATCTCCCCCACCCAATCCAATATATGCTCCCTTCAGATAATCCTTCGCTACGATACCCACAGCAAAACGTTGCACAGGGCTCCAATCAGAAGTTTTCCCATGCTCATCCCATACGCGTACCCTCCAATAGCAAAGCAAGCGGGATCTCAAGGAGGCTCCCTGATAGGGAACCATCACC
Organism: Proteiniphilum propionicum; assembly: GCF_022267555.1. Lineage (NCBI taxonomy): Bacteria > Pseudomonadati > Bacteroidota > Bacteroidia > Bacteroidales > Dysgonomonadaceae > Proteiniphilum > Proteiniphilum propionicum. The sequence goes on from NZ_CP073586.1 coordinate 3,255,996, forward strand.
GAGGCGGATGAGTGAATGCGGGTATTCCACAAATCGGCTTTCCCTTTATCAAACAGCACACTATCTGTAGCGACCTGAATTTCAAAGGATTGTTGCCTCGCGATGGAATCCCCTTTTAATTTCCAACTGAAGTGTGGCGCCAGGTTATCTATGCCTATTGGATTTATGAGGTTCTCACAACGCAGATCCACAAGACTGATCGGCTTGGCAATCAAAAAATAGAAATTGCAAAAAGCGCATAAAAGAAACAAGATACTTTTCCGCATGATACTAAATTTTTTCATTGTTGTGTGGACGGGTCATATACGGCCACTGCCACTTTTGAATCGGCACATCCATAATAAAGAAACCATTTTTGTTGAAAATAGACCAACCCTTCAATAAAGACTGTTCCGGCAGGATATTGTCCGCTCTTCTCAAACTCTTCTTCGGGAAACAGAAAAGGTTTATCCAGTCGTGTAATCAATTTTTCAGGATCATTTTTATCGAATAGAGCCTGTCCGGCACAGTATGCATTCGGTGCATATTGGTGATCACCCTCTCCTTCTTTGTTCTTTCCATTATACAACAGAATAATACCCTCTTCCGTCCAAATGGCAGGAGGTCCGCATTCAGTCAGATCACTGTCGAAACAACCCTTTCTGGGTGACATCAAGACCGCCAGTTCATTGTCTTCATTCAGAATGGGCGTCCAGTTGAGCAGGTCGGTAGATGTAGCACCATAAATCACATACTCGCCCCAATACATGAAGTAATGTCCATTTATCTTTTTGATGACCTGTCGATCATTCTTCAGGCAGGTCAGGATGCTGGATGCTTTTGACCACTCATTCAGGAAGCGGCCTTCGTATGCTTTAGCAAATGCAGGCCCCTGTTTTTCCCAGTGAATCAAGTCTGTAGAGGTAGCTACGCACAATCGGGCCGTTTTTCTGTCCCACGAAGTGTAAAAAAGCACAAAAGTACCCTCTTCGGTCACTGCTATACGGGGGTCCTCGCATCCTCCCGGCCATTCGTATGCTTTGTTCTGGTCGCTATCCGGGTAGATCACCGGAGCGTTCCTTTTATTCATTGTATATCCATCAGGGGATTCGGCCAATCCGATTCTTGAAACACGCGTACCTATACCCACCGATGAGTTGTCTTCTGCGCGGTACAAGAGATGTAGCTTTTCTCCTTTTACCACGACTCCAGGATTGAACACATCCCCTTTCTCCCAAAAAACATCGCTGTTATTCATTGGACAGTGAAACAGCGCTGTTGTGTCGGGAACAATGATTGGATTCACGTACCTGGGGCGGACAAATTCCCCCAGGGGAAAAGCAGGTTCATATTCCTGGTTGGAATGATTGCAGGAACAGAACAGGAGAACCAACGAAGTGATTCCGAGAATTGTTGTAACAAAAGGGGTACGATTATTTTTAAATTTCATTAAAATTAAATCTGAAAATATTGGTAAGATTTCTCTTGATATTGTATTGTGTCATTTTTTCCAAACACACAAATTTACGCGCAAAACGGGAGGATTCCATTTCAAAGTAGCGCATAAAGTAAAACTATTGAAAGGGCAAAATCCTTATTCCTCTCATTACATACATATTAGCGACACAATGATCGATCCCTTTGGTAAACCATTTTGAAGAAAATAAATCGCTTTTCTTGCAAAAAAACGGATCTTGACTTAAAGGGTATTAAAAAAAAAGGTGTGACATTCGATCTTTAAATTATATATTTTTTATTTTGCCTTTTTAAAAAAACCCAGTATTTTTAACCAATGAAAAGGCATATGCTTGCCCTTCCTGATCAAAGTTTGACACTGTAACAATAGAATAAATGATGAATAAAAGAAAAGCGACTCGAATTGTGAGAGGCCAACATGCGGTAGATGGCGCCGGTGTTCGTTTACGCAGGGTATTGGGTGCAGAAACCAATCCCGATTTCGATCCATTTCTCATGCTCGATGGATTTGACTCCTCAGATCCAAAGGATTATATCAAAGGGTTCCCCTGGCACCCGCACAGAGGCATCGAAACGATCACCTACCTGGTGAAAGGCAAAATTGAACATGGCGACAGCCTGGGCAACAAGGGAACCATCCATGACCAGGAGTGCCAGTGGATGACAGCCGGATCGGGAATCATCCATCAGGAGATGCCGAAAGCGTCGGAGAGGATGCTGGGGTGCCAGCTCTGGGTCAACCTGCCGGCAAAAGATAAGATGACCGAACCCGCCTATGGTGATATCACGAAGGACAAGATTGTCGTTACAACGGAAGAAAATGCGGTTGTCAGGATACTGGCAGGCTCTTATAAAGGAAAACAAGGCGTCTTTGAAGGCAAGTATGTGAAGGTTACCTACCTTGATATCGATCTTGCACCCGATAGTACATGGACCTACACGGAAACCCCAAACAATGAAACGCTGTTCATCTATCTGCTGGACGGGACATTGGCTGTGGATGAGCAGCTCTCGGATTTTGAAGAGAAGTCGTGTGCCGTTTTATTTCGTTCCGCCAATCCCGATGAAGAGACAAACGATGCAGTCGTTGTACGCTCAGGAAATCAGGGTGCCCGTTTTGTGCTGCTGGCAGCCAAACCACTCCGTGAACCTGTCGCTTGGGGTGGCCCCATTGTGATGAACAGCCGGGAAGAGTTGCAACAGGCTTTCGACGAACTGGATCGCGGCACTTTTATCAAACGAGTCAATTAAACACCCTGTTTTCATTTAATGAATCATTTTCATTGACCTGTTCATCGGAGTCCAGGAATTCTTCTTCGTTATATCGGCTGGCCTCGCTTTGGTCGGGATCGATCTCCAGGTCGATATCCATATCCAATTCAGGGTCCCATTCCGGATCTTCATCCAGGTCGATGTCCGGATCCTCATCCAAATCTGTCTCCAGGTCGAAGTCGTTGATATTATCCTCCTCCGTTATATATTGGCTCGGATCTTTTTCCATTTTCCGGCTCTTTCCGTCAAAATCTTTCATTGCATTCATAATTAGATGATTTATGCTGTATCTGATGCATCTCAGTACATTTTTAGAACCGCAGAAAGAAACAAAATGTTCTTGAACACGTACGAATTGTGTTTTTTTTAACGCTCCACCTGAACCCAAGGTAATACAAAAGTTGCTATCCCCCACTATCCCTTATTATCATCCAAACTAAATATTTGGAAGGATAGCGTTGGCAAAGTTGGACGGTACTGTATCTTCCTGAACTGGTACAACTCCTAATATCGCTCTAATATAGTCATAATGTACTCCTAATAGGAATGGAGTTGATAAGGCTTACATTAAACCGAAATCAGGTGAAAACAAGATGATAAAATAACTTTGACCATCAGCTGGAATAAGCTACTTCAAAGAATTTACTTACTTTTGTTCTCTTTACTTTATATTTAAAAAATACGACTATGAGAAAGATGACATGCTTATTAGCTTTGTTTATTAGCATTAGTTTATTTGCTAGTGAAAGAGTTAATATTTGGCCAAAGGATAAAATGCCACATAGGCAAGACCATCAGATTGCTGCCATGACAGACGAGGCCAGGCAAAAAGATTTTAAAGCGGACAAGAATCGGGTCGCTTACTTGGAATGGTACGATGCACCAGCTGAGGAAGTACGCAATGGAGGATGTATGATTCTTATTTCGGGCGGTGGTTACGAGTCCTGTTGTGATATGGAACTCATTAAACTATGGAACAAAACATTTACGCAATTAGGATTTCAATGTGTGAACTTTGTATATAGGACGCCCAGACCCGTGGGGCTGCCAATTTATCAAACTGCATGGGAAGATGGACAACGTGCTGTTCGTAAAGTTCGAAGCGAAGCAAGGAAACGTGGATTTGATCCGGAAAGGATTGGAGTTATCTCCATGTCGGCAGGTTCGCATTTAGCCTTGCTATTGGCTACCAGTTCGCAAACTTCGGCTTATGATAAAATAGACCCGATAGACGAGCTGCCTTGTCATATCAATTGGGCGATTGTGAATGCCCCGGCTTATGGTACTACCGATGCCGAAACAGGCATACCTGCAAGCCGACAAGGATATGGAACGGATGTAAAATTGAGTTCAGTTTTTAAATTTGATGAACGAACCTGCCCAATGAGTCTTCATCACGGAGGAACCGACGTTTATGCTCCACATACTTCAACATTGGTTTACCGGCAACTCAGACGAATGAATATTCCTGCCGAATTACACCTGTATGCGGATAAGGGACATGGCGCTTTCGGACTGGAAAGAGGAATTGAATTTATGCGCCAAATGGGATATATGGGTAAGTTAGAAGAAGAGGTGGAGTTGATGGAGCGCTATGCCGATGATAGCGACCGCCTTGATTACTCGAAAATGGATATCTGGCCAGAGGGAAAAACACCAGATATTCAGCCTAATCAGTGTACACCATATCTAGAATGGCATACACCAAAGAACCTGAAAACAAAGGCAATACAGATTATCTATTCGGGAGGAAGTTATACAGGAAACGACCCGGATGGTTTTGAGGTAGCACCTGCGCGTCGTTTCCTGAATGAAAAGGGGATGACGGTAGTAACCTTAAAGTATCGTACACCTCGGCCTACAACTGGGTTGGCTAAGCATACAACTGCCTGGCAAGACTTGCAGCGTACCATTAAAATTGTACGAAGCGAAGCGGCTAAGCGCGGACTTGATCCGGGACGAATTGGTATCATGGGCAGTTCGGCAGGCGGACACCTAACTTTAATGGGAGTTACTTCGTCTTCACATCGGTCTTATTTGCCTATTGACGCAATTGACAAACAGCCTTGTCATGTGCAGTGGGGGATTGGCTTTTATCCTGCCTATGCACTGACCGATGGATTGAATCAACCCAATGTGAAAAAAGGAAATGAAGATGATGCTGTATTGGCTCCGGAATTCTCATTCGATTTGAAAACTGCTCCTATGCTGTTTATACACGGAGATGCCGATGGATGGGCAGCCATGAACTCAGTAAAGACTTGGGAGAAAATTCTACAAATAGGCATTCAGAGTGAACTTCATACCTTGGCTACTCGCGAACATTGTTTCCAGCGAAAAGCTTCTCCGGAAACAGGAAGTTATACCCACCTGGAACGTATTTGGGAGTTTCTTACCGCAAAGGAATTTAATAAATAAAAGTTTCGTGTAAGTTTTCAGTCTAAAGATTACCTCTGGAAGTTTATTTAATTTTTTGCAAAAAACTCTTTTTAGGATATTTTTCTTTTCAAAATTTTTTTTCGTGAGAAGGTTCGCTACATTTCACTGACAAAATTTGAAATTCTCTTTTTCCATGACTTAACAGATTTACTTCATTTTTCCACCGGCGTGTTGATGTAAAATCCCTTGGGTAGCTTCACATATACACTCACCTCGCTGCTTATATCCAATTGTTCGGCAAATGGTTTTTCCACCTAGGGAGAGTCGAAGATCACGTAATCGTACAAGTGTTTATTTGCCGGAATTGCATTTACACCAAGCTTTCCTTTCAGGGTTGGCTCGATGAAGATTTCCGTGCCGAAGCTATCGTTTTCCTCTTCATCGAACAGACCCAAATCCTCCTCGTAATCCTCTTTCGTGACTTTAAAATTGTCACGGTAGACAAAATCGTTCCCGGTATTGTAAGGGGGATCGATATAGATCATCTTCACCTTGTTCAGGTAGGGGTTTTGCAGGAGCTTTAACACATCGAGATTGTCGCCTTCTATATAAAGGTTCTCGGTAGTGTTCCAGTCCTTGATCTCCTCCTTACCGGGTCGAACTGTTTTGCGAATAGGATGGTTCCCCTCAATGATGGATTGCTTCTTCCCCACCCAAGTGAACTCGTAACATTCATCACCATCGACCACCTCAAATGTAAAATTTTCCTGCTCTTGTTCGCCATGGTTTTTGGAGCTCAATTACCGGCACAGACTGTCAAAAAAAGAAGTTCGCCTAAGTGGCAACGCATATTGTCACTACACACAGAGACGGTGCACATATCAGTCGTAACGGATTGGGGAGATAGACTTACCTCGGTTGCAATCATACTCAATCAGCCGCAGGTGTTTCAGTAATCATTTGTTCTTGGCATACAACGGATCTTATCTACACACGACAAATGGAAGAACAAAACGTTGTTCCCCCTTGAACTTACCAAACAACTATCTCATCGAGAAAAACCCAGCCGCCTTTTATTCCGTTCGCTATGGCTTTGTAACGGATGTATCGACCTCTTGCAGCTCCCTGCCATCCGAAATTCTGGAACAGCGTTCCGGCCTCCTTTTCAGATACGCTGTTTTTGATACGCGATAATTCAGTAAACATTTTGTTATCGTCAGACACTGCAATTACCACCTCTTTGGGAAACCATATCCACGGGCCAATACTCTGCATAAACCGTGCATTGACAGAATAAACGGACTGCGTACTTCCCAGGTCTATGGTTACATCCATTCCATTGGTCATAAATCCCTGCCAACGACCGTCGCCATGAGATAATCCACCGGTCAAACCGTTTACCAGGGCTTTTTCGCCCCCGGCAGCATAGTAAGGATTAACAGGGATATTGTAAAAGACCGGTTTCCCGATAGCCTTATGGTAGTCGAACCGGCGTGTTACAGCGGGGCCTGATGGCTTTTCACCGTCGAACAACTGTGCAGTAACAATGACAGAATCAGGCACCTGAACAGGGCCGCTATAAACAGGCGACTGAGCATCGGGCAGTGATCCGTCGGTGGTATAACGTATATCCGCCGGCGCTTTTTCTGTGGAAAGTGTTACGGTAATGGCATTTTCCACGGAATCGGTATCGTGTGAAAAATCCACTTCGTTGGATAATGTAAACGGGTTATAACCCTTTTGCTGCAACACGGGTATAGCACTGTTTACACGTGTACGGAAATCTGTCCACGATTTGTTCCCGGGCTGTGTCCATGCCACTTCTGCCAAAGCAAGCAAGCGTGGGTAAAGCATATATTCAACATGTTGTTCCGTAGGAATATATTCAGCCCATAAGTTGGCTTGTACACCTAATATATGTTTCGCCTCTTCGGCCGAAAGAGCAGCCGGGACAGGATCGTAGGAATATACTTTTTCTATGGGCAAGAAACCGCCTATGGCCTCGGGTTGAGTTCCGGGATTTGCCTGATAAGCATCGAAATAACAAAATTCGCCTGGCGTCATCACAGCATCGTGCCCACTTTGCGCAGCAGTAATCCCGCCTTGCTCGCCACGCCACGACATCACGGTAGCATCTGGTGCCAATCCTCCATCGAGAATCTCGTCCCAACCCAGCAGTTTTCGCCCTTTTGAATTCAAAAACTTCTCTATGCGCTTTATAAGATAGCTTTGCAATCCGGCTTCATCTTTCAGGCCTTCGGCTTTTATCCGCGCCTGGCATTCAGGGCATTTTTTCCAATGTTCGCGACTGGCTTCATCGCCACCCACATGAATAAATTCCGACGGAAAGATATCGATAACTTCAGTCAACACGTTTTCCAGGAACTCAAACGTTTGATCGTTCCCTATGCAAAACTCGCTGCTTGTATATGGTTTTCCAGTACACGAAAGATGCGGATAAACAGCCAGCACCTCTTCGGAATGACCCGGCATCTCTATCTCGGGGATCACGGTGATATGTCGTTCAGCAGCATAGCGTACAAGCTCCCGTGCTTCGTCTTGTGTATAATAACCGCCATAAGCACCTGGTGTGCCTTCAGGCAGATATATTCGTTCCGAGTCCCACCACTCTTTCCATGTGGCGTGCGTTCGCCAGGCTGCAATACCTGTAAGTTCGGGATATTTTTTGATTTCTATACGCCATCCAGGCCCATCGGTCAAATGCCAGTGAAAACGGTTTAACTTATAGTATGCCATCAGGTCGATTTGTTTCTTGAGAAAATCGAGCGATACAAAGTGACGCGAACAATCGATCATAGCCCCTCTGTAGCTGAAACGCGGAGCATCTTCGATTTTCACGAAAGGGATGCTGGTCCTGTTTTCAACCATCTGCAGGAGCGATTGGATTCCGTAAAACAGTCCAGCTTCGCTCGAAGCCGAAATCAACACACCATCACTATTTACTGTCAACATGTAAGACTCATGCGGAGCAGGTAATTCGCTTGGGTTCTCCATCACCAATTGCAGTTTCTTACCTGAAGGAGATATTGTTACACTGTTTTTTAAGAAAGTTAATAGTATCTCTGCTGATTCGGTATCAATATTTTTTGTCACAGCATTAAACCCACTTGAGATATTAAGATTTCCCTTACCAAATTCAGTATTATTGGGCTTGGGAATGAGGTTTAATTCTACCTGAGTACCCTCTTTTTGTTTACACGAGAATAAAACTAGAAGTAGTGAAAGAACAAAATACTTTTTCATTAAAATTTGATTTTAGTTTCGCATGCTTAAATTTCTCCATTTAAAGCTAAATTTAAGTCATATATATGTTTTATGATGTAAAGGTAGTGAAAATAATTATCAGGCATAATTACTCAAAATGTTATATAATATAAATTTTTAATTTATATAATTGTAAATCTGTTCACTATAGGGCCACTCATTATGCTTTATATCATCCTATTATCTAATATTTTCTAAGGCTGTACAATATTGTAACGGTCGACAAGGAACAACTGATTTTTTTGAAAAGGTTTAATTTTGTTGTTAATATTATTACATTTGCAATATCATTTTGCCAATGCTTCGGTAATTATTTTTTAAACTCCTGACAATCAGCGAAAGTGCTACTGGGTTTTGGGTGGGTTTGTTTTGCTGTTAATTAATGGATTACATGGCGTTTCAATACTTTTACCGGGCTGTTGGTTTCGCAATAAATTTAGTTTAACAAAATTAGAACTACGTGAAATTCAATACAAACATGTCAGATTATAAACTAGAGATATGCGCCAACTCGGTAGCCAGTTGCGTTGAAGCACAAAAAGGTGGCGCTTACCGTGTAGAGCTATGTGCAGCCATTCCCGAGGGGGGGACAACGCCCTCTTACGGTGATATAGCCCTGGCACGCGAACTGCTCGATATCAAACTAAACGTAATCATCCGTCCCCGGGGAGGTGATTTTCTATACTCCGCCCTTGAGCAGAGGATCATGCTCAAGGATATTGAGATAGCCCGTAAGCTGGGCGCCGACGGTGTGGTAATAGGCTGTCTGACAGCTGAAGGTGAAGTAGATATGAAACGTAATAAGGAGCTTATTGATGCCGCAAGCGGGATGAGCATCACCTTTCACAGGGCATTCGACATGTGCCGGGATCCTTTTGAAAGTCTCGAAAAAATAGTATCTTTAGGCTGTGATAGAGTCCTCACTTCCGGCCAGCAACCCAAAGCTGAACAAGGCATTCCTCTACTGAAACAACTAGTGGAAAAAGCCGCCGGCCGCATTGTCATCATGCCAGGGAGCGGCGTTAATGCGCAAAATATTGCAAAGATTGCAAAAGAGACCGGAGCTAAAGAATTTCATCTCTCCGCGCGTGAGCAGATAGAAAGCAAAATGGTTTACAGGAACCCCGATGTTAAAATGGGTGGTAAAACCATCGTAATAAACGAATACGCGCAAGAGATCACTGGCGCCGGGATTGTTAAAAATACATTGCTGGAACTGAAAAAAGTACTAAGATAAAGTCAAACAAATTAAAAAAGAAAAATGAAGAGAATAATTAAATTAAGTATGCTTATTGCATCCATCTGCTGTATGACATCGTGTAATACCGGTAGCAGCAGCCAGGCTGAAGTGAATTACAACGTGGTTCCTCTGCCCGGAGAAATTGCTATTACTGAAGGCACACCGTTCACTCTTTCAGGATCGACAAAGATTGTATACCCCGAAGGAAATGAAAAAATGCAGAGAAACGCAGAGTTTCTGGCAGATTACCTGGAGATATCCACCGGGATTAAACCTGCTGTTACATCAGCTCCTGCCGATCAGAACGCCATAGTCCTTTCTACGGGGCTGAACCATGAAAATTCCGAAGCCTATGAGATTACTATAGACAACCAGGCCATACGAATAAATGGTGCTTCCGAAGCAGCTGTATTTTACGGTATACAGACATTGCGAAAATCCACGCCTGTTGAAAAACAGAGAACCGTATCGTATTCGCCGGTAACCATCAACGATGCTCCACGATTTGCATATCGCGGAATGATGCTGGATGTGGCACGCCATTTCCAGCCAGCGGAGTTTGTGAAAAAGTATATCGATCTCCTGGCATTGCACAACATCAACCGCTTTCACTGGCACCTGACAGAAGACCAGGGATGGAGAATTGAAATAGAATCATACCCGAAGCTTACCGAGATCGGTTCCATGCGGAAAGAGACAGTGATAGGCAAAAACACCGGTAAATATGACGGCACCCCTCACGGGGGCTTCTATACCAAGGATGAGCTGAAAGAGATAGTGAAATACGCCGAAGAACGTTATATTACAATAATCCCCGAGGTGGACCTGCCTGGTCATATGCTAGCCGCGCTGGCAGCCTATCCCGAGTTAGGTTGTACTGGTGGCCCGTATGAGGTATCACGTGAATGGGGTGTCTTCGACGATGTGCTATGCCCCGGAAAAGAAGAGACTTTCGCCTTCCTTGAGGCGGTGCTGGCAGAGGTAATGGAGATCTTCCCATCAAAGTATATTCATATAGGTGGTGACGAAGCACCAAAAGTACGCTGGGAAAAATGCCCCGACTGTCAGACACGTATCAGAGAGCTGGGTTTGAAAGACCGTGACGGACATACTGCCGAACACTACCTACAGAGTTATGTTACTGCTCGCGTGGAGAAATTCCTTAACGATCACGGCCGCAGCATTATCGGCTGGGATGAGATACTTGAGGGTGAGCTTGCTCCCAACGCCACCGTTATGTCGTGGCGCGGAATGGGAGGAGGAATACAGGCAGCACAGATGGGTCACGATGTGATCATGACCCCCACCACTTACTGTTATTTCGACTATTATCAGACACAGGACACTAGTGATGAGCCTCTTGCTATCGGCGGTTTCCTGCCTCTTGAACAGGTTTATAGCTTTGAGCCTGCGCCCAACACGTTGACAGATGATCAGAAAATGCATATATTAGGACCACAGGCCAACTTGTGGACGGAATATATCAGAGAACCATCGCATGTTGAGTATATGACTCTGCCGCGACTGGCTGCAATGTGTGAAGTACAGTGGATGCAGCCCGGACAAAAGAACTATGAACAGTTCCTTACAAGGCTGCCTCAGCTGTTGTCGCTATACGAAAAGCTTGGTTATAACTATGCTACTCATGTTTACGATGTACAGGCATCGCTCACTCCCAACTTCGACAATAACGCCCTTGACGTTGAGTTCTCCACCATTGACAATGCTCCGGTATTCTACACGCTTGATGGCAGCGACCCTACCGTCTCTTCCACGAAGTACGAAGATAAATTCTCCATCAGGGAAAATGCGGAACTTAGAGCAGTAGCCATTCGTGAAGGAGTAAAAGACAGCAAGGTATTCAAAGAAAACATCACCCTCAGCAAGTCGAGCTTTAAACCGGCCCAGTTGCTTACTACCCCTGCAGGAAGTTACGAGTACTCGGGCGCCGGGATGCTTGTCGACGGGCTTAACGGTAACAGCACTAACTATCGTACCGGAAGGTGGATAGGTTTCCAGGGAGAGGATCTGATTGCTGTAATTGACATGCTGGAGCCTACAGAAGTCTCATCGCTTGAGGTATGCAACGCTGTAGTAACAGGCGACTGGATTTTTGATGCTTCTGAGATCATCATTGAATCTTCAGATGATAACAAAATCTTTGCAGAGGTGTCGGCTCTTAAGATTGCAGATGAGAAAGACGGACACTGGTCAGATATCTCTACCCACAACCTTTCATTTGAGCCGGTGACGGCACGCTACTTTAAGGTAACGGTGAGACCTTCGGTTATGCCGGACTGGCATCCGGGAAAAGGGAACAGAGCCTTTATTTTCGTGGATGAGATAAAACTGAATTAAAACAGATGTACCTGATCAGATGATATTGGTACAGATTAGTAATAAAGTAAAGCGCCACCTCCTTCGGGAAGTAGCGCTTTTTTTTGATGATTATACTATTTTATCGGGGTTCTTCCTGCTTTATCTGGTTCTTCCTGCTTTATCTGGTTTTTTCCTGCTTTTAAAGGATTGAGCCCTCTCCGAAAACCTCAAAACCCAATTTTATCGGTTTGTAACTTATTGATAATCAATGTTCATCTTGTGAAATTTTCAAGAAAAAAGACTTATCGGACGAGACTCAAGGATTCTATTATTTTTGAGGGTCTTCCTGTTTTATCAAGCTATATAGCGTCTTAATCTCTTCCGCCCAAATGGTATCATCGGGAGTTTCAAGAATTAAAGGCATGTCGTCAAATCGCGGGTCATTTACAATAAATGAGAACAGATTCATGTTCATCACCCCCTTTCCGAGGCTGTCGTGACGATCAACCCTTGAAGCTAGCTCTTTCTTGGAATCGTTGATATGTAAGCCTTTTAAATAATTAAATCCGACAATTTCATCAAATTTTTTAAAAGTATCATCAAAACTCTCCTTGGTCCTTATTTCGTAGCCGGCAGCCAATGTGTGCGCCGTATCGAGGCAGACACCCACCCTGCTTTTATCTTCCACCCTGTCAATAATATGCGCAATCTGCTCAAAAGTGTGTCCCAGATTAGTCCCCTGACCAGCCGTATTTTCAATCACTGCGGTTACTCCATTGGTCTTCTCAAGTGAGATATTAATTGATTCGGCTATCCTGTTAAGACATTCATCAATAGGTATCTGATTCAGATGGCTCCCGGGATGGAAGTTGAACCGGTTCAATCCCAACTGTTCACAACGTTTCATCTCATCATTAAAAGCAGAGCGGGATTTTTTCACACCCTCCTCTTCGGGATGTCCCAAGTTAATAAGATAGCTGGCGTGCGGCAGAATATGATCAGGAGAGAATCCCAGTTCATAACAGCGCGATTTGAACAGTTCGATATTTTGCTCAGTGTACTCTGCCGCAAACCACTGGCGTTGATTTTTTGTAAAAAAAGCAAATGCTTTAGCTCCTATTGCCTGTGCGTTGAGTGGTGCATTTTCCACACCTCCAGAAGCACTAACATGGGCACCAATAAATTTTTTCATTCAATCTTATTATATTAATAGTACGGTAAAAAAGTTTCTAGACACCTTTTAATGAATCAATTATCATTAAAATAGTTTTTTGCTGAAATTTAAAGGCCTTTCTTTAGGAATATCAGGTGTTTAAAAAAATATTTACCGAAGTGTTGTTATATTATTCTGATTCTTTTCCCTTTTTTATGAATCGGTTGTAAGGTAAAAGGTATGTTCCTCCTGCCCTTGAAAGTCATTTTCCACTTGCATCGGGAATGTTGTCCCTCTCCTGCTTAGGGAATGTTATAAGAAACATAAGCCCTCCTTCAGCCCTGTTTTTAGCCACTATACTCCCTTTATGAAATAGTACGGCATTCTTCACAATAGACAACCCCAATCCTGATCCTCCTGTTATACGTGTCCTTCCTTCATTCACACGATAAAACCGTTCAAAAATACGCACCAGATGCTTCTCTTCCACTCCGGTTCCGGTATCGTAAAATTCAAAATAATAAACATCGCTGCTTTCACTGTAACAGCTGATCACAATCTCAATATTTTCTCCGGCGTATGCGACAGAGTTCTCAGTCAGATTCCGGAAGATTGAGTACAAGAGAGTACGGTTTCCGTGAATTACCACATTATCCCCAACATCAACTATAAACCTGTCACTCTTTTCGCTCAGCTTATCAGCCATATCGGAGGCCAGCTCTTTCAACAAAAGGTTCATTTGAACCGGCTCCTGTTCAAAACATTCGGCAGCATCCTCTATTTTGGTCAGCATACTTATATCTCTCATCAGTTCTGAAAGACGGATAGTTTGTACATATGCCCTATCCAGGAAATTGAGAATCTTTTCGTCTTTCTCTCCCTCTTTTTCATAAAGGCTCAATATGGTTTCAAGATATCCCCGAATGCTTGTAACAGGGGTACGTAGCTCATGAGCAATATTGTTCGTCATCTCCTGCTTGAGCAGGCGGGTTTTTTCGGACTTGGTGATATCGCTGATATAAAGTTCAAAGCTGTTATCATCGAAGATAATTACCCGGGCATTAAACTGTTTGCCGCTTTTAAAAATCCGTATTGATAACACATTGCCATCTCTCGATCTATTATCGATGAAGGCCACAATATCTGTAAAATTGGGGTCTGAAAACAGCTGCTCTGTTTCCAGAGTTGGCTTATCAAGGATCAGGTTAAGAAATTGCAGGAAACGTGAGTTGGCATAGATTTTTCTTTTATCCTTCGAGAAAATTGCAATCCCCTCATCGGAATATTGAAAATGCTTCAACAGCTTTTCCCGTTCAGCCACAAGCTTGCGCTTATTCTGTTGCAGGAGGTTGTAACTCTCCACAATATCGGCGCTCAACTCCCCCACCTCGTCATCGGCAAACAATAAAGAGGATGGTATAGGCAGGCCTTTTTTTACTTTCAGCGAGAACTCTCTCAGTTCCTTTATAGATTTTGTAAATCGGCTCGTAAAATAGAGCATCATCAGCACGCAAACTATAAAAAACAGTAGTACAATAAATGTGAAAGAGTTGCCTGTATCTGTAAAAGTACCCATTTCAACATTATAGGGAAGGGCCATCCGTATAAAAAAGCCCTCATTGTATTTTTTTGAATAGTAGAGATATTTGATATTATTGCTGCCAGAGAGACGGATGTGCGTGCCTTCTCCAAATCCGAGGGATTTTTTTACTTCAGGCCTGTTCAGGTGATTCTCCATCAAGCTTGCGTCCATAAGGTTGTCATACATCACGTCACCCTGCCAGTCAATAATCGTGAACCGCAGACTGGTTGGCAAATACCTTATAAGTTCCTTCACCTTTCTGGCATCTGAAACAGTAATATTGTTTTCATTCATATATCTGTAAACAATATCAGCATTATTTTCGAGATTACGTTCCAGACATTTTGTACGTTCTTCTTTATACTGTTGTTGACCGAAAAAAATTATCCCCACAGTAAATACAGCGATAATAATTGAAAAGTAGAACAAGATCCTCTTTTTAAAAGATACTTTTCGCCTCATAAGATAAAAAATTATTATTCCACCTTTTAAACTTCGTTCTTAGTATCCGGATTGAGGCAGTAGCCGAATCCTGATCTGTTTACAATAATATTTCCGTATGTGCCCAGTTTTTTCCTCAATCGTGTAATATGTACATCTACAGTACGATCAAGTACAAATTCATTATCTCCCCAGACACTATCGAGAATTTCAGCACGCGTAAGTACATTGGGTAATGCCTGAGACATAAGCGAAAGTATCTCAAACTCTTTTTTGGTAAGCTGCACTTCATTATCATCAATTGTTACCCTGTTAGCCCGGATATCAATGGTGAGTCCACGGTATGTCCATTTGGCCACTGCGGGCATTTTGACAGGTGAAGTACGTTTGAGAAGAGCTTTTACACGGGCAAGTACCTCCTTTACCGAAAAAGGCTTTGCAATATAATCATCGCACCCCAGGGAGAAACCTGTAAGCATGTCATTTTCGGTATTTTTGGCTGTAAGGAATATAATAGGCACAAAATTTTCGGATTTCCTAAGCATATCTGCAATCTTAAATCCCGACACTCCTCCCATCATAACATCCAGGATAATAAGATTGTGAACATCGTTAATCTTATCCAGTGCCTCTTCGCCGGAATAAGCCACGTCCACCCTATATCCCTCATTCTCCAAATTAAATTTCAGAATATCGCAGATATCTTTTTCATCGTCGACTACAAGAATTCTCTCTTCCATAATCAATTAAAACAGCAGATCAGCTATAATTGTTTTCTTTTACCATTTATATATATACTACTTCACTTTCTCTCCCTCTTCAGCAGGTTTTTTGCTTACATTCACGTGGCGGATATCCCTTCCCTCTATGAGATATACTGCCGATTCGGCTATATCAACTGCTTTATCTCCAATTCTCTCCAGAAAATAGGAGATGCTGTTAAGGCTCATTATATTAACCAGCGACTGTGTACTATGCACTTCGTTGTGGAAGTCTTCCGCCAGCTTCCTGTCAATTTTACGTTCCATCCTGTCTACTTTGTCGTCCATCTGTATTGTATCGTAAGCCATCTCGTTGCTCACGCCTGAAAAGGCAAAGAGAGCACTTTTCAGCATCTTGTCTGTATGGAAAAACATCTTATAGATGGGTTTCTTGTATTTGTCGAAACCGGGAAGAGAGAAATCCATCTCTTGCAGAGAGTTGGTAATATTCTCTATGAGGTCGCCCACGCGCTCCATTGAGATTGTCATATCGTGATATGACATCAACCTTCGCAGATCGGATGCCCTGGGGGTAAAAAGCATGATAGCATTTATCACCTTCTCTTTAATGGTTACATCAAGCGAGTTGATTATCTTCTCATTTCGCTTCAACTCTATGAGGATCTCTTCGTTATATTTGTCGTTCACCAGATCTGAAGCTAATTTCAACTGTGTAAGTACAATTTCTGAGATCAACTGAAAATCGCTATGCAGTTGTTCAAGATAGCGATCTTTGATTCCCGTTACTTTTGAGTCATTGCTATTTTCGTTTCCGCTGTTCATAGTTTCTCAATATTAATTGGACCGCCAACGGGTGATGGACGGTAATCCGGTTTATGTTACGCAAAAATAATCATTTTTTCTTTCTGTATACCTATCATTTCCATTAACCAAAAACGCCTGTCAGATACTCTTCGGTGCGCCTATTTTTCGGCTTGGTAAACATCTGGGTGGTATTGCCATGTTCCACCATCTCACCAAGGTACATAAACATTGAGTTGTCTGAAATACGTGCAGCCTGCGACATATTGTGTGTAACAATGACAATGGTAAAATCATTTTTTAATTGCAACAACAGCTCCTCAATCCTGTTTGTCGAGATAGGATCGAGAGCCGATGTAGGCTCATCCATCAGCAACACCTCGGGGTTAAGAGCAAGCGTACGTGCAATACATAAGCGCTGCTGCTGCCCTCCCGAAAGGAACGACCCCCTCTTTGTCATTACATCTTTCACCTCGTTCCACAACCCCACGCTCATTAGGCTTTTTGCTACAATCTCATCTTTATCTCCCCGGTTTAAACGGATACCGTTTAGTCTGTATCCGGCAAGAACATTGTCATATATACTCATTGTGGGGAAAGGGTTGGGCTGCTGAAAAACCATTCCGGCCATACGGCGCACCTCCATAGGGTCTGTCTCAAGCACATTCTTTCCTTTAAGGATTATCTCTCCTGTGGTTTTGATATGTGCATAGAGGTCGTGCATCCGGTTAATGGCACGCAAGAGCGTACTTTTCCCACATCCCGAAGGTCCCATAATGGCAGTAATGGTATTGGGGTAAATATCGGTAGTAACCTTGTTCACAGCATACTTTCCCGGTGTGTAGGAGACCGATACCTCTTTCAATTGAAGGATCGGACCTTTTCCGTTCGTTATTTTTATACTTTCCATTTACTCGCTACAATTTTGGCTATCCAGTTTAACAGAAATATTACAATCAACAACAACAGCGATGTTGACCAGATGAGGCCGATAAGGTTCGGGTCGTTATAAAAATCCCATATCAGCAGCGGTATTGCACTGGTAGGTTCAAGCACATCCCAGTTAACCACGGAGGCACCCAGTGCCGTGAGCATAAGTGGCGCCGTTTCTCCCGTAACACGCGATATGGCGAGAAGTATTCCGGTGAAAATACCACCGAAGCCCGAGGGAAGCAATATCTTAAATACTACGTTCGTATATGATGATCCAAGGGCAAGCCCGGCTTCCTTATATGCCGCCGGAAGCATTTTTAGCGTCTCTTCGGTTGAACGGACTATCATTGGCAGCATCATGATTGTAAGGGCCACACTACCAGCCAGTGCAGAGTAGCTGCTCAGCGGTTTTACCACCCAAGAATATGCAATAATACCGATAACAATGGATGGCATGCCCTGCAACAGGTCAGTAAGATAGCTTATCACTTTAGCAAAATGCCTGTCACGATTATCAGCCAGATAAATACCAATAAACAACCCTATGGGAACAGAAATAAGAATGGCAAGTCCCACGATAAGCAACGTACCGGTTATACCATTCAATATACCACCCGGAATGGGATCATTATTCATTCTTGCCATAAGCGCGTCCATCGATGAAGGCGTTACCTCTGTAAAAAGACGCAGATTAAAATTTTCATATCCTTTTGAAACTACATCCCATATAATCAGGAAAAGCGGCACCATAGTGAGAAAAGCAAAGAAACAGACCATCCAAAAAACCAGTTTGTTTTTTCCTTTACGTGCCCGGGGCAACACTATCTGATTTTGATTCATAGTTGTGACAATTTTTTCATTACTATCTTGGCAATCAAATTAATGACTGCTGTAATGATAAACAATAACAGTCCGATGGCAATCAACGCACTTAATTTTAACCCATCGGCCTCTCCAAACTGATTGGCTATTACGCTGGCCATTGTATTGCCCGTATCACGCAAACCAAGCGGAATTCTGTTGGTGTTCCCTATAAGCATGGTAACAGCCATCGTTTCGCCTAGAGCCCGGCCCAGAGCAAGGATGTAGGCAGCTACAATGCCCGATGCAGCGGTTGGAAGGCTGATATGCCTTATCACTTCTATCTGTGTGGCACCCAGGCTATAAGCTCCCTCTTTAAGGTTGTCTGGCACCATCGATAAAAATTCGCTGCTCAATGATGACGCGTAGGGAATAATCATTATAGCCAGTACTATCGACGAGAGAAAAATACCAAATCCCTGCGCATTCACACCCATTTCAATAATTACCGGGCGTACGGTATAAAAGCCCCACAATCCGTAAAGGATGGAAGGAATACCCGCCAGCAGATCTACAATGGAACTAAGGGCAGAAGATATTTTCTTCCCTTTGAAATACTCCCCGTTGAATAATGCCACAGACAGTGAGAAAGGAATACAGATAAACAAGGCAAAAAACGCCGTATAAAGTGTGCCCATAATAAACGAAAGTGCTCCGTACTCTTCGGTGGCAGAACGGGGATCCCACTCACCATTGGCAATAAACCCCCATACGCCATACTCTCCGAATGCTTCCATTGATCTACCCACCAACGCATATATAATTCCTGCTGTAAGCAACAGGATAATCAATGATGCCAGGAAGAGAAAAAAACCGAATATTTTATCCTTCATAATGATGAATAGTGGTTTATTGTTCTGCAGGAATAATTTTTGAAGTCACGTTTAGCACGTTTTTGGAATTTTGTAAGCTTTGACCATTTTGTAAGTCTTTAACGCTTTGTGGGGCGCTTTGGGCGCTTTGACCGTTTTCTGGGCTTTGCGCAACACTATCAGACTTTGAATTTAATTGCTTGTAAGGCGAAATAATTTCACCCCCGTAATTTATCTCACCTATCAGCCTCCTTGTTTTCTCCACAGCCTGCTCAGGGAGCGGAGCATAATTGATCTGCGCGGCTACCTTCTGTCCCCCGGGGCTAATTATATAATTGAGTAGATCGACCAGCATCCGGGCTTCACTTTTTGTACGGTTATTATATTGCTGGTCCCTGAAGATAAGAATCCAAGTAAAAAGGCTGATAGGATATGCATTGGGATCGCCAGAATCGGTGACGGTGGCACGCATATCGACGGGAAGTTCCACATTGGCCGCAGCCGAGATGGTTTCGAGCGTTGCATCCACATAGTTTCCGGCTCTATTTTTCAGCTTGGCAACAGGCAACTCTAGCGTAAGAGCATATTCCGACCCTATATATCCAATTGCTCCTTCCGTTTTAAGAACAATACCGGCCACCCCGGGATTACCTTTGGCTGCGATACCTGCTTCCCATTTAAGCGCTTTCCCTTTTCCCATAACCGACTTCCATCCGGGACTCACAACCGACAAATATTCTGAGAAATTATAAGTTGTGCCACTGCCGTCAGACCGGTAAACAGGCGTAATATCCAAATCGGGCAACTGCACACCGGGATTTTCCCTCACCAGCTTTGGGTCGTTCCATTTTTTTATCTTTCCCATATAGATATCAGCAATAAGGGAACCTGTCAACCGGAGGCTGTCAATGCCTTTAAGCGTATATGCCATAACCACTCCCCCCATGCAGGTTGCCACGTGTATAACCTCACCATTCATAGAGGCTATCTCCTTGTTGTTAAGAAAGGCATCGCTCGCTCCAAAATCTACCGAACGGTCCCGCAGGCTGCGAATTCCTCCTCCGCTGCCTATTGCACCATAATTCACGGTTATTCCTTCGTGCAATCTCATATAGTCGCGAAAAACAATGTTATAGAAAGGATAGGGAAAGGTTGCTCCTGCACCCGAAATGGTACCACCGGAACTCGTCCCGCCAGAATTAGTGGAAGCGTTATTACATGAGAATAATAAAACGGACAGTGATAAAAACAGAAATAATCTTCGCATTTTATTGAACTGAGTTGTCCTGTTTATAAATTTCATTACAAAATTACAATATCATTGTTACAAAACAGTTACAAAAATGTTACAGATTTGTTAAGATTATAAAGGACGAGTCCACTTTAATAAGTCGTTTTGTTAAACAATGACATTTGATTCTTAAGTGATTACGATGATAAATCTTCTAATTTGAGACTTTTTCAAGCAGACTCAAGGACGGATTATCAAAGTTCGATAACAGGGTAAACAAATCTCATATGCCAAAAGCAGTGAGAGAGAGGTAAAAGATATACTTGCGCAACAGATTGGAAATAAAACCAATTAAACGGATTGAATCTCCTGGAAAATTCGTAATTTTGTAGGTGGAAAGCAACAGCTTTTCTGTGTAGCTTAGGGAACCACATAAAAAACAAAGAATAATGAAAGATTATAAAGATCAGGATGCGCTGGTACTTTTTTCTGGCGGTCAGGATTCCACCACCTGCCTCTATTGGGCAAAGCAGCATTTCAAAAATGTTTACACACTCTGCTTCAGCTACGGCCAGCGTCATTCGCGGGAAGTGGAGAACGCACGGCGCATTGCTGCCATGGCAAATACCCCTTTTCAGCTTCTGGATGCTTCGGTAATCTCATTTCTGGCACCTAACTCACTTACAGACCTCTCCATGCATATGGATGAGGAGAAACCTGCCGGATCATACCCCAACACCTTTGTACCCGGCAGGAACCTTCTTTTTCTCACCTTCGGGGCGACTATCGCCTATGCACACGGGATACGTCATCTTATAACCGGTGTGTCTGAAGCCGACTACAGCGGTTATCCGGACTGCAGAGATACGTTTATCCGCTCAGCAAACACCACTCTCAACCTGGCCATGGACAAGCAGTTCGTGGTTCATACTCCACTCATGTGGCGTAACAAAAAAGAGGTATGGCAGCTAGCCGATGAACTGGGGGTTTTCGATATAGTGAGGAATGAGACTCTTACCTGCTACAACGGCATTCTTGCCGAAGGGTGCGGACACTGCCCGGCTTGTCTGCTCCGCAACAAGGGGCTGGAGGAGTATCTGAAGGAAAAAGCTCTTTAACAATTAACTATTAACCGAACTTTCGCAAGTGTTATTATTACAGACATACCTTTAAGCTTAAGCTGGATGTTTGAATACTTTCACAATAGACAGACAGATGCGAAAGTTGAAAAATTAACAGCAAACAAACTTTTCAGAATATGCAAAACAAAGGACTCACCCACCTGGGCAGTAAAACAGAGTACAAACAGGATTATGCACCAAAGGTGCTGGAAGCATTCGAGAACAAACATCAGGGTAACGACTACTGGGTATCGTTCGACTGCCCTGAATTCACCAGCCTATGTCCCATAACGGGCCAGCCCGACTTTGCAACAATACGGATCGACTATATCCCCGGCGTGAAGATGGTAGAGAGCAAAAGTCTTAAACTCTATCTGTTTAGCTTCCGGAATCACGGCGCCTTCCATGAGGATTGTGTAAACATAATAATGAAAGATCTGATACAGCTTATGGATCCCAAATATATTGAGGTGACCGGTATCTTCACCCCACGCGGTGGTATCAGTATCTACCCCTACTCCAACTACGGACGGAAGGGGACCAAGTATGAGAAACTGGCCGAAGAGAGGCTTTTCAACCACTCATTCCCCATAAAATAAAAACGGGGACATCCTGCCGTTGGTAAAAACCGGTCTGTGGATGTCCCGTAATATACTTTTAATAGCTACTGCTATTTGGCGACAGCTGATTCTGGTTCGTAATAACGTACCCAGTCTATAAACATATCTGCGGGTAGGGCCGCGGGATCGGTCTCCTTGTTTAGTCTAATACCGATAAAGATATTAAACTCCATGTCATCAAACGGGAACTGCCCTGGAATATGGGTGAGGATACGAGGATACTTTTTTGTACGGATATTATCCACGAAAAAAACCAGGCTGTCGGGATATTTTTCCACTCCGTAAATATGATATTCATTGGGGTTTACACCTACCAATGCACTGGAGGGGGGATTATCAGGCATTCCTTCTGTGGTGGTGTATTCAGATGTTACCGACTGATAGACGAACTCATCAAGGCTATACCGCTCCATAACATCAATTGCAATATTCTTCGTTCCATCGGCAGGCAGTAAAGTGACAAAGGGTGTTGCTCCTTCAACGGGATTCATGCGGGCTTTTACCTCTATTCTGCTCACACTGCCCTTCTTAACACCTTCCCGGGTGATCCCCCCGGTGAGAAACGGAATTGCTTCTGTATCTGCGTTATTAGCCACTCCGCGCAGCACAAGGTTCCCTTCCTGCATGACATAGAGAGCATCGTTGCTACTCATATACAAGCTCATATGTGTCTTTCCCCTGGGCGATTTTGACCATTCGTCTTCATTCAGCTTACCGTTAAAATCATCTTCCCAGGCAAGTGCCCACCCCTTTCTGAACTTCTCATCTTCATTACCTTTCTGTTCAGAGCAGGATATCAGTCCCGTCACAAATACAAGAGCCGCTACCAGGATTGTGTTTGATTTGTTCATCTTTTTTCTTTTTTTTAATTATACTGCTTGCAATGCTTTTTAATTGTACAGCTTGTACTGTTTTAAAATGCAATGTTTTTTAATTTCACTGCAAAATTAGGTATAATCCTTATTTTACAATCCAACGCCTCCACAATAAGTGTTAATCATTCAAAAAGCCTGTAAATAGAAACTTTTACGTGCGTAATTTGCCCATAACGATATTTCTAGCTTACACCATTAATAAACATTCAGGCATTGCGAATGTTAGCACAATTATAACCCGTTATTACTCCTTCAACGTGTAGAACCTTGCCATTGCTATCTATTCTGCTTTTTCAACAACATATCATTCCTTTATCCCGTAGAACCGTACCCAGTCTATATACATCTCCACAGGCAAACCGTTGGGGTCAACCTCTCCTACCCAATTACCGCCAAGCTGCATATCCAGCAGCAGATAGAATTCCTGATCGTTGAACGGGAACTGCCCATCTTTATCGGTCTCGATACGTGGATATGAGAATGTGCGCCTGTCGTTCACGAAGAAGACAAGGCTGTCGGCATGTTTTTCAACGGCATATAAATTATACCCTTCTGGATCTATTGGTGCTGTACCGCTGTTAACGGGATCCTTAATCTTAAGGTTGAATGTATAATTTGTGTGAACTGTCTGATAAACAAAATCTTCGTGGCTCAGTCGTTCCATAATATCTATCTCACCGCCATTGGGCCATTTTGTATTTGCCGGCAGCATCCAGAATGCAGGCCATGCCCCTGTGGCACCATTAAGCCTGGCTTTTATCTCTAACCGTCCGGAGCCAAACGTTTTTTTGCCTTTCGTGAAAACGCCACCGGTTATAAAAGGGGCTGTATCGTTGGGAAGCACATTGTTAACTATACCTCTGAGAATAAGGTTGCCACCGGCCACACTATACAGGGAATCATAATCGCTCATATAGTTATTCCAGTCGCTTTTTCCACGGGGAATCTTGGACCATACTCCATAATCTATACTTTCACCGTCGAAATTTTCCTCCCATATAAGCTTCCATTCAGCTGCTTTATCCGAAGTCTGTTGTCCGGTACATGCCATTAATGCAAGACATGCGGCTGAGACCAAAAAAATAACAATAGTTCTGTTCATTTGCGTTTTATACTTGAAATTTAATACTTACTATTGAATTTAATTTTCTTTTCGATACTATTCATTCATAACAACATTCCACAAAGATATGTAAAAGCAGAAGAATAGTAAACTTTTTTATTACCTTTGCCTCCTACAATCAAAGAAAAAGATTTATAAGGTTTCAATCAACGCGATCGCTATGCCCGAGATTTCCCGGCGCGGCATTCAGATGCCCGCTTCACCCATACGCAAACTTGCTCCACTGTCAGATGCAGCTAAAGCCAGGGGAGTAAAAGTATATCACCTCAACATCGGCCAGCCCGATCTTCCCTCTCCCGTTTCGGCACTTGATGCAATCAGGGAGATAGATCGCACCACACTGGAATATAGTCCCAGCGACGGTTACAGGTTTTACAGAGAGAATCTGGTTACCTATTATAAAAAGTTCGATATCGATCTCTTGCCCGAAGAGATAATTGTCACGGCAGGAGGCTCTGAGGCGGTACTGTACGCATTTATGGCCTGTCTGAATCCTGGTGACGAGATCATCGTCCCCGAACCGGCCTATGCCAACTATATGGCTTTTGCCATCTCTGCCGGTGCAGTTATCCGCACAATTCCCTCTACTATGGAAACTGGGTTTGCCCTTCCTCCCATACCTGAGTTCGAGAAGCTGATAAACGAACGTACCAAGGGAATACTTATTTGCAATCCCAACAATCCAACCGGTTACGTATACACAACGCACGAGATGATGCAGATAAGGGACCTGGTGAAGAAATACAACCTCTATCTCTTTTCGGATGAGGTGTACAGGGAGTTCATATATAATGACACACCTTACATATCGGCATGCCATCTTGAGGGACTGGAAGAGAATGTGGTGCTGATAGATTCAGTATCGAAGAGATACAGCGAGTGTGGCATTCGTATAGGAGCACTTATAACAAAAAACCGCAAGGTGCACGACACCGTGATGAAGTTCTGCCAGGCACGGCTGAGCCCTCCGCTTATAGGGCAGATAGCAGCTAACGCGTCTCTCAAGGAGAATGGATTGTATATGCAAAAGAACTTCGATGAGTACAAGAGTCGCCGCGACTTCCTTATCGAACGTCTTAACAACATTCCCGGAGTCTACTCGCCCATGCCGCAGGGTGCTTTTTACACTTTGGCAAAGCTACCAATTGACGATGCCGACGCCTTCTGTGCATGGTGCCTGTCCGATTTCCAGTATGAAGGACAGACTGTATTCATGGCGCCCGCAACTGGATTTTATGTGACTCCCGGACTGGGTAAAAACGAAGTACGTATTGCCTATGTCCTGAACAAGGAATATTTAGAAAAAGCCCTTACTGTACTGGAAAAAGCACTGGAGGCATACCAAAATACCCGATAATATTTATGAATGCGGAGCTGTTCATAGCGAGACGGATATACAAAGGAGACAAGAAGAACGACAAGCGTGTCTCGTCACCTGCCATAAAGATAGCCATTGCGGGCATAGCGCTGGGACTGGCAGTGATGATTGTATCGGTCTGCATTATAGTAGGCTTCAAAAAAGAGGTTCGCGCCAAGGTGATAGGCTTCGGTTCTCACATTCAGATCACAGCTTTCGACAACAACTCCTCATATGAGCATGTGCCTATAGCTTTCTCCGATACGCTTGCGGCTACACTGGCTGCCAATCCCGATATCCGCCACATTCAAGAGTTTATCACCAAGCCGGCCATTATCAAAACCGATAAAGACTTCATGGGGGTGGTGCTGAAAGGGGTTTCCGAAAACTATGACTGGAGCTTTTTTCACAAAAACCTGCTGGAAGGCGACATCATTAATAAAAACGACACCGCCGCCGGCAACCAGGCTATCATATCAAAAGATATTGCAGACAAGCTGCAATTAAATATGGGGGACAACTTCACCTGTTATTTTGTCCAGGAACCTGTCCGGGCACGCAGGTTTAACATTATCGGCATCTATCAGACCAATTTCGAGGATTATGACAAGCTTTATGTCATCACAGAAAAGAATATACTCTCAACTATTAATGGATGGGACAATGATATGGTGAGCGGTATTGAACTGTTGGTGAAAGACTACAACAACCTGGACAAGACCTCCAGGGATCTTTTTTTCGACATGGCCTCATACAAAGACCGTCTAGGCAACAATCTCTACACACGATCAATTAAGGATATCAATCCCATGATTTTCAACTGGCTTAACCTACTGGATATGAATGTGTGGGTCATAGTAATACTCATGTTGGTGGTCTCCGGGTTTACAATGATCTCCGGCCTGCTTATTATCATTCTGGAACGGGCCAACATGATAGGCATGCTGAAATCGATGGGTGCAAGAGATTTCAGTATTCGCAAAGTATTTCTCTACCTCTCGGCCTTCTTGATAGGACAGGGCATGTTGTGGGGAAACCTGTTTGCTCTTCTCTTCTGCTTAGTTCAGGACCGGTTTCAGCTGCTGCGGCTCGACCCCTCTACCTACTATCTATCGGCGGTGCCGATAGATATAAACCCGTTATATATTATCCTTCTAAATATTGGTACCCTGATAGCTTCCCTGCTGATGATGACAGGCCCCTCCTATCTGGTGGCCAGGATTACTCCCGCAAAATCCATCCGGTTTGAGTAAATAAAATCTTTCCACCACGCGCGGATATCAGAGGGAAGAAGTAATCTGGCCGGATTTATCGGGGACGATTTAAATTTGTATCTTTACAACAATAAAAAATTACATATGCATGCGTTCTCTTATTTATATGAGACATAGGATGCATTATTAATCATGATGATAAAAATACAGATCAGGAATGAGAATACTTCATACATCGGACTGGCATCTGGGGAAGAGGCTTGAAGATTTTCCACGCCTCGAAGAGCAGCAGGCGGTGATGCATGAGATCTGCGAAATAGCGGAACGGGAAAAGGTTGATGTTGTGGTGGTGTCGGGCGACCTGTTCGACACCTTCAATCCTTCCACCGAGGCGATAGAGCTGTTCTACAAAACCCTGAAGCGGCTGACAGCAGGCGGGCACCGCCCAGTGATTGCCATCGCAGGTAACCACGACTCTCCCGACCGTATTGAAGCCCCCGACCCATTGGCCCGCGAGTGCGGCATTATCTTTGCTGGCTATCCCCATTCGGAGGCTACCCCGTTCGCACTCGACAGCGGCCTTACGTTGCTGCAAAGCGAGCAGGGTTTTCTAGAGTTGCAACTCCCCGAAACAAATATTCCCCTGAGAGTTTTGCATACCCCTTACGCTAACGAGTATAGGTTGAAAACCTTTCTCGGACACGAGGATAGCGACGAGGAGCTACGCACCCTCCTTCAGGAGAGATGGGAAAGCCTTGCCCAGCGCTACTGCGATACAAGAGGGGTAAACATACTTGTTTCGCATCTCTTTATGGTGAAGAGAGGCGATGAGCTGCCGGAAGAGCCGGAAGATGAAAAGCCAATACTGCATGTGGGTGGTGCCCAGGCAGTCTATACCGAAAATATTCCTCGGCAGATACAATACACAGCACTGGGGCACCTGCACCGCATGCATCAAGTGTCATCATCACCTTCGCCCGTATTTTACAGTGGTAGCCCCCTCTCCTACAGCTTTGCCGAGGCAAATCAAAAGAAATACGTACTACTGACCGATGTTATGCCGGGTAATCCCGCCGTCATCCGCGAGGTGGAGCTCACCCGCGTGAAACCATTGCTACGTAAACGAGCCATGGGAGTGGAGGCGGCACTACAGTGGCTGGCAGAGAATCCTAACGCACTAGTAGAGCTTACGCTGGCCACCGACACCTTTCTGACCGCTGTGGACAGAAAAAACCTGCATGCCGCTCATCCGGGTATCGTTGCTATTATCCCGGAGGTTGCAAACGCTGAAAACCTGTTCACCACCCATCATAAGCAGATCGACCTGAGCCGGAGTGTGGAAGCGCTGTTTCGCGACTACTTCTTCCATGAGAAAGGGCAGGAGCCCAATGAGGAGATCATGCAGTTATTCACCGAAATAATGGCAGAAGAAAAACAATGATACCCATACAACTAACCATAGAGGGCCTCTACTCCTACCGTGAGAAGCAGACCATCGATTTCGGAAAGCTGACTTCCTCGAGCCTTTTCGGCATCTTTGGGACAGTAGGTAGCGGCAAATCCTCCATCCTCGAAGCCATCACCTTTGCACTCTACGGACGTACCGACCGGCTCAACCTGTCGGGCGATAACCGCTACTACAACATGATGAACCTAAGGTCGGATACTCTGCTCATAGATTTCATTTTCGAGAACGGCAGCGATCAGTGCGCTTACCGGGCAACAGTTAGAAGCAAGCGCAACAGCAAGCGCTTCGAGGATGTGAAAACGCCCGAGCATACCGCCTATAAAAAGATCGGCGGCCGGTGGGTACCGATTGGAGTCAACACTCTCGAAGAGGTTATCGGGTTGAGTTACGATAACTTCAAGCGCACCATCATCATTCCGCAAGGACAGTTTCAAGAGTTCCTGCAACTGGGCAACAGAGACCGCACACAGATGATGAAAGAGCTTTTTAACCTTCATAAGTTCGAGTTCTACTACCAGGTAGTTTCATTAGAAAGTAAAAACAACGACAGGAAGAAGTATGTTGAAGGTCAGCTTCAGCAACTGGAGTATGCCTGTCCCGAACAAGCAGTTAGGTACGAGTCGGAATTAAACGACCTGTCGGAAGCGATAGAAGAGCTTGATCGTAAACTGGGCGAAAGCATAAAGAATGAAGAGTCACTCCGAAATTTGCAGGAGTTGACCCAGAAAAAGGGAGAAGCAGAGATGGAGCACAAGCGCCTGTCGGATCAGGAACCCCTGTTTGTGGAGCTCGAAAAAAGAATCAACAGTTATGAACAGTGTGTTATACAGTTCAAATATTTGCTAGATTCACTTCGTGATTACCGGAAGAAAAAAGAGGATAGGAAAAAACAGATTAATGCTGACACTCAAAAGTTTAACGGAATAACCTCCGGTATTGATCTGCTGGAAAAACAGATTGGAAAGCTCCAGCCTGCCTACGAAAAGAGGGAACAGCTGAAAAAAAAGACAGAAGATTTAGTGCGCCTTCTACAGATGAAAGAGCTTGAGAAGAGCGTTGCGAATGAGGAATCCCGTTTAGAAAAAGGAACAAATATATTCGATGAGACAACCCGTAATGTTGAAAATCTGAGAACAGCAAAACAGCAGTTGGAGGTGGTCATTAAGGAAGGGCGAAACGCCCTTCCCGACCTTGCCCTCCTATCGGAAATAAGAGCATGGTATAACGAAAGAAACAGCCTCGGCAAACAAATGTCCGTAATTGATAAAGAGATTGAAAAATACGAAGAACAGGAAAAAGAGATCCGGGAGTCCAGAGCAAAGCTGCTGGCAGACCCACTGTTTGAACTGCTCCCGTCTGATGCCGGTTATACCGAATGCAGCTACCACCTTAAGGAGGCGACAGAGAAAGTTAAAGGGAAGCAGTACCTCCTGGGAGAACAGGAATCACATCTGCGGGTAAAGGAGCAGCTGAAGAGTTATGCCGAAGCCCTGAAGGAGGGATCCCCCTGCCCTATTTGCGGATCGCTCCATCACCCCGGAAAGTACAAGAGCGGGGATATAGACGAACAGTTCAAACAGATCACGGTAGAAAAACAACTGCTGGAGCAACAACTCAACCGGATTGCCTCGTTTGGCAAGCAGTTTGATCTGCTGGAAAGCAGGTATAAGCAGTCCAAGAGAGATCAGGAGGAGTGGCAAGGTAAAAGAGAGATCCTGCAGCAAACCGTTACCAACCATAACAGGCAGTTTGTGTGGGAGAAATACAAAGAAGAAGAAACGCTGGATACCGCTTTCAAGCGGGCAAAGCAACTTCGGGAGGAGCTCTCAAAGCATGAAGCAGCTCTGGCAGAGAAGGCCGCACAACTGGAAAAAGAGGAGAGCAACAGGGATCGTTTCAGGGAAGAACTTGAAAAGATAAGAACCTCTCTCACCATTCACCGCACAGAGCTAACCACCATCGGGCAGCAGTTAACACAGATCCGCCCCGGCGATTGGCGTGAAAGCTCTTCGGGAAGCATAGAGCGGGAGAAAGATGAATTACTGAAGGAGTACGTTCGGATAGAAAAAGAGTACACCGAAAGTAGCCTCCTTCTACAGGAACAGAAGCAGCGGAAAGAGGCACTGAGAGGGAGTATGGAGATCAATCTCAAGGAGCTGGCACAGGAGCAGTCGGTACTCACCAAGCTGCAGCACCAGCTGGATGAACAGCTTGAAAAATCGACTTTCGGATCCCTCGATGAAGTAGTTCAGATTCTGTCGGAACAGATAGATACTGAAGCTGAGAAGTTAAGGCTCAGCAACTTCAAAGATCATCTCCTGCGAAGCAATTCAGCGTTAGTACAACTTTTGAAAGATATTGGCGACAGGGAGTATAATCCAGATAGCCACCAAGCCATTCTGGCAGAGATCGTTACTCAACGGGATCAGATCAGGGAAAAAACCCAACTGAAAGGAGAAACCGCCCAGCAGCTCAAAAAGCTTCTGCAAGATTTAGAAAGTCAGGTGTTGCTCCGTGAAGAGTTAAACAAGCTCGAAGCAAGGGCTGAGAACGTTAAAACCATGAAGTCGCTTTTCAAGGCAAGCGGATTTGTTAACTACATCTCGTCTGTCTATCTGCAGAATCTCTGTAACGCAGCCAACGACCGTTTCTTTCGGCTCACCCGCCAGAGGCTGAGTCTTGAGATCACCCCCGACAACAATTTCCAGGTGCGCGACTTCATGAACGGCGGTAAGGTAAGGAATGTAAAGACTCTTTCCGGCGGCCAAACATTCCAGGCCTCCTTGTCGCTTGCGCTGGCATTGGCCGACAATATCCAGGAGATTACCCGGTCAAGCCAGAATTTTTTCTTTTTGGATGAAGGCTTTGGCTCATTAGACAAAGAGTCACTCGACATTGTGTTCGACACACTTAAGTCGCTACGAAGTGAGAACCGCATCGTAGGTGTTATCTCACACGTGGAAGAGATGCAACAGGAGATAGATGTACACCTTTACATTGAGAATCACCCAGATAAGGGCAGCGTCATTCATTCCAGCTGGGATCATGCATAGACGTAATAGCAAGTTTTAGGTGACTCATTTTTTTATTCGCGAGTCAATATATTTTTGAAATTCTGGTGAGTCCATGATCTCAATATCATCAATCAGTCCGATCACAAAACGTCCTACTCCTTCGAAGGAGCACACCTCCGTATCCAGCAGCCACTCATTGTCAGACACTTTTTGAAGCACTTTCGATGCAAGCGGAAACTCTTCCATGAGCAGGTTCGCCGACCGCAGTCCCAGTTTCAGTATCACCCGCATCTTTTCGCTGCTGTGCATCCTGAAAACGTCCATATAGCCGCTCTTATGCTGCAGCTCATGCCCCCACGGCTCTGGTGATATCTCAACGCTCCCTATCCTGGATAACCTGAACAGTTTGTTTTCATTGTCCTCCAGGCAGTAGCACCACACCTGCTCATAGTTGGTAGTAAACGAGAACGGTTCAACTACCCTGTCGCGAATATCACTCCCATGCGAAGAAGAGTATTTCTTCAGTACCACGCACTGATGGTTCTCTATAGCCTGTACCAATCGTTTTACATTGCGGCTGTTTTTACCATCCACAATGGTTTCTGCAAGGATCTTATAATCATACACGGTATAGAGTTTCTTCTTCAGGTTCTGCTTAAGCAGGTTATTATCATCGATGCTCTCGATGGCCGATTTCAGGATATAAGCCTCCTCTTCTGTGAAATGGATTAGTTCGCTGATATCCCTGAAGTATTGTGATGAGCTATCCAGTTTAATGTAGTTGTTCACTTTCTTCACTACAAATCCCGCCTGCCGGAATGTATCTATATAGCGATATACAGATCGAATAGAAACAGATAACCTATCGGCAATCTCTTCAACAGTTAATGAATTGTTGGCGGTAAGCATTTTCATCAGTCTTAGAATACGCTCGATTTTAGGCTGATCCATGGTTCAATTTTTTTAGGAAATTATTCAATATTGAGTCCACTTTAAATAGTGGCAATTTTAAGTTTAAAAAAGTAATTCGTCTATTTTTCATTTCCAGTTTTTGAAAAGCGAGGAAGTAAAAAATCGAACACGTTGAATAGTTTCTCCATTATGGAGGTCTTTATATAGCGAAAACTGGTTATTAAACCATTTTCATGCGCTCTTTGACTTATTGTTATCAGATAATTTCCAAGGCGGACATGGTCTATCCATAAACATCTGGCGAAAGTAAATCATTTGTGCCTGAGCAATCCTCTTTATCGTGTTTTGTTATTCCTCGTATGAAAGCAATACTGAAAGATGGTTGCCTCCACGTTGTTTCTTTTCATCTACTCCTGCCCGGGGATAGCCGCGAGTTGGTGCTTACCTTCTCCCGAATGTTGGTGACGGCATCCTTCAGGTAGCCGCTGTCTGCGGCATTTGCCAGTTTCACCTGAACGTTTAGTTTATCTTTCTCTTGGTCCGTGTCATCACAGGTATCGGTGATGTTCACACTATAGCTCTTTACCTTTTGGTCTCTTTTTTTCGATAATCGGCATAGGAGTCATTGTGATTTTGTACGCTCCCGGCCGTGATATCCTCTTTGGAACGAAGGATGGTCTGTTCCTTGACTACCTCGTATTGTTTGTGGAAGACACGGTGAAGAAGATCTTAGCCGGCGGTGCTTTCTGAAAGGCGTTTAAGAACCTGATAAATGAGCTCACCCAGGGAAGAGATTTTCTCACCGAGAGTTTCACTGTTTAAGCGGTAAACCATCTTCCGAGCATCTTCTTCTAAAAATTGAAGGACCTGTTTCCTGAGCCCGGGGTTTAAAAGAAGCATTCCGCTATCGCCCAGGTCCTTTGATAAATCCGCGGAAAGTGTTGTGAATAATCTCGAAACGGGAGTACCAGGCGATGTTACTGCCTATTAGCTTACTATCCATGCGGACAGACTTACCGGATATCTTGAAATGGATTGAAGATGTGGAAAACATGTCATTTTACGGATTTACAGATGTCTTCTTGAATATGATTTTTGTCTTTTACGTGATGCAAAATACGATTTTTTTATCTGATAACAATGGATTTTTAGAGCATTTTATCAAAAAAACGAAATTCCCTACCCCAAGATCATCACCGAGTCGGGACGTGCCCTTACGGCACGCCATTCGATACTTATCTTTAAAATGCTGGAAACAACAACGTTACCCGAATGAGGAGAGGAGGTGGAAATTCAGGAAAACGACCATGAACTGGTAAAAGAGCTGTTCAAGATCTGGGACAACCTGCATAACTTGTTTGGCGACACCAACGTGGTACACGTTGTAACGAGGGACGAAAACACAGGATATAAAATAGAGCAGGTAATTGATGGGGAGACGGTTGCCGGAGTATTGGAGTATGCGCAGTATAACGCCAAGAAGTTAGTTTACTTTCATACATCGTAGATTAAGGTTCCTTTTCTTTGTTTTTACATCTTGTCGTGAGTGCTCACTCAAGAATAAGGTTCTCTAATTCTCTGAAAAAATATCAATAATGAAATAAATTTTAGTAACTTTATACTCGTGAATCAAAGTGGATTCACAATTAAAACATTATTGATAAGCATTTTAAGCCTACAGATCTTTTCTCTATATTTCTATTTTTAAATCAATTTTAAACACTATACACTATTCATGGCTTCAATTAAGTTCAAGTTGAATAAATCCACACAAACGGTAAAAAATGACTATCCATTAACGATACAGATCCTTCATGCGCGAAGCAAAAGTATCATGTTCACTCCGTACCATTTGCGGAAAGAAGATTATAATGAACAAGCAGAACTTGCACTTCTCTCCTGCAAACAATCCAAGGCAGAAGAAATTAACAGTTACATAGCAAAGCAACGGGACCGATTGCGTATAATTATAAGCGATCTGGAAAAAAGAAATCAGCCGTATACTGCCAAAGATATTCTTTCTATATACAAGTGTGGAGATAAAGGAATGTTTTTGTCTTTTATTCATCGCCTTTCCAATGAATTAACAGCCTGTAACAGGCAAAGTACAGCACAGCTTTACATGGCCGTATCTTCCCATCTAACCCAATTTACCCAAAGAAGTTTCGTTATTTTTTCGGGCATCACGGAAGGCTTCGTAAATTCTTTTCGGTTTTATTTACAGAATCAACAGTTGAAGCCCAACAGTATCCAGTTGTATCTTCGTGTTTTCCAAACGCTTTATCAAAAAGCGCTGAAAGAAGGTTTTCAAACACAAGCGCCCGATCCTTTCGGAGATATCAAATTAAGCAAACACCGCACATTAAAAAAAGCGATATCTGCACATACGTTGCGTAAAATAGCCACAGCCGATTTGCCGGGGCATCCCTGCCTTGTAAAGAGCAGGGATACGTTTCTTCTGAGTTTCTACATGCGTGGAATGCCCTTTGTAGACATGGCATACCTTCAGGAGAAAAATATTTCACACAACTATGTATGTTACAACCGCAACAAAACGCAGCAACCGTTACAGGTATATATCGAAAAAGAGATGAAAGTGATTCTTGAAAGGTACCGCACCCCGGGGAATCCCTATTTAATGAGTTATATTGATCCGCAAAAATCCAACTCTTATTACACCCAATATAGAAATGCATTGAGGCGGTATAATCGTCATTTGAAAAAAATAGGAGAAATTCTGCACTTGGATACGGTACTTACCTCCTATGTGGCTCGCCATTCCTGGGCAACATTTGCTCGTGACAACAACATTCCTGTTTCCATTATCAGCGAAAGCCTGGGGCATGCCAGCGAAGAGATTACCTATACGTATCTAGCCTCCATCGGACAGGAAAAAATAGATAAGTCGAATCGGAAACTAATTAAACTGCTCGGAACCTGATTCTCTATTTAACACAATTTGTTATCTTTGTGCTTTAGTTGTAGGAAAGAGCTAATAGATAAATAAATTCATAAAAACACCGCAAAGGTAAGAAAACCAGTCTAATAAATTGTTATACATTTTACCCAACTTGTTTCACTTTTTCACGCTTAACATATTTTTACTTGTTTTTATTACACTTCATTTTTTAACAGATCCCTTTTCGGCAATTTTCTGCAGGACAACAATGGCCCTCAATTTTTTTATGCCTAATTTCAGAAGCAGAATGGCCAAAGTTCTCTTTACAAAACCTGGCAAAATGGGCAGGGGATGAAAAATGAAAGGTAAAAGCAATGGATTTCAAAGGAACTGTAGGATCTTCTAAATTCTGTAGTATTCTTTTTTTTCTTTCATTTATCATCCACTTGTAGGGGCTCGAGCCAAACTGTTTCATAAATTCGCGATTAAACGTATTATACGTATACCCACATAACTTGGCCAGCTCTTGCACATTTTTTGCTTTGAGATGATGAAGCAACACCTTGTTTTTAAACTTGTAGTCACTACATATCAATGGAGAGAAAAAAAGTGAATTCTCTTCTGGAGAATAATTAGCTGAATATAAATAGAATATTAAGTTCAGCATTCGTTTTAGTATTTCAGGATTCGTCAACCCTTTGGAATCATGAATAAGGTTTATTATTTCGAGAAATTGATTCAGTTCCGGTTTTATATTCAGCAGATACGGCTTACAGCATTTTTGATGTTTTTCGTTGAGAACATTTTTCAACGAATTAATAAAGAGCCCATACGACGGATCTGTCATCTCAAAAAAACTGATGAACATCATTTCTGAATCCCGTAGAAGTTTACAGGAAAAAGTAGTGGAAATTGGACACAAAACCATTTGTTTTTCCATCAGGTTATATTTTTCTGTTACGTGGCTTTCGCATTTTCCACATCCTTTTCGCATAAAAACTATGCAATGTGTGGTTTCAAAATTTTCGTGTACAACTTGATTTTTTGTTAACTTTAAACAATTTAACTTCATATATATAAGCATTTTAGTTGAACAGGTAGAGGACGGACATATCGTGTATTTCAACTATCTGTTCCCTCTGAAACGCTGTCTCTTTTATCTTATTACAAATCAGTATATTATTTTTCGTCTCTTTCCTACAACTAAAGCGACAAATTTAGAGATGAAAAAAATGGCATGTATCCTCTTGTTTATGGGGGTTGTTGCTGCTTTAACCGCCCAGCAAACCGGGATCAAAACGAATACGGTATTCTTAGTAACGGCTTCACCCAATATGGGGATTGAATTTGGGCTGGGTGAAAAATTCTCGTTGAGTATTGAAGGTGGTTACAACCCATTTCAACTTAAACCGGAGTTGTTTTGGAAGCACTGGTTTGTTCAACCCGAGTTACGCCGATGGTACTGCCACCGCTATGCAGGATCTTTTTGGGGCATACACACGTTTTATGCAGGGTACAACGTGGATGTACCTAAAATAACCAGGTCACGTTTTGAAGGAAGCTTGTACGGTGCCGGCGTATCCTACGGATACAGTTGGATGCTGAATAACAAATGGAACCTCGAAGCAACAATAGGAGCCGGGTATGCCCGCATGCTATACGACAAGTACGAATGCGGGGATTGCGGTGAGAAGCTCGGCTCGTACAGCCGTAATTATTACGGCCCCTCCAAAGCGGCGGTATCCCTTATTTATTTTATTCACTAACTCGTATAAGTATGAAAAATAGATCCTTGCCAGTTTCACTATTTACCTTTCTGATTTCTTGTATGCTGCCTTTTCAGACAAAAGCGCAACAAAACAAAGGACAACTTTATATTCAAGAAAAAGAAATTATTCAAAAGGATAACACGCTGCGTATTCATTTATTGATAGATGCGCGAGAGATTAAGGTGAATAGTGCCACTGCCCTGGAACTTATTCCTGAACTTTTCGATGAAGAGTTGCATACTTTAGCGTTACCGAAAATTGTTCTTAACGGCCGAAAAAGACACAGAATAGAAAAAAGAAAGCAAGTATTCGACGTGTCCCATAGCAGCGGGCAGGACGTATATACCATTATACAACCCGAAACAGATCCTGCAATAATTGACTATGACGTAACAACGCCTTACGAAGGATGGATGAATGCCTCCTCATTGCGTGTGCGCCAAGCCCTTTGCGGTTGTCCTGGCGAAAGAGAAGTGTTGGCTGATAATCTGCTGATTGAAAATCTACTGGGAGAGGGAAAACCCGATATTGCTCAACGGGAAGCGCCCCAAGAGGAAAATGTCACGCTATACCTCCATTTTATGGAGCCTGGCAAAGAAGAAAAAAAAGCGCGATCGGAGTACGGCGAAGCCTACCTTAATTTTATTGTCAACAAATGGGACATACTTTACGATTATAAAGACAATGCCAAAAAGCTTAATCAGGTACAAGATTTTTTCAAGCGGGCACAAGAAGACAAAGACATTGTGATGGACGGCATTTCCATCATCGGTTATGCATCTCCCGAAGGCACGTATGAACACAACATGATGCTCTCGCAAAAAAGAGCCAGCTCCTTTGCCAACTGGATACAATCGCGATTCAGTTTCCCATACAGTCTGTATAGTGTGGAATGGTACGGTGAAGACTGGGAGAAACTGATAGAGTTAGTAGAGAAAAGTTACATGCCCGAAAAATATCAGGTGGTGGATATCATTCGTAACATTGGCGTGTACGAAGGAAGGGAAACCAGATTGATGAATCTCAACGGCGGACGCACCTATAATTATATGCTGGAAAACATGTTTCCACAGTTACGCCGTGTGTATTACCGCATCGATTATACGGTACGCCCGTTTACAGTGGAAGAAGGCAAAGAGATTATGAAAACCAAACCGCAGCAAATGAGCGTATTCGAATTATACTCAGTGGCCAACACCTATCGGCGGGGATCAAAAGAATACAACCGGGCCATGCAAGAAGCAGTTGAGCAGTTTCCGCAAGATCCGGCAGCGATAAATAATGCCTCGGCAGTGGCGTTGCAGGAAGGGCGTTTGGGTGAAGCGAAAGCACTGTTGGATAGAACCCCCGAGTCGGCATCCAGACAAAACAACTTGGGAGTATATTATATGCTCACGGGTGATTGGGCACGTGCGCAGGCCGCTTTTACCAAAGCGCTTAACGGAGGTATATCGGATGCACGGCACAATCTGGATATTGTGGCACGCCAGCTATCGCTCAAGAAGCAGCGTGAACGCGAAGAAACCGAACGAAAAGCCATTCCCTATAGAATAAGGTAAGATGATAAAAGAGACTTGTAAGGCAACGAAACAACTATACAACCAATCAACTCAAAATTAATAATTAAATAGCAAGAAAAAAATGAAAAAATTATTATTAAGTATTGTGGCATTATGCCTGCTTTTCACATCCTGCGATAAAGAAACGGAGGTGACAAAAAAAAGAACAGCGATGTCCATTTCACTGGTGGCCGAGGCAGGGACAAGAGCTTCCACGGATGTAACCCAAGAAGAAGAAAACAAGGTAACCTCCATGACGGTATTAATTTTTTCTGCTACATCAGATGTACTTGAGAGAAAAGCCGAAATTCATGGCATTACCGGCAAGATTACCGATCTTACGGTAGGCAACAAAAAAATTGTAGTCATAGCCAACCCCTCATCGGCATTGAAAACTCAACTTGCCTCTGTTACCAGCTATGCCGATTTAAACGATGGTACGAAAGTAAATCTTGAATTGTCTTCACAATTTCAAGGCCCGGCTGACGGGTCCATGAACCAGACAGTAGGATTAACCATGACCGGTGAAGCCACAGCTTCGTTGTCGGCCGGAGATGAAAACAAAGTAGGGGTAACCGTGAAACGCGTGGTAGCAAAAGTGAAACTGGGTACGGTAACCATTACTCCCGATGTAGGCTATGACAAAACAAAATTCCAATTGCTGGGTGTGTCCGTACAAAAGGCTCGCAGCAAATCGATGCTCGGCTTTACCAGTCATTTGCTACCCGAAGTATCTCCCTCGTTGTTTAATTATTTATGCGGCACCATAATCTCAGCTAGCCCCAACGTGGATTATCGCTTAACAGGCTCGGCAGTAGAAGGTCAAAATACGGAATACTTTTACGTGATGCCCAACAACAACGATACCGGCAATTGCACTTTGCTGGTTATTAAAGGAAAGTACGACGGAAATCAACAATACTTTGTATTCCGCATAAATGATGTATATGACAATGTTAATCCGCTTACAGGTAGATTCATTGAAGCCAACCATCAATATACGTTGAATGTAACGTTAAAACGCTTGGGCGACGGCAGCACCGACCCGAATGTACCCAGCGATCCCACTTCACTGGACGTAACGGTTACTCCTGAAAACTGGGTGGTGGTTCCTACACAAGACGTGACGTGGTAATTTCCCGCTAATCATTACAGGACGGCTTCTAATGACACAACAAAGCCGGGAGCGCATTGAGATGAACAAAAACAGTACATACACACTCGTTGTGGCCATCGTTACCTTGCTGAGCGGTTGCATTAATAGCGATTTGTCGCATTGTGGCAAACAGGCCCAATTGGTAATAAAGGCAGTCAACAAGTACGGAGACGACATTACCCCCAGCGGAGCAACGGGGGATGTTATGTTATTTGTTTTCGATGACGAAAATAGATTTTTATCCCACCAATATTTG
The DNA here is from genome assembly GCF_022267555.1 of Proteiniphilum propionicum. Taxonomy (NCBI): domain Bacteria; kingdom Pseudomonadati; phylum Bacteroidota; class Bacteroidia; order Bacteroidales; family Dysgonomonadaceae; genus Proteiniphilum; species Proteiniphilum propionicum. The sequence continues at coordinate 3,295,825 of NZ_CP073586.1, forward strand.
CCGGTTCAAGATATCAGGGACAGAAGAAATATTGAGGTAAAGCTGCGTAGTGGCGAAGCCTTTAGGTATGTGGCTTGGAGTAACATATCCGATACTGTAAAGATGTTTGACTTCGATCCCAATTGGTTATTGAGCCAAAACAAAGTAAAGCCCCTGGCGCTGTCTGACAATATTGTATCTATCCCGGCAGATATATTTTATGGCAGAAAAAGAATGTCTTGTGCCGATGACGAATATTCGCCTGTGACTGAATTGGTGATAAAACGCTCTGTTGCACAGATTCATGTAGCCGTTGTGGGAATGCCTGCCGGTGATAGTCCCGGCCAGTATTTGGTTGTACTGAGTGATAAGGAAGACAAACTTAATTTTGAAAATCAGATATTGCTACTGGGAGGCAACGGCATTTATGTAAAAAAAGCCATGTGGTTCCAAAAAGGGGTGATGATGGGAATTGAAGACGCATTCCGAGCTTTGCCTTCTTTGGGAGGAGCTAAGACTGTGTCGCTCTACAAAGGGCAACAAGTGGTGGCTGCCGTTACACACGACATAGAAAATAAACCCATTGCCCCAAGAGCCGACGAAAGAATAAACGTACTTATTAATTTGAACCAAGACAACCCTTCGGAAACAGCCGGTGTGGAGATGCGGATGGTTGTATCTGACTGGGATGAGGTGGTGGAATGGAAAGAATGGTAAGACGATAATGATAAGATAAGACAGATGAGAAACAATTCTTTCAACAAATATTTATTGTCACCGGTTGTTTTCATTGTTGCGATGCTCGTGTTGTTGGAGTATTCCTGCAGCAATGAACAACAAATATCTGCTCACGGCAACACCCCGGTTTCAGTAACATTTACTCTTGCCAATACACGGTCGAAAGCACAAAGTGAGGTTGAAGGAGATGAAACACAGATACAAGAAATGCTGCTGTTGCTCTTCCGCAACGAAAAACTGGTACAAATACAGCCCATAACTACCCTGCAACCGGTAGACGGTATGGCAAACAATTACAAGTTCAACGTGCTGGTACTCTCTACTTCACGTCCGTTGCGGTTTGTTTTTTTAGCCAATACGGGATGGCAATCTTCTCAACTGGAAGAGTTAATGGGTAAAACTTACTCAGAGGTAATTGCCGCGCTTCCTCCTTTCCAGCCGGAAATGAACGCCACAGGAGTGCAAAACCCGTTCCCCATGTGGGGTGAACTGGTACGTGAGCAAGGTGTACCGCCTGCCACAGACGAGGAGCCAACAATAATGGCAAACATCCGGCTAATGCGTGCTGTGGCTAAAGTGGAAATCACAAAAGACCCTGCTCTGACAGAGCAGGTGTTTAGGTTAAATTCTGTACGGCTGTTTCGATGTCGGGACATGTCGGTAGTCCCTTTATTGGAAAATATGAGTGAAAACATCTCGGAGTTCCAGGTGGTAAAACCAACCTTACCCCCTAACCCAGACATGGCTTCCATACCCACGGTCATAGAAAGCAGTACCCTGCCCATCAGGATGTATGCTCCGGAAAGCAAAGGCATAGCTGTTACGGAACCCGGCTGGGCTACAGCAACAACAGTAATAGTGGTAGGAGGATTTTTCAACGCAATGCAGCAAGAAACCTATTATCGCATCGACTTTATAAAAAATGGGCCGGCGGAAGGGGGTGCCCAACAAGTCTCTTATGGTGAAATATTACGCAACCATCATTATTTATTCAATATAACGGAAGTGAAAAGTGCAGGGTGCTATACTCCCGAAGATGCTGCCGAAAACGCTACCTGTGGCATATCGCTCAAAGTAGCCGGGTGGATAGACCGTCCTTGTGATTTTCCCGATGTGGGAGCAGGATCCGGCGGAATACTAAAAGTAGCACCCTGGATTACAGCTTCTTCAGAGCAATATATTGGAAGCGGATGGTCGCTGGCCGTACCGTGGACAGAGGGTGGATATAATCCGGATGTGGGCGATGCGGAATAACGCAATTCTCAATTAACAATACACAATTGAAAATCAGGATGAATAGTAAAAGATAAAATAAACAATATATATGATGAAGTTTCTTTTTCAACAATGGCTATTTGCTGTCCTGTTGCTTACCGGTTTTGTGGCATGTAGTAAAGAAATGCCGGTCTCCGGTAATGAAACGGATGCAACCGTGCAGGCAGCTTTCAAGCTGCAGGTGAAGCCCGTGGAGGAATACTTCACACGCGGGGCTGCCGTTGCGGCTTGTGAGGTACCGGAAACGGATGACGCCATGACTGTAACCTTTACTCGCGACAAGCGTGAACTTCAAACTCGCGCGTCAGGCGATATTTCGGAAAATAACGAAGAACGCGTAAGCAACGTGTGGGTATTGCAGTTCGATGGCACCAACCCGGAAGCTAAACTGGTGTTAAGGCAGTTTTTCTCCGATTTGGGAAGTGATTACATCGTCCGTCCGTCACTGCTACACAACAGTACCGAGCAAACCATCTATTTTTTGGTAAACACCAATAACTCGTCACTTTTTAGTGATCTTCAACTCAACAAATACACGCTGGCCAATTTTGAGGAAACACCCTCGCGTCAGTATGCAGACCAATTGGAGGTTACCTCCAATGGAACAACATTGCCCATGGCAGCCAAATACACGGGCATACCGGGGGAGGCCCTTAAGAACATCACAGTAACGCGCATGGTATCCAAGATAACCTTTAGCTACACTACTCTCCTCCCGGCGGGGCATAGCTTTGTAGCCAAAAGTGTGCAGTTGCAGGATATTCCCCGTACAGCACTTTATGCCGGGCAACTCACCGGAGGCGTTTTCCCTACCGAAGAGGGTGTGAATTTTACGGACTACGACATGGTGAACCTTGCCCCCGGCGCTTCATGTACCTGGTACATGCCCGAGAGCATGAGGGGAGAGGTGCCGGCCGTAACTCAACCGGGGATGAAAGGAGCGCACAACGCGCCCAAATTTGCCACCAACATTGTTATTACGGGCGACTACACCAAGCCGGGAGCACAGGGCGAAGAAACACAAACAGTTTTGTACCGCATCTTTCTGGGCGAAAACGACACCTACAGCTTCAACACCAGGCGCAACCATCACTACACCCTGAACGTGGTAATAAGGAATATGATGGAAAGCGATAAACGCGTGTTGGTTGCCAACAATGCGCTGGCCCGTTTTGCCACCCATGATTTGGCGGCTTTGAACACATTTGCTGAGGGCCCGGAGTGGCAGGCCCCGGTAGCTTATTGGCAGTGGGGACGCAACAAAGCCTTTCCAAACGCTGTTCCAAAGGCGAATGTCGAACGTTTCATTAGTTGTACCGACCCTTTATTGTGGGAAACTGACGCAATGATCTGGAGAAAATCAATTTCTAGCACCTCCATTACCTCAATTTTCAATAATATAAATGCCAGCTATACATGGAGTGATGTAGTGAAATCCGCCATAGGTACGGCTCCCGAAAGCTATATCGGCAACAATACCGACTACCTGGGAAACCTTTCGGGAGACCCTTGCCCGCAGGGATGGCACGTGCCGGATGACGCAGAGTATCAAGCAATAACAATACAAACCAACGACGCAACCATAAGGGTGGGCGGTAAAACGGGGGTATACAGTGGACAAAAAACCACCAATGCCGGGGTAACGTACGGACTTAAATTCATTCAAGACAACAACTGGGATATGCTTACCGCTTACCGGTGGGAGAAAGTAACGATTGAGGGGGTGGATTGTCTTAAAATCACCTCCCGATACTTGGGATTGGCAGGACGCAAAACAACTGTTGCCGACTTGGTGCCACACACGTATTGGAGCAAAAACAACGCGCAAGACGTTGTGCGTTATTTCCCGGTAAGCGGAATATATACTTATATTAAAAAAGAAAATGCCTCGAGTGTTTATCGTTTTGCTTCTGATTATATAAAGTACTTATCAATGGGTGCAGATTATTCCGCACTTAATGTTTTTGCAGCTAAGGCTGGTTTCTCTTCACAAAGCAATGAGCAGTCTGTGGCATCAAGTATGATGCCTGTTCGTTGCGTCCGAAATTAAGAGGAGAGTTCCACCGTCGCCTATCCGCTCTTTTTGATGATAGAAGTCGCCCACGAAAGGCTCGCAAGGCGACAGAAAGCCTGTGTAAGGTATCGGCGTATTTCTCCATTGCTTCAGTGGCAATTCAGACGGACAAGTGTTTCGTTCATCCAACAGTACATAAACTTACTTGCGAAGACGAGAAGCAACAGACATTACAACAAGAAATCAGCATGCTGTATGCTAAGTTATGGAAAAAGAAGATATAAAGTATTTGTTGGAGGTTGGGGAGTAACAATCTACGAATCACCATTAAACACCAAACATCATTAACTTGTATGTCAAACCAAAAAGAGATATCTTATTTATATTCGAACGTAGTTTCGTGTTCGCTTGAGTTTGCCGACGGTAGCAGGAAAACTATTGAGTTGCCAAAAACGAAGAACTATATGAAATTGCAATATTTGGATGTGGAAGCGAAGAATCGTTTTTTTGCCGATGCAGTGAACGTTAAGATGAATACGTTGATGAACAAACCTGCCACAGTATCGATGCTTGCGAAAAAATGCGGATACAATTCTCTGAAAACATTCACACGCCACTTTAAGAAATATTTAGGCATAACACCTTATCAGTGGATGATGGGCAAAAAAATGGACTATGCGCGCTCAAAACTATTAACCACCACCCTTTCTATAGACTCGGTATCTAAATTATCCGGCTTTGTCAATACCTCTCATTTTTATAAATGTTATTTGAACCGATTCGGTAATTCTCCCGCTCAGGACCGAAAAATGCGTCGGCCGGGGAAGGATTTTTAGAGCATTCTATCAACAAAAACGAAATAAAAACAATAAAATTTAAGTCGGCGACTTTTTATAGTGGACTGTACCTTACCAAAATAAAAATAAACGTACGAAATGATTTTATTTCAACGAGAGCCCTATCGTTTTCAGTAGTCTGATATCCTATTATGTAAGCCCATAAGGAAAATCAGTGGAGATCGAGAATGAATTCTATATATCTGAGATCTCTAACTACCCTGAAAAAGAGGCCACCTAATCTGGCTATACTTAGTTCTGCGGTAAAAAAAGCAAAGCAAAGTAAAAACAAAGCATTTCAATAATGCCTCACCTGACAAATTCTATATTTCATACGTTAAAGGAAACAATACAAGGAAACATTAACTCATAAAATTATCTTCAAAGTCGGCCAAAATATATAAAATACTCCCTTTTGAGTATACTATTTACTTTTCCTGTCATGTAACTTCGCACTAGAAATGCCCTGAAAATATTGAGTTCACTATCGGCCTATCGATCATTAAAGAAAGGGATCTATAACTGACACAATTGCTTATAACAAAAATCGCCATGGAACAGGCGATTTGCAAAAGCTGTTCAAAACCTGTTGATAATGTATTCATAAGTTGTTTATAATAACAGCCTGAAATATTTGCTTTTTTCCTTGTAAGGTTATTATATTTGCAAACAGCGATAAAGTTTATCAGTACGATTATCGTACACAAGATACTAGGAGTTCATTGACATTTTGTACACAACCCGGAAGGATTTCATTCAAAAGAAGAACAGATTCGTTTGTAACTCTTGAAACTAAGGAAGACAATAGCTTAGCCGCTTTTATCAGAATCAGTTGAATGATTATCCTGTTGCACATTGAGATTTTGCAAAAGTTGTTGTTATCCATTTCGGTTGAATGGCACTCCTTAACCGGTTTGTTATCTCCGAAAGCCGATGCAATAATTTGCAACAATTGTAAGGATTTTCGGAATGCCGTAATTACCATATTAAAAGTATGGCAATATACTCCCCTTTCCGAATCTAATGGAAATTGCATTGAGAGAAAAAATTTCACGAGCCAACGCAAGAGAGAAGATTTCTTTTACAGTAATTATCCTGTTTCAGAAAAAGATTTTCTACTACATCGGTTTTCCGTTTGCGGAAACACACGGATGGTAAGAAATTCCGAGGTTGAATAAGTTACATAATCCTGCGTATTCCCGCAGCGACAGAAGCAGGTAAAGCTGCAATATGTCAATAACGGAATCGTTGAGGTTGTATATTCTGCTTCACAGTCCGGAAAAATTAGTATCAAACGATTTCCTGTTATCGAATAGGATGGTATATAAGACTTCTCATAATTGCTTAAACAGCTTCAAACACTGTATTGGAAATTATTTGAAGTATCCGTATTCTGAAGTACAAACCTGGCAAAGAAACAAAAAAGAACTTAATCGTTACTTTTCTGATTCTCACGTTTTTTTGAAATATTCCAAACAAAAATTGCATGCACTGTCAAAATGGCACCGAGTGTGCAGAACGATTTGAACTCCTACCCTATACAAAAAGCCGACTATCCAGCCGGCTTTTTTGTTTTGTTGACAATGTAATAGACAGATGGTTACAAAAAGATGATTTATCTCTAACCTGAATATCTTATTTCTAACTTAGCGTCAAAATCATTCTGTTATCAATTGCCAGTTTGCGCATGTTGAGGATGGCATAACGCATGCGCCCGAGGGCAGTATTGATGCTCACACCGGTTGCATCGGCTATTTCCCGGAAACTTAAATCCTTATAATATCTCATCTCTAGCACTTCACGCTGTGTTTCAGGCAGGAACCCAATCAGCTTCCTTACATCACTTAGTACCTGTGTCTTCACCATCTCCCTTTCCACATTGTCATTGCAGAGGGAAGGGTTATTCAGCAGGTCCACCTCGTAATCGTCATTGGAAACAGTGTTTTCGTTTTTTTTCTGACGGAAATAGTCGATCATCAGATTATGAGCAATACGCATAATCCATGCTCTGAATTTGCCTGTCTCGGTGTATCGCCCCTGTTTTATGGTAACGATTGCTTTAATAAAGGTATCCTGAAAAATGTCTTCCGCTAGGCCACTGTCGCGTACGGTAAAGAAAATATATGCATAAAGAGGTTGCTTGTGCCTGTTGAGTAACTCATCAAACGCAGCATCATTGCCCCCGGCATACGAAACAACCAACTCCTCATCGGTCATCGTGCAGAAAGTATCCATTGCTTTACTTCTTAAACTATTATGTTAATCAAGTGGAGTAAAGAGGACTTATAGGCGAATGATTTTAGTGTTTGTTATTATTCAGTAACAAAGAAAAATAAAAAACACATAACTGCCAAACAATAAAGGATAAAAATTCTCTGCAAACTATTTGTTCTTTGTCGGCGCTCAAAACATAATACCTGTGGTTGACGTTAGACACTCAAAATAGCAACGTATCAAATCTTTGTTAATCTCGTTTATGAGTTGCCCGTAGTGACAAAGCTGTTGAATCTTGAATATTGCCTCAGGCACAAAAAAAGGGATCCGTGATAGACCCCTTGTAAAGTGAATATGCTTTTTAATAGGATTACTCTTCGGCGAGAGCCGGTTTATAGTAAGCCATATCTTCGATACGCGACTTGGTAACAAAATTGTAGTTCTTCACCACCTCTATCTGTCCATAATGGATATATACCTCTGCACTTCGGCGGAACAGCTCCGGATCTTTATTGGCATCCTGCAGAAGCAGGTGTCCCATGATTATATGTCCGGCACTCTCCACAAGCCGGCGAGAGTGAAAATCGAGATAATCCTCATCTTTGGGTGCGGTAACCAAATCGACCAACTTTTCATACATCTGTGTCATCTTCGACAGTACCCGCTTCAGCGGCTCTAGCTCGGGCGCAACCGGCATATCGGCATACTCTTTGATCCTTTGAAGATAGGTTCCTGTAGTGACATGACGGATGGCAGCCACCACCTGCAACTGCGTGGTACCTTCATAGATATTGGTAATACGTGCATCGCGATAGAGCCGCTCACACTTGTAGTCTTTCATATAACCCGATCCGCCATGTATCTGGATGGCATCGTAGGCATTCTGGTTGGCATACTCGCTACTCATACCCTTACCGAGGGGTGTGAAGGCATCGGCCAGGCGAGAGTAGTACTTCATCTCATTCCGTTCTTCAGGTGTAAGCTTGCGTTCTCTTGCAATATCTTCCAGTGTTTTGTACATATCTACAAAACGGCAGGTCTCATAGAGCATGGTACGTGATGCATCGGTCCTGGCACGCATGTTGGCCAGCATCTCGTAAACCGGAGGAAACTCTATGATGGCTTTTCCAAACTGACGGCGCTCGATAGCATAGTTGTATGCTTCGCGGGTGGCGGCTTCGGAAAGGCCTACCGACTGGGCAATAATTCCCAGGCGTGCACCATTCATAAGCGACATAACATATTTAATCAATCCCATCCGGCGTGTACCTACTAACTCAGCTTTTGCATTTTTGAAAACCAGCTCGCAAGTAGGTGCTCCCTTGATCCCCATCTTGTTCTCAATGCGGCGCACGTTGACACCTCCGTTTTTCTTATCATAAACAAACATCGACAGGCCCCTGGCATCTTTAGTGCCTTCTTCAGAACGGGCAAGCACAAGGTGAATATCGGCATCGCCGTTAGTAATAAAGCGCTTCACTCCGTTCAGGTACCACTGATTTTCTTTTTCGTTGAAAGTGGCCTTCAGCATCACTGCCTGCAGGTCTGATCCAGCATCGGGCTCTGTGAGGTCCATCGACATGGTCTCGCCCTTCACGATACGGGGCAGATATTTTTCCTTCTGCGCTTCATCGGCAAATTCATAGATAGTTTCGCCACAATCCTGCAACATCCAGATATTCTGAAAGCTGGCATCGGCACGGCTCACAATATCGGCACTCATCATATAGGGTACCATGGGAAAGTTAAGACCGCCATACCTGCGGGCCAAACCCATTCCCATCAACTCTGCCTTATTAAGCGCATTGAGGTTCTCCTGCGTGGGGCCGGCATAAGTCACACGCCCGTCTTTAACGGTAGGGCCACACTGATCAACACTTTCGGAGTTGGGTTCAATGATGTCACCGCAGATCTCGCCCACCACTTCCAGCACTTTATTGTAACTGTCCATTGCATCTTCGAAGTCCATTGGGGCATAGTCGTAAGTATCCTTGTCAGAGTAGTTTCTCTCTTTCAATTCCACAATTCGTTTCATCAGTGGATGATGAATATAATGACGAAATTGTGGTGTATCTGTGTAAAAGTTTGCCATTTCTTTTTCGGTATATTTTTGTTATTGTCTTTTATATCAAAGAGCTTTGCTGTCACTCTTCAATTTTCATTTATTTCGTGTTTTTCTTATAATATTTAATCATCTTCGGTATCACCTGCTCAATTTCTCCGGTAATTACATAGTCGGCAATAGCATTGATGGGCGCATTGGGATCGTTGTTAATAGAAATGATGATAGAACTATCTTGCATACCGGCAATATGCTGTATCTGTCCCGAGATGCCACAGGCGATATACACTTTAGGGCGGACGGTTACACCCGTTTGTCCCACCTGACGTTCATGTTCTACAAATCCGGCATCTACAGCTGCACGTGATGCGCCCACTTCAGCACCCAGCACGTCGGCAAGCTGGTAGAGCATCTGGAAGTTTTCTTTCGACCCCACGCCATAACCTCCTGATACAATGATGGGTGAATTTTTAATATTTACCTTTGATTTCTCAACGTGACGATCGATAATGGAAACAATGAAGTCTTCTTCTTTCACAAAATCTTTCACATTGTATTCCACTTTTTCACCTTTATAGTTAAGATCGTAAATCTCCTTTTTCATAACCCCTTCGCGTACCGTAGCCATCTGCGGACGATGATCGGGGTTAATGATCCATGCCACAATATTTCCACCAAAAGCGGGACGTATTTGATAGAGAAGGTTCTCATAATTTTTTCCAGCTTTTTTATCCTCGTGGTCGCCTATCTCTAACGAGGTACAGTCGGCGGTTAACCCGCTTCCCAATGCCGATGATACGCGTGGGCCAAGGTCGCGCCCTATAATGGTAGCCCCCATAAGACAGATTTGCGGCTTTTCTTTTTTGAAGAGTTCCACCATGATGGATGTATGAGGCAGTGTGGTATAAGGCGACAATCTGTTATCTTTGAAGATATGCAACACATCTACTCCATAGGGAAAAACCTGTTGATCAACATTATCGAGTTTTGATGCAGCAGCCACAGCCTCAAGCTTGCATCCCAGCTGGCTAGCAAGCGATCGCCCTTTGGTCAGCAGTTCCAGACTCACATCAGCTACCGTTCCCTCTTCTATTTCCAAATATACAAATAAGTTGTTCATTTATTCTTAATAAATTAGACTATTTCCTACCATAACAGATTTCAAACATACTTCTATTCTGTTCATATAGCTTAGCAAAATAGTTCATTGTAATTTTTATTATCCAATCGTATGACTTTCTATTAGCTCCCTCATCAGCTCGTCAATCTCCATATCACTGCCGCTGAGTCTTTTGCTCTCTTTGGCCTGAAAGACAACGTTCTCAATCTTTTTCACTTTCGTAGGAGAACCGGAGAGGCCGCACTGAACTATGTCCGCATCTACATCGGCCACACTCCATTCGGTTAAGTTCAGATAGGGGCGACTGCTATATATATCTATGTAGTCGATATTTTCAGTCTGACGCTCGGTGATGGTTCTGGCGTGTTTATACTTTTGCAGCAGCTTCGCATTGCGGGGCCTGCATGTTCGAGCCGATCCGTTAACGGTAATCAACACCGGAAGGGGGCACTCCACCACTTCTACACCGTTATCAAGGCGCCGTTTAACAGTTACCTTATTTTTTTCTATTCTTTCGATGTCCTCGGCATAGGTAATTTGGGGTATTCCCAGTTTTTCGGCCACCTGGGGACCTACCTGGGCGGTATCACCATCGATAGCCTGTCGTCCGGAAATGATGATATCGAATTTTCCAAGTTTCCTGACAGCCATGGCCAAAGCATACGATGTAGCCAGCGTATCGGCACCGGCAAAAGCCCTGTCGGTCAATAACACTCCGTCATCTGCACCACGGAAAAGCCCTTCGCGAAGGATTTCGGCAGCACGTCCCGGTCCCATAGTCAGCACCGTAATTGTAGATCCCGGATAGCTCTCTTTGATTCCAAGGGCCTGCTCCAAAGCATTCAGATCTTCGGGATTGAATATAGCGGGAAGTGCCGCTCTGTTTACAGTTCCATCGGCTTTCATCGCATCTTTCCCAACATTGCGTGTATCAGGTACCTGCTTCGCCAACACAATAATGTTAAATGTCATACTTCTGTTAGTTTCTTTTTTTATGTTTCTGTTGTGTATTTTTAAGAGTGCCACAAATATACATAAAAAATTGCCAAGCCAATCATAGGGAAACGAACTTTCTAAAAAAAGAAATAATCGTATAATAGCTTACACTCAAAAAAAACAAAACCCACATTAAACCAAATCCGTTGAAATGCATCTTTAATAAGGGTTCGATCTTTGGTGTTCTGAAAACTTTTTCGGACATAGAATTGAGCACCATGTCATCTTCAGTTTATATTTTTAGTGTTCTGAAAACTTTTGCGCTACCGTAAATGTTAATAATGTACGAGAATAAGTTCTATATGATATCCTCAATAATAAATAGGTTAAATAGGTTAAATAGTTTAAACCGTATGAATCAAGCATACAAGCCATTCCTGTCTGTTCTTTTTGCAGGAATGCTTCTGAGCAGTTGTGCAGGAATAAAATATCTGTCAGTGGAAACACGTGAGCCAGCCCAGGTAGCATTACCATCGAATGTGCTGAATATAGCAGTAGTAAATAATGTAGTACAGCAACCCGACGAGATTGGGCATTACATAAAACAACTGGGCCGCTCAGCCGCACAGAGGACGAAAGCCTCGTCCGACAGTATTGCCATATACTACACCGAAGCCCTTTCACAATTTTTGAATGAGGAGGATTATTTCCAGCGGGTTGTGTTCTATAACAAACCTTTGAGAAGCGACAAAGACTTCTTCAGGGAAGAGCTTATTGCCCCCGAAACAATGAACGAAATTAGAAGGATGACCGGCGCTGACGCTATTGTTTCGCTCGATAAACTGATAATAGAGACCAATAAAAGGGAGCATTTCAGGCAGCAAGGCTACACATACAGCGATTTGACAGGAAAGATAAACTCAGTTATACGTGTGTACCTTCCCACCATGGAGGGGAAAATTCCTGCAGTACAATATACCGACAGCATTCGTTGGGAAGGCTTTGATATTCAGGATGGGATGGCTTATGCGGAAGTAATGATTCCGTCAACCGAAGAGGCTATGAAGTTATTGGCTGTAAAGGCAGCCGAAAAGATGACATATGTGTTTGCACCTCACTGGGAGATGCAAGACAGATGGTATTACACACTCCCCAACTCTTTGATGCGAGAGGGAGAGACATTTGCAAAGGGAGCCAGATGGGAAGAAGCAATAGAGAAATGGCAAACTTTTTATAATTCCCTCTCAAACAAAACTGATAAAGCCAAGGCAGCAAATAATATTGCACTTGCCTATGAGATGATGGACGATATGGATAAAGCATCTGAGTGGGCGGAAGTGTCAAACAATCTGTTTGTTCAATCCACATCTCCAAACTCGCTGGAAAGAAGAAGGTCTTTGTTGTATAAGAATGAAATAGAGAGGCGCCGCAACAACTCAAACAGAGTGAATCAGGAGGATTTCTGATTAGTTTGAATTATTTTGGCTAAACTTTGCCAATAAAATGGCTAAATATTGCAACTTTTTTGGTTAAATTCCGCATTTTACAAAAAAAAACGCGAAGTTATTCAGTGTTATCAAAAAAAACACTACCTTTGTGATTGAATCTTCAACAGTACACATTCTCAATTTTTACTGTTATTATTTGTTTATTCATTTCAAATTCAATTATATCCGCCTTTTTTAGAATATTTGTATGCTAAATCATACATCCGTTGCTGAAACCGGAAATAATTTATTAACAATATTTATTCAAAAACCATAACGAAATTCAATAGATCTACATGGCTTATAACATTATTGAGCTTAATGAAAAGCTTACAACCGAATTACGGGTACTTGCCAAAGAAATGGGAATAAGACGCCCGGACGCATATAAGAAAGAAGAACTCATCTATAAAATTCTTGACGAACAGGCAATTGCAGAGACAAAAAAAATGAGCGCCGAATCAGCAACCAGACAGGCTAGCTATGGGAAAAACCGATCCAATGCCAACGCTAAGAAGGGTGGTTCTGATAAAAAAAAGGTGGAGCCGGAAAAGAAAGCTGTTAAAAACGAACCGCAAAAGAAAGAACAGGATACATCAAAAAATCAATCGAAACCTGCCGTTGCTGAAACAGAAAAACCAAAAAAAGTAGTTAAAGAAGATGCAATGCCGGAAAAGAGTGCTGCGAAAACTTCTTCTCAATCTCAAACCCAGACAAAATCAGAGTCGGCAAGCCAAAAAAAATCAGAGGCAGCAAAAGACACGACTACAACCACAAAAGGGACAACTGCCTCTACAAAAGAGGCAACTACAGCTACAAAAGAGGCAACTGCAGCACCAGAAACTCCAAAATCTCCCGGAAGGCCTATTCAATTGGTATTCCGCTCATCAAAGCACCGAAACGATGAAAAGAAGAGTGCGCCTGCTCCAGTAACCTTACCACCGGTAGTTGCAGAAGAAACATCTGAAGTAAAAGATACAGCTATTGAGAAAGAAACTCCCGTTTTGGGCAGTAAAGTATCGATGATGGATCTTATTTCACCTTCACCGCTACAACCCAAGCAGCAGCCACAGGCTCAACAATCGAAAAGTCATGGGCAGTCACAGGCTCAACCCCAGGGGCAACAGCAACAGCAACAGAAAGAGAAAGAGAAAGATCCCGGTTACGATTTCGATGGTATACTCACGGCATCGGGCGTTCTGGAGATTATGTCTGACGGTTACGGATTTCTGCGCTCTTCGGACTACAACTACATGTCTTCGCCAGACGATATCTACGTTTCACAATCGCAGATCCGTCTTTTCGGACTTAAAACGGGTGATGTGGTGGAAGGGCCTATTCGTCCTCCCAAAGAAGGTGAGAAATTTTTTCCTCTGGTAAAGGTAGATCTAATCAACGGTCGCAAACCTGACGATGTGCGTGACCGTGTTCCATTCGATCACCTGAAACCACTATTCCCAAATGAAAAATTCAACCTTACCAAAGGTCATAACGATAACCTTTCATGCCGTGTGGTAGATATGTTCTCACCCATTGGTAAAGGACAACGCGGACTGATTGTAGCGCAGCCGAAGACTGGTAAAACCATGCTGCTAAAAGATATTGCAAATGCAATTGCAGATAATCATCCTGACGTATATATGATTATTCTGCTTATAGATGAGCGCCCTGAAGAGGTGACAGATATGGAGCGTAGCGTTAATGCCGAGGTGATATCTTCTACCTTTGATGAGCCTGCAGACCGTCATGTGAAAATTGCAGAAATTGTATTGAACAAAGCCCGCAGGCTGGTGGAATGTGGTCACGATGTGGTGATACTTCTAGACTCAATCACTCGTCTGGCACGTGCTTACAACACAGTACAGCCTGCATCGGGGAAGGTACTTTCTGGTGGTGTGGATGCCAACGCACTGCATAAGCCCAAACGTTTCTTCGGTGCTGCCCGTAATATAGAAAACGGGGGTTCTCTAACAATTATAGCGACTGCCCTCACAGATACCGGCTCCAAAATGGATGATGTGATCTTTGAAGAGTTCAAGGGAACAGGCAACATGGAACTTCAGCTCGACCGTAAGCTATCAAACAAACGTATTTTCCCGTCGGTGGATATTATTGCATCGAGCACACGTCGCGATGATCTTCTTCTTTCTCAGGAGACGCTCAACCGCATGTGGGTGCTCCGAAATTTCCTTTCGGATATGAATTCAGTAGAAGCCATGGAGTTTCTGCTTAACAGGATGAGACGCACATCGAGTAACGAAGAGTTTCTTATTTCAATGAATGACTAATTATTTCAATTAATCATTGATAACAGAAAATATAAATGTCTGAAAAGACGAAAAAATTCAACGCAGCGGCTTCACAGTCCCGCTGCGTTAATTTTTCACCCATATACCTGTCATAACCAAATATTATCGGGATAGGAAACATCTTCCAGGAAAAGGGCATTTCCCGGAACAGAGTCACCAGCCACACTTCGGTTTTTAGCTTCAATAACACGTCGCAGGCCACGCTCATCAAGCCTCCCCCTGCCTGCTTCGAGCAGTGTTCCCACTATAGCACGAACCATATTCCTGAGAAATCTGTCGGCCTTGATTGTAAAGACATACTCTTCTCCCACCCTCTCCCATCCGGCATATTCAATCTTGCAATTGTTGGTTTTCACATCTGTATGCAGTTTGCTGAAGCTTGTAAAATCTCTGTACTGCTGTATTACTGAGCATAAAGCGTTCATCATCTGGATATTGAGGTGATAACGAACCCTGTATGTAAATTCATGGCGAAAAGGATCCTTTACAGTTGTAACATAGTATCTGTAAGTACGTGAAATTGCACTGAACCGGGCATGCGCATCTGGGCGCACCTCACGTATTGAGGAGATAGATATATCTTTCGGAAGAAAATTATTAAGTTTCCGCAACAGATTGTCTGAAGAAAAATCGGCTTCTTCCCAATCGAAATGGGCAATCATTTTCCGGGCATGAACGCCCGAATCGGTTCTCCCAGCCCCCACAACTTCCACCTTATCTCGCAGAATAGTTGACAACGCACCCTGAAGAACTTCCTGCACACCAGTCCCGTTGGGTTGGACTTGCCATCCAACGTAGTTCTTACCATTGTATGCAAGGGTTATGAAGTAACGGGGCATGAAGAATTATCCGTTAAGTTCTTTTAATCGTATTTTGGTGAGTACCTGTTTGGTATTCATCGGGAAATCACCATCCATCATCCAGGAATAATAGCTTGGCTCGTTTTTAAGTACCTCACTGACCGGCTTCCCCTTATGTTTTCCGAAGTTGAACACCTCTACACCCTCTTCATTATAGATGAAACGTCCTGCAAAATCGACATTATTATTGAAGCTTGAGTACTCCTTAGATAATACATCTATATCATTTACCAAATCGGGATAGCGGTCGAGTTGCGACTTGAGCACTTCATAGGTCGCCATTGCATCTGCCTCAGCAGAGTGAGCATTATCCAGTTTTTTATCGCAGTAGAAAGCATATGCTGCCTCCAACGTACGCTGTTCTTTCTTGTGAAAGATGATTTGCACATCCACAAATTTACGTTTGCTCATATCGAAATCAACACCAGCACGAAGAAACTCCTCTGCCAGCATAGGCACATCGAACCTGCTGGAGTTGAACCCTGCCAGGTCGCACCCCTCCAACTGGTCGGCAAGTGATCTAGCTACCTGCCTAAAGGTGGGGCAATCTTTCACATCTTCGTCAGTGATACCATGTATTGCCGTTGACTGCGGCGGAATGGGCATCTCGGGGTTTATACGTCTCGATTTGATTTCTTCCTTACCGTTTGGATATACTTTAAGAAACGATATTTCAACAATTCGATCGTGTGTGATATTTATTCCGGTAGTTTCCAGATCGAAAAAAACCAGCGGATTTTTAAGATTCAATTCCATTTTATTCCCTTTAATCGTTCAGCATCATCGGCATAAGTAGCGTTAGCATATCCTCGTTATCCTCTTTCTCCACCGGCAGTATTAATCCGGCACGTGAAGGATCGGAAAGTTCTACTCGCACATCAGCAGAGGGAATATTATTAAGAATATCTATAAGGAACAACGCTTTAAACCCAATATTCATCACGTTGCCTTCATAAGTGCAGGGTATCGTCTCTTCTGCAGCAGTAAGAAAATCAATATCCTGCGCGGAAACAACAATTCTGTCTTCGGAGAGTTGCAACTTTACAAGGCTGCTTGAAGGATTTGAAAAGACAGCTACTCGCTTAAGTGCGTTCAAAAATGCCAGCCTGTCCAATGTAAACGTGTTGGGGTTATTTTGCGGAATTACAGAGTTATAATTTGGATATCTACCCTCAACAAAGCGGCATACCATTTTGTATGTAGGCAGGGTAAAATATGCGTTGTTCTCATCAAATTTGACATCAACTTTTCCCGTTTCCCTGGGAAGGAGAGATTTTAACAGGTTAGCCGGCTTTTTGGGAAGAATAAACGATGAGCGCCCCTCACCCTGGGCTTCAGAGGTAGTCACTCGTACTAATTTGTGACCGTCGGAAGCTACAAAAGTGAGATCATCGGCTGTAATATCAAAATATATTCCGTTCATCACCGGACGAAGTTCATCATCGGCAGTAGCAAAAAAAGTCCGGTTGATTCCTGTGAAAAGGGTTTCTGCATCAATCTCAAGTGACATAGCAGAGTCATTAAGTGGTTTCGGTTCCGGATATTCATCACCCTTCGATCCCACAAAATTGTATTTACCATTGTGGTAGTAGATAAACACCTCAAGGGTTTCATCATTGATATCGAAAGTGAGTGGCTGATCGGGAAGCTCACGCAGAGGATCGAGCAGATTTCTGGCATTAATAGCCAAAAATCCTTCACCTGTTGCACTGTTAACCTCAACCCATGTCTCCAATCGCGTTTCACTATCGGCAGCCGTTAGTGTGAGCATATTATCTTTTAAATCCAAAAGGAAGCAATCCAGAATTGGTAATGTATTTTTGGTATTTATGACCCTGCTTATGGCCTGTAAATGATTCAACAATGTGGCGCTTGATACTACAAACTTCATGATGATATATCTGTTTAATAAGTTTTAATGAGCAAATATATAAAATAATCCCGGAGGTTCTATCTATTTCAATATAATTTTATCAACACGCTCAACATGCTCCTCTCTTTGATGTCTTTTACTTTTAGGAGTATCCATTACACCATTTCTTGTTTCTGACTATTGAGCTCTAGCCTTACTTATTGCTTTTCCTGTTTCTGGGATGATGATTTATTATCTCCTGCCGCAAAAAGCTACGGTCTATATGGGTATATATCTCTGTTGTAGTTATTTTCTCATGTCCCAGCATCTCCTGGATTACACGGATATTAGCACCTCTTTCGAGCAGATGCGTAGCAAACGAATGACGAAAAACATGCGGGCTGATCTCTTTTTGTATACCTGCCGCTTCGGCATACTGCCTTATGTAGTGAAAAACTGTTACACGCGAAATCGCCTTACCGCGTGAACTGACAAAAAGTACATCTTCGCTTCCTTTCCGAATATTAATCTGATTACGGTATGGTATCCAGTTCCTGATTTTCTGCACAGCCGTTTCGGAAATGGGGACTAACCGCTGTTTACTCCCTTTACCTTCCACACGGATAAAACCTTCCTCAAAAAAAAGATCTGAAAAACGCAGGTTTGTCAACTCCGATATACGCAGGCCACAACTATAGAGCGTTTCGATAATTGCATAGTTACGTGTTCCCTCAGCTGTAGACAGATCTATTACGCTAAGAAGAGAATCAATCTCATTTAAGGATAATACCACGGGAAGTTTTAATCCGATCTTGGGCGATTCAAGCATTTCGCCGGGATTATCATCCCTGTAGTTATCAAGCAGAAGAAAGCGGAAAAAGGATTTTATCCCCGAGATAACGCGGGACATGGATCGGGGAGAAATTTTTTTATCGTGCAAATCGGCCACGAACTCCTCCAGATGATTCTGCCCTATGGAATTAAAAGTGAGTTGCCGCGACTCAGCGAAATTAATCAGTTTCTGCAGATCAGACATATAGGCTTCAATGGTGTTAGAAGAGAGCCCCTTTTCCAGCAGAAGATACCTTTTGTATTTTTCAATCACCGGATTACTCATCGTCTTTGTTTTCAGACAGTTCTCTTATAAAAACATGTGCCTCGTCCACACTTTTTCTAATAGCATTAAACAAATACTCCTCTTCCCCGGCAAATATAGGTTGCTCTCTCTCCAGTTGTTCCAGAAGAGTAATAACCTGCTTATCACCAATCATCCGGAAAAGCGGAAGCATTTTATGAGAGAGATTGCCTGCTGATTTGTAATCTTGCCTATCAAAAAACTCTTTCAATGAGCCCAAATCTCTAACCATCTCATCAGAAAATGATTGCAGTATTTCCAAAGATATTTTCCTGTCTGTCCTCACAAAATTGATAAGTGCTCCAACACCTTTTTTTATTTCAGGCTTAGACTCAACGCGAAAGACAGGTTTCTTGTTATTTTTTTGGGTCACATAGCGCAAAATAATACGATATAGCTGATCCTGAGTAAATGGTTTGATCAGAAAATCGGTAAACCCGTAACCTTTTACATCTGATGCTGAAAGATCTGAACGTGCCGACAAAGCTATGACTGGAATATCATCAATATTAATATTTTTGGTCTTTCTTAACTCCTGAATAACCTCAAAACCATTTGCTCCGGGCATCTGAAGATCAAGGAACATTAAATCGAACTTTGTTTTCTGAATGAGTGATGGCAAATTAAAAGTATTTACCTCTGAAATGCATTTCACCTTCATATTCTCAAGCATCCCTGATATCATTTTTAATTGAATTGGATCGTCGTCAACTGCCAGAACAGAAATATCATTCAGATCATGCCTTTCAGAAAATTCAACCGGTGCAGCTGCCTTTTCGGATAGTACCGGTTTCAGGGGAATTTTCACAATAAATTCAGAACCTGCTCCTTTTTTAGATTTAAGTATTATTTCACCCTTTAATATTTCAACAAATCTTTTTGTAATAGACAACCCAAGACCACTTCCATCTAAATTTCCGCTCTGGTCAGCACCTTCATCCAGCTGCTGAAACTCCCCGAAAATAAGCTGTTGTTCGTCAATATCAATTCCTATACCTGTATCGATAACTGAAAATATTAACCATTTGGCTGACTCCCACACCTCTTCTCCTGTGACAATTAATATTCTCCCATTTAAAGTATATTTTACTGCGTTAGAGATAATGTTTCCCATAATTTGTCTGATCACATAAGGATCGCCATGACATTCAGAATCTACCGACAGACAATTCTCTACTATATACTCCAGCCCTTTTTGTTCAGCAAGCGGCTTAAAGCTCGACACAGTTTCGTTCACCAGGCTGTAAAGATTAAAATCGGACTCCTTAGGCTGCCACGTACCCGATTCAAGCTTATGGTAATCGAGCAGCGTGGATACAAGTTGCAGCACGTGTTCTGCTGACTTTCTCATATTGCCGAGATAGGTGCTGCTTTTACGGTAGGCACCAGAATTCATCAAGTCAATAAATCCAATGATGGAACTCATAGGCGCCTTAATGTCGTGAGAGATGGTTAGCATCAGTTTCTCACGTGAGAACAGCAATTCCGATATGCGCTTGTTGGATTCTTCAAGCTGTTTTCTGTAACGCTGGCTTCTGTTGATATCAACCAGAAATAGAATACCGAATATGATAACAATCAGTATTGCCAGACATAGCGCAAAAAACATAGTGCGCTGCGATGATGAAAGTGCACGCTCCTTATCAATGATAAGCTGAAGAGATTTTTTTATCTCCTCCTGTTCTATTCCTTTCAACATTTCATCGATGCGATTTGTAAGCATTCGGTTGGTATGATTAAGCTCCTCCTGCCGTTCCAAAAAAGCCTTTTTAAACTGATTTTGCCGTTGCAGGTCGAGTGTTTCCGAATAGCGTACCTTGTTAATGAGGGTGTCGACAATCTTACTAAGGCTATTTTCTTCTACAACAGACCTGTTCTCAATTACGAGAGTTGAGTCGTTTGAGGGGACAAACACATCGCGGACCCGGTTCAAAAAGGTTCTACGTCCTTTCATTACTACAGTAGTATCGCTTTGAGACTTGTCGCGATCCTTTATTTTACTATCTTCCAGATAATCTGAAATTTCCCTGTTAAGCTTTTTAGGTACATAGCTGCTCTCGGTTATACGGATAATCTCCGGCGCTTTCCCGATAGAATCCAGCAGTACAGCAACAGTTTTCAAATTCTCCTTTTTTTTGACTATAAGAAGTTTGATGGTGTCGAGCTCTTCCTCTCGGTAGGAATCTCTGGCAAGAATTTTTAATGAATCAAGACTAGAGTGGATTTCTGGAACAATAGAGTCGTATTTGGAGAAATATTGTTGCGCACCCTCGGCTGTGAATAGATTCTGCTCGCTCTCAATTTCATAAAGTTTAGACAGTACATTACCCACAAGCAGCAGTTCCGACATATCTTCGTTTTTAATTTTCTTATTGGAAAAATCGACAAGATAATTATAAATGGCAAGCAGCCCAATGGCCATGATAAATACTACCAGCAGATATCCGGCAATAACGGTTAATTTTATCTTTGAAAATCCTTTTTTTTTCATCATTGGTAATATATATAGTTATTTATCAACCGCTTGTTGTAACATTATAGAGCTTGATCTTGTTGTACAATGTTTTCCTGTCAATATTCAGTATAGTTGCTGCCATAGTCTTATTTCCTTTGGCCAGTTCAAGAGCCTCAAGTATTTTCTCTTTTTCATAGTTTTCCTTGCGAAGGCCCTCTATTGTTTTCACAGATATGTTGCGATCTCTTTTTTTCGGCATATTCCCGAACAGGCCAGAAACAACAGAAATATTAATATTTGTCCCTTCGGTAAGCAAAGCTGCTTTAATAATACAATTTTTCAGTTCCTGAATATTTCCGGGCCATTCATATCCGATGAGTGTATCCTGGAAGGCTGGATCGATACTCTCAATTTTTTTGTCAAGGGTGATATTGGCGAACCTGAGAAAATAGGATGCGAGATACATTATTGCCTCTTTTTTCCCTTTCAGTGAGGGAAGGGTCAAACAATCCTTTTCGAGCAGGTAGTAAAGTTTTGGAATCAGATTTTTCTGTAAATTTCTTTTGCTCATCTCTGTGCTCATGACTACTTGTGTAAAATCATCGTCCCTTTTCTGTTTGGTTAAAATAGTCAGTAATTCGTCCTGCAGGTTGATGTTGAGCTTATCTACTTTCCGGATGTACAAAAGGCCACCCTTTGCCAACTTGAATTTTTCCATTAAAATAGACCCTTTCTCATCAGTCTCATTAAACCGGCTATTTAAGCTGGCGGCATCTGTATATTGGTCAAAATCAAGCACAACAAGCGGTTTGGATAAATGAAGGCCTCTCTCGTATATGTATTTTACGGTAGATGCTTTCCCCGTTCCCCTGCCACCGATAATAAGCAGATGTCTGTTATTTTCGGTAACCTTGCTGAGTTTATAGAAAACCTGTTCATACTCACTGCCGGGAAGTTTTATGAAATCATTGGAAAAACGTTTTCTTTTAAGCCTGTTTTCCTGAATATTAAACGCCTCGTCGATTTTCAGATAAAGCTGTTCAGGATCAATTGGTTTGGAAATATAATCCGCAGCACCTGATTTCATGGAAGCAACAGCAGTTTCAATATCGGCATATCCAGTCATCATGATTACAAGTATTTCAGAATCATATTTTGTAATCCATGATAAAAAGGCAAAACCATCGGTTTCAGGCATTCTTATATCACTTAGAATTAAATCAAACGGCTGTTCTTTCACCATCTGTTTTGCCTCTTTAACGCTTAAAGCCGTTTCGACATTGAAATTTTTCTTTACCAACCACGATTTCAACATCAGACAGACTGTTACATTGTCGTCGATTATTAGTATGCTCTTATTCATTCATTTTTTTTAAAGAATTACGTGCGTGTTGCTGTAGTTCTTATGATTCGCTGATATTTTCCTTTTCCAGTTCTCTGGGTATTGTAATTGCGGCATAAAGGAGAAAAACTGCGCCTGCTATCATTGACAATGCCCATTCGTTACGCTGCCTGAACATAAGGTATGTGGCAACTATCATCAGTGCACATGAAAAAATCTGGAAATTAAACAGCCTTTTACCCCGGATACTTTTCCCGGGATAGGGTTTTGTAACAGTCAGTGCAGAAAAGATTAACACTGACAGAGCCATTATCCATGGTGCTACAAACGGAGCAAACAGATAAAGGAGCGCTGAAAATAATATGCCTGAAGCGGCAATTCGAAATAATATATCTTTCATCTCACAGATATTATATTTACTCAATAATGAAAATTTCTTCGTTTTCCTTTTTCATGAGATAATTTTCTCGTGCGAATTTTTCCAGATCATCTCTATTTGATTTGAGTTCATTCAACTTTTCTTTATCAGCATCTGCCTGCTGCCGGTAAAAATCAATCTGGGATTCAAGATCTTTGATCTGCGTTTCATATTTTATCCTTTTGGTTATGCTGCTGTCACTAAAGAAAAAAAGCATCACAATCAGTATCAGAAGGAAAATTATCTGATAAGATGTAATGCCAAGTATTCTTTTTGATCCGAATTCTGTTATTTTAACTTTCATATAGTCCACACAGTGAGGTTTATTATCTTCACAAATATAACCTGTTTTTTTCAAATATGCGAACCATTTATGCGAAATAAAATAAATATCCAGGCTACTATTTGGACAGATTGAACAAAATAAATTATCTTTACACTGTTGTAGAAAATTTTGTGATAATCTTTAAATATATATGATACGATTCTTTCTGACTACGCTCGCGGTAATATTTACCACCTTTTTATCACTTCCGTGCACTAACCTACTCGTTGGGAAAAAAGCATCTGCCGACGGTTCGGTGCTTATCTCGTATGCTGCCGATTCATACTCCCTGTATGGAGAATTGTACCATTGGCCTGCAAGACAATACCGGCCCGGAGAAATGCTCAAGGTGCATGAATGGGATACCGGAAAATATCTGGGTGAAATACCACAAGTGCTTCAAACATATAATGTGACAGGGAATATGAACGAATATCAGCTTGCCATTGGAGAAACCACCTTTGGTGGGCGCGGAGAATTATCCGATTCCACCGGTATTATGGATTACGGAAGCCTTATTTATATTACACTCCAACGTGCCAAAAATGCGCGTGAAGCCATTAGAATAATAACCGGCCTGGTAAAAGAACACGGTTATTACAGTTCCGGCGAATCGTTCTCTATTGCCGATCCTGATGAAGCATGGATAATGGAGATGATTGGGAAGGGCACCGGAAATAAAGGTGCTGTATGGGTGGCCGTGCGTATTCCCGACGACTGCGTGTCAGCACACGCTAACCAGGCTCGCATACAGCAGTTTCCGTTGAATGATCCGGAGAACTGCCTTTACTCACCCGATGTCATCTCTTTTGCCCGGGAGAAAGGTTATTTCAACGGTGATGATGCCGATTTCAGCTTTGCCAAGGCCTATGCCCCATTGGACTTCGGTGCACTCCGTTTTTGTGAAGCCCGTGTATGGTCGTTCTTCAATCGGGTGAACAGGGAAATGGGCAGGTATCTGCCTTATGCGCAGGGAAAGACAACCGACCCAATGCCGCTTTATATCAAACCTGACAGGAAACTGAGCGTTCATGATATTCAGGAAATGATGCGCGACCATTATGAAGGCACCGAACTGGACTGGCGCTTTGATGCGGGTGCAGGGCCTTTCAACTCTCCTTACCGCTGGTCGCCTCTCACATTTGAGGTTGACTCCGTTCAATACTGCAATGAACGTCCCATATCTACACAGCAGACGGCATTCTCTTTTGTAGCGCAGATGCGTTCATGGTTGCCCAATGAAATTGGAGGTATTCTCTGGTTCGGTATTGACAACGCTGCCCAGACAGTATATTACCCGTTCTATTGTGGACATAACGAGATACCTCACGAAATGGCTGAGGGTAATGGTGATCTGCTGAGCTTCTCGTGGACATCAGCATTCTGGGTGCATAACTGGGTCTCCAACATGGTTTATACACGGTATAGAGATATGAGTGCCGACATGAAAAAGGTACAAACTAAGTTAGAAGATCAATATAGAGAATCTCAGCCCGGGGTAGAAAAACATGCTGCCGAACTCCACAAGCAGTCGCCCTCTGAAGCAGTTCACTACCTTACTCAGTATACAAACAATCTGGTTAAAGAGGGTGTAGCGGAATGGAAAAAACTGGGTGAATACCTTATGGTTAAATATGTTGACGGTGTTATTAAAAGAGAGGAGGACGGCCAGTTTAAACGCAATGCCTATGGACAACCTGCATCTCCAATACGGCCGGGTTATCCAGATGAATACTACAGAAAGATAGTAGAACAGACCGGCGATAAATATAAAGTAAACACAATTGAAAAATAGATAAATTCATTGCTTGAATATGGAAGAAGAAACATTATTAGCACAAGTCACAAACAAAGCCATATTATGGCTCAAAGGAAACTACGATTCTGAAACGAAGGAAGAGGTCCAGAAGATGCTCGACAGCGAAGATAAGTCGAAACTTATTGATGCATTCTACAAAGATCTTGAGTTCGGGACGGGCGGATTGCGAGGCATCATGGGTGCCGGAAGCAACCGGATGAATATTTACACGGTTGGCTCGGCAACACAGGGCCTCTCCAACTACCTGAAGAAAGAGTTTTCAGAGCTGGATGAGATAAAGGTGGTGATAGGACATGATTGTCGCAACAACAGCAGAAAATTTGCTGAAATCTCGGCCGACATCTTCAGTGCAAATGGTATTAAGGTGTTTCTTTTTGAAGATCTGCGTCCAACCCCCGAAGTATCTTACGCCATCAGAAAGCTTGGCTGCCAGAGCGGAATAATGATCACCGCCTCGCATAACCCGAAAGAGTATAACGGGTACAAGGCATACTGGAATGATGGGGCACAGGTGTTGGGGCCTCACGACAAAAATATCATTGCTGAGGTTAACCGCATTAAATGTGTTGACGATATCCTCTTCAAGGGAAACAAAAAACTGATAGAGATCATTGGAAAAGATATGGACAAAGCGTTCATTGAGGAGGTCAAAAGGCTTGTACTCTCACCTGAGTCAATTAAGCGGCACAATGACATTAAAATTGTTTATACACCAATCCACGGCACAGGCATCACCCTGGTACCCGATGCACTAAAAGCCATAGGCTTTACCAATATCATTCATGTACCCGAACAGGATGTGATCAGCGGTAATTTCCCCACAGTGATATCTCCCAATCCCGAAGAACCCGCTGCATTGGATATGGCTATTAAAAAGGCAGAGGAGACAGGTGCAGAACTGGTTATGGGGACCGATCCCGATGGTGACCGTTTTGGGACAGCTATTCGCGATGATGAGGGCAATTTCATACTGGTTAACGGTAACCAGACAATGCTACTATGCCTTTATTACCTTATGAATAAACGCGGAGAGCTGGGCTTGCTCACAGGAAAAGAGTATGTGGTAAAGACCATTGTTTCCTCAGAGTTGCTGAAGAATATCGCTGTTAAAAAAGGTGTTGATATGTATGATTGTTACACCGGTTTCAAATGGATAGCAGATGTTATCCGAAAAAATGAGGGAGTAAAAAACTATATCGGCGGCGGTGAGGAGAGCTATGGCTTTCTGGCAGGCGACTTCGTGCGCGACAAGGATTCTGTATCGGCATGTGCTCTTTTTGCAGAGATAGCAGCCTGGGCTAAAGATAATGGGAAAACCATGTACCAGCTGCTCCAGGATATCTATGTAGAGTATGGTTACTCAAAGGAGACAGGTATCTCTCTTGTGCGCAAAGGAAAAGCAGGTGCGGACGAGATTGAAAATATGATGAAAAACTTCCGTACCAATCCTCTGAAGTCATTGGGTGGTTCACCCGTTGTACTGATTAAAGATTTCGCGAAGCTGGAAGCAGTGGATTTTGTCAGAAACGAAAATGTTGCCCTTGAGATGCCTACCACCTCAAACGTTATACAATATTTCACCGAAGAGGGCACAAAACTCTCTATCCGCCCTTCAGGAACAGAACCCAAGATAAAGTTCTACATAGAAGTGAAGGGAAAAGTTAAGTCGCGTGAAGATATTAAACAGGCAGAGTACGCTGCCAGCGAAAAAATAAATGCAATCAGAGAGGAGCTGGGAATTTAATGAATGAGCCTGCCACGAAAACCCTGAACATCTAAAACAATCATTCGTAATACACTGAATATCTACGTGTATGGTAATTCGAATGCAATGGAATAGGCTTTTCGAAAGGGTTCCATGAATCAATATTTCGGTAATTTTTTTAAAATAATTCTTATAATTCACTAAATATCAATAGAGTATACCCCCTTTGAGGATTCGACATAACTTATTGACTGCCAGTGTTATAAATGAGGATTTATCGAAACATTAATAAATAAAAATAATATTAAAATGAGAAATCATAAAAACAAATTTTAAAAACAAACCAGATGAATAAAAAACTTACGATAGCTCTTGTTGCGCACGATCACCGCAAAGCAGACATGGTTGACTGGGTAATTTACAATTCCGACTTTCTGTCGGAGCATCATCTTGTTTGCACAGGCACGACAGGTAAGCTGGTGCGTGAAGCACTCCATAACAACGGCGTTTATCCCGATATAACTATCATGAACTCGGGGCCAATGGGAGGTGATGCCGAAATTGCGGCCATGGTTGTCCGCAAGGAGGTTAATCTAGCAGTCTTTCTTATCGATGATCTCAATCCACAGCCTCACGAGGCGGATATAATGATGTTGTTACGCCAGTGCAGGGTACACAACGTACCTATTGCCTGCAACCGTTACAGTGCAGACCTTATGATCACCAGTTCTCTATGGGACGACAAAGAATATGTGCCCCTGCCACCACGGTATGAGGAGTTTGACAGGAAAGAGTTTAACCTGTAACATTAATTTTTCTAATCCGGACATAGGCATACGGTCAGTTCGACATGAAAAAATTTCACCTGCAACCTCATATGAACGAAACAGCCTCTCATTAGCTAAAAAGCTAATGAGAGGCTGTTTCGTTCGTTGAAAGACTACTTCTATTTAACTATCTTCAACTCTTTTATAATATTTGGCGCTTCCATCACCCTATCTATTATATACAAAACATAACGAATATCGACACTGATCATGCGCTGCATCGAGGGTTCGAAGAGGATATCACCACTCAGCGACTCCCAGTTACCATCGAATGCCAGGCCTATAAGCTCCGCTTTACCATTCAGCACGGGGCTGCCGGAGTTGCCGCCAGTAATATCGTTATCGGACAAAAAATTCACCCTCATGCAGCCATCTTTATCACCATACATTCCAAAATCCTTTGAGCGGATGGCATCGAGGATATATCTCTGTACATCAAACTCCGGGTCACCCGGTTTCTGTTTCTCCAATACTCCCTCTGTTGTTGTATAGTAATCGTACCAGACAGCATCACGCGGTTTGTAACCTTTCACCGTTCCGTAGCTCATCCGCTGCGTGAAATTGGCATCGGGATAGAAAGTTCTATGGGAATCCATTTCCATCAAGGCTGCCATGAACTCCCTTTCGCCACGAAGTATTTTCTCATAGGCCGGCATCATCTTTCCCGACAGTTCATACCCCATATCGGTCGCGGACAGCGCCAGCTCCATAGCCGGATCGTTTGTCAGCTCCTGCATATCGGCAGACTGCAACAGCTGCAGTAACTCTTCCAGAGAGGTAAACTGTGTATTGCAAAACAGCCAGTCGGCATATTTTTCATAATCGCCTCCGAACTCCTCCCTTATTTTATTGTAAATATCGGGATGATATTGTTCAGGCACACGTTCTGCATAAAGCTTCATTAAAATGGGAAGCACCTTTTTATCCAGTCCGGGATCATAATTTTTATACGACTCTATAAGACGGTCGTTAATAAACGCCTGCTTGTCCTCTTCGGTTCCACCGGAATCGAACTGAAGGATGGTGTTGGCAAACCTTATCAGCTCTATACCGTTATTGAATGTCTCTAGAAAGTAGGTAGTATAACGAGCCATTTCATCTGAGCCGGTATAGGCCTCTTTAAGAGTTGTGAGAGTGCTATCGTATTTTGCTTTGTTGTTGGGATTGCTGTTGATCCATTTAAGCAACCTTGCTTCCAGTAACTCTTTCCGGGGTAATACTTCAAGATTGACAATTGCCTTGTTCATTCCCATTGAGTTTTTCCAGTAGTTGGAGCTTCCGGCGTACTTATTGGAGTATTTGATGCGGATTGTGTCGTTTTTTTTCATGGCATCCCACCATACATCCTGCTTTGCGCCCCTCACCTCAACACGGGGAGTGTTTTCAGACTCCATTGTCTGGTGTATTCCCCAAGACGACAAATATCGTTGCGTACTCCCAGGATATCCTACCGTCATCGAATAATCGCCCTGCGTAACACCTGCAATCGAAACGGGAACTACATGTTTGGGTTTGTACGGAACGTTGCTTTTACTGTAATTTGCAGGCTTGTTGTTCTTTCCGGCATAGACACGAAAGACAGAGAAATCACCTGTATGCCTCGGCCACATCCAGTTATCGGTATCACCCCCGAACTTCCCCACCGACGAGGGAGGAGCAACCACCAATCGTACATCACGGAAAACATCATAAATAGCCATATAGTACTTGTTGCGGGAGTAAAAAGGGACTACACGAACATGAGTAAACGGATCATCCTCATACTCCCTGATCAACTCGTTAGAGATGGAGTCAATAGCCAGCTCCCGCTGTATTTCACTGAGCACTAATGGCACATTGGGCACAATACGGCTGGTTACATCTGTCATCGACCTGAGGAACGAAACGGTAAGGCCATCTGCATACAATTCATCATCTCTTTTGTTTGCAGCAAAACCGTTCTTCAAATAGTCATGCTCAACATCGCTTAGTTTTTGTATAGCTCCATATCCACAGTGATGGTTAGTGAAAATCAATCCTTTTTTTGATACCGCAACACCACTGCATCCTCCGCCAAAGATGACAACAGCATCTTTCAGCGATGGGCTGTTTTCACTATAAAGTTTATCCGCTGGAAATGTAAAGCCCAACTCCTGCATACGTGCAACGCTCTCGCTATTAAGCTCCTTTAGAAGCCACATGCCCTCATCGGCTCTCGACAAGAATGTTACGAGCAATATAGCAAGAGATAAAAATGGTTTCTTCATAAAGAATAAAGTTTCTATATTGATTATTGATTATTGATTCCCAATTTTCTGATATTACATATCATCAAAATTGTTTACAATCTTAAATTTTTCTGATGTATCATCAAAAATTCTGAAATCTGAGCTCAAAATTCATAGTTGCAATTTCCAAATTACAAAATCCAAATTATGAGTTAATGATTCTATTTTAATGATCACTAAGTTTTTTTCTTCCCAATTAATTTTCTTTGAGTGCATCTTTTAGTGGCCCGTACTGAACTTATTGGGTTTTATGCCTTAAAATATTTCCCTATAAACGGCCATTCTCTCAAAGGGAATTCCCTCTTCACAACCACAAATATATACGCCACTATAAAAGCGGTGTTTAACAACAATCTGCTCCACAGATTTGGAACATAGTTATATGTTGACACAATTCCTGCAAAAAGGATTATTGACAGCAGAAAAAAGAATCCGGCTGATTTTAAATTGTATGGAATAGGATAATTTTTTTGCCCCAGGAAATAAGATATTAGCATCATAGATAGATTGGCAATGAATGACGCCCAGGCACATGCCATATAACCAAAGTGCGGAATAAACAGCACATTTATTAATATGGTGATAATAAAGCCAAATATTGAAATATATGCTCCCCATTTTGTCTGATCGGTAAGTTTGTACCAGAGAGAGAGATTGAAATAAATCCCGAAAAACAGCTCACCCATAAGGACAATTGGCACCACTTTCAATCCAACGTGATATTTAACGGGTATCAGATATTTGATAATATCAATGTAACCTACGGTCACTAGAAAGATTAACAATCCGAAGATGATGAAATATTTAGTAGCATCACTGAACGATTGCCTGTCGCCTGAAGCCTCTTTATTCCGGGCAAAGATAAATGGTTCAAAGGCATAGCGGAATGCCTGGGTAAACATCACCATAATAATGGCTATCTTGAAGTTCTGTCCATAGATACCCAACTCCGTATAAGCATTTATCTTATCAGGATAAACCCAGGGAAAGACAATCTTATCGACTGTCTGATTCAAAATGCCCGCAACACCAAGAATAAGAATGGGGAAAGAATACTGCAACATTTTGCGGAGCAGCTGCATGTCGAAAGTCAATCTGATTCTCAGCTCCGGCGATACCATCAGAAACTGAATAACAGAAGCAGCAAGATTTGATATAAGTATGTAATCTACACCTTTACTGATATCGAACCAAGAAAATATGTCTGGGTAAACGGCTTGAAGCCGTGGACAAGCCAGAAAGAAGAAGAGGTTGAACAGGATGGTGAGTACTACGTTCGCTATCTTGATAGTCGCAAAACGTATGGGCCGCTTTTTAAACCTGAGATTGGCAAAAGGAATTGAACCAAGTACGTCAAAGCATAGGATTACAACCATGATTAACAGGTAGTGAGGTCTCATTGCCGTGCCACCCAATGCTAATGCTGCCGGCTTCAGAAATAATAATGCCAGGATAAAGAATATCGATGTTGTTGCAGCGATGCTGATAAATGTGGTTGAAAAAACCCTTACAGGGTTATCCTCCTTATTGGCAAAACGGAAAAAGCCGGTCTCCATCCCGTATGTAAGAATCACCTGTAGAAGAGCCACCCAGGCATAGAAATTGGTGAGCACCCCTATATCGGAGACCCTTGGCAGTGCAAAAGCCCAATAAAGCGATAAAAGCCAGCTAAGGAGTTTTGGCAGGACGCTTCCCAAACCGTAAAAAAAGGTCTCCTTTGCCAACGTTTTCATTCCATTCGCCATATTTATCTGAAAATTTTCATCGTTTCAAGTGATACGGTCACAAAAGTACAATTTTTCGTCAAGCTCTCCCAAAAAGGGGGTCATTATTTATCTTTAAGAATAATGGTAACCAAAAATTCAAAAAAAACCACTTACTTTGCAGGTTGAAACAAATATAAAGATAGAAATATGAAATAAAAGCATGTAATCAGCCTGTAACCTGAAGAAAAAGGTACTGGTAAAACATGCACTACAAAATTATGGCACAACAGGACGACGTTTTTAAGAAACTGGTATCGCATTGCAAAGAGTACGGGTTTGTATTCCCTTCAAGTGAGATCTATGATGGATTGGCAGCTGTGTATGATTACGGACAGATGGGTGTGGAACTAAAGAACAACCTTAAGAAATATTGGTGGGACAGCATGGTGCTACTGCATGAGAATGTGGTAGGAATAGATTCCGCCATCTTCATGCACCCTACCATCTGGAAAGCATCGGGACACGTGGAAGCTTTTAACGACCCGCTTATAGATAACAGGGACAGCAAGAAACGGTATCGTGCCGATGTACTGATAGAGGAGTATCTGGCAAAGCAGGATGACAAGATAGAGAAAGAGGTAAAAAAGGCTGAAAAACGTTTTGGAGACAGGTTTGATGAAAAAATGTTCCGTGAGACCAACCCTCGAGTATTGGAATACTGTGAGAAAAGGGATGAGATTCACAGCCGCTTTGTTAAGGCGCTTAACGATAACAATCTGGAGGAGCTACGCCAGATTATAATTGACTGCGAGATTGTTTGTCCAGTTAGCGGAACACGTAACTGGACAGAGGTGCGTCAGTTCAACCTGATGTTTGCCACAGAAATGGGATCTACATCCGACGGTGCCATGAAGGTTTATCTTCGACCCGAGACAGCACAGGGTATCTTTGTCAATTTCTTAAACGTCCAGAAAACAGGACGTATGAAGATACCTTTCGGCATTGCACAGATAGGGAAAGCATTCCGCAATGAGATCGTTGCCCGTCAGTTCATCTTCCGAATGCGTGAATTTGAACAGATGGAGATGCAGTTTTTTGTTGCCCCGGGAGAAGAACTGAAATGGTTTGAGCACTGGAAGCAATTCCGTATGAAATGGCACCAGGCTCTGGGTTTTGGGTCCGCAAAATATCGTTTTCACGACCACGATAAGCTGGCGCACTATGCTAACGCTGCTACAGACATAGAGTTTGAAATGCCGTTTGGATTTAAGGAGGTGGAAGGAATTCACTCCCGTACCGATTTCGATCTGAGCCAGCACGAGAAATATTCTGGCAAGAAGATGCAATACTTTGATCCGGAACTGAACAAATCTTATGTACCGTATGTGGTTGAGACCTCAATAGGTGTGGACAGGATGTTTCTATCGATACTGGCCGCTACCTACCACGAAGAGAGATTGGAAGACGGAGAGACACGGGTATTGCTGAAGCTGCCCCCAGCACTTGCACCCGTTAAACTGGCCATCCTCCCGCTTGTTAAAAAAGACGGGTTGCCAGAGAAAGCACGTGAAATTATGGACGAACTTAAATTTTGCTTTACCTGCCAGTACGACGAGAAAGATAGCATCGGCAAACGATATCGCCGACAAGATGCCATAGGCACACCTTTCTGTGCCACCATAGACCATCAGACGCTCGAAGACAATACGGTAACAATTCGTTATCGCGACACCATGGAACAAGAAAGGGTATCCATAGATTCACTGCAACACACCATTGCCGACAAGACCGATATGAAATATTTACTGAAACAATTATCAGAATAGAATTATGAAGATGTATTCAACCATATTCATCATTTTAAGTGCTGCCATTCTGTTTACATCATGTGATAAAACAGAGACATTTGATGACAAGTGGAAGCTCGACAACGAAGCACAGTTTGCCCTCATCACTAACGATGCCAGGTATAAAAAGATAAATTCTCAATCAGGAAAAGGGTTTATCATGCAAAAGGAGATTGAGTCTGGTGACGGCGCAACCCCGTATTTCACCGACAGGGTTGAAGTGCTTTATACCGGATGGTATAAGCGCGACTGGTCGAAATCGGACACCTACAAAGATGATAAGGGTAACATCATCTACAATAAAGTAATTTTCGATTCAACTGCAAACAGAAATAATATCCCCAGTAAATTCCAGATAAAAGAGCTTGTAGATGGTTTTTCCACTGCACTGCAGCATATGAAGGTGGGTGACAAGTGGGAAATTTGGATCCCATGGTATATGGGATACGGAGAAATTTCATCAGGGACTATCCCCGCTTACACCACTCTGGTTTTTGAAATTGAATTGGTCAGCATCCTTTAGAAATCACGTTAATAAACGAACAAACACCTGTTTTTTCACAAACTAAGCAAAAACTGTTCAATGGCACCTTTTACCTGAATACGGGCTCCATTGAATTTATTGACCATCACGGTAAAAGCCAACTTCTTGTTGCCATCGACCAGATATCCTGCGTAACACTGTACTCCGCCAATGCTGCCGCTCTTTGCCGAAACTTTACCACTTAGCCGGGTATTTTGGAGGAAGTTCTGAAGTGTTCCGTCCTGCCCTGCCTTCGGAAGTGAATCGAAGAAAGGAATTGAATAATTGCTTTTATTATACATATAAACCAGTAGATCATCTAAAAACAAGGCGCTCACCGCATCCTGAGGTGCCAGGCCACATCCGTCGTACATTTGCAGCGATGAGACGTCAACCCCTTTTCTCTTCCAGAACTCCTTAACATACTCTATACCTGCTTCAA
Organism: Proteiniphilum propionicum; assembly: GCF_022267555.1. Lineage (NCBI taxonomy): Bacteria > Pseudomonadati > Bacteroidota > Bacteroidia > Bacteroidales > Dysgonomonadaceae > Proteiniphilum > Proteiniphilum propionicum. Next base: position 3,330,318 of record NZ_CP073586.1, read on the forward strand.
GCGGATCGGCATAGATATCTTTATTGCTGTATCTTCCAATGGTACGGATAAGATGTTCGGTATAGTGATTGTTGCTCTCTACGTTTATCTCATGTATAATCTCCTTCAATGTGCGGGAAAGCTGTGTAAAGATAACCCTGCCGATATGGTACGGTTGGCTTCTGTCTGATGAGCAGTTCAGTGAAAAATAATCTGAACGGGCTGTCTCCACCTTGCCAATTTTAAAGCCGGCCCGGGAGAGATAAGCGGCAAGAGTCTCACCCAGCAGCAAGCCAGGATCGGGAATATCTCCTTTTATGCTGAATTCGACCCGCCCTGCAGGTATATCTCCTCTAACGGCCCGATCGTAAGAAAAAGGAACTCCATAAATATAACCGTTATCAAGTCCCGTGTTATTCAGCGACAAGCTGTTCAGAAACTTAAGCCCTTTTATTGCAGGTTCCGTGCGAAGAATTTTTGGACAGCCATTCTTATCGGTAGTATTGAAAAATAGCCTGTAGCTATTATCGAAAATACTGATCCCGTAAGCGCCAGCTGCATAATAATTACCAATGTCTATCCATGTCCATTCAGGAGAAATACCATTGTAACCAAACAGGTTATCAACAACGTAGATAAAATATTCCGGGTCCACAGGAAGAGACTTTTTCAAGGCATCGACACCATTAATGAAGAAAGCGTTGGGGTTCTCTCTAAATGCTTCACTCCCCAAAGTGGGATCACCAGATCCAATAACCAGTATACGAGAGGGATCATTTGCATCTATCGCCAGGTCGGTCTTATATCTGTAGTTTTCGCCAAGAACTTCAATTGCTGTAGCTGTGGTAACCAGCTTCAGCACCGATGCCGGAGCGAGCGATTTATCGGCATTATATGACACAATCCTCTTCCCGGTTTTCATATCGGTAACAGATATTCCAACCGATGCATGCTTAAGAGCAGGATGAGTGATGAATTGCTGTAAAGCTGTCTGTGAATAGCCAAAGCTTGCTAAAAACAGGAAAACTGAGAGAACGAGATTTTTTTGCATCGAGACTTATCTTTTGATTTTAGCAAACTTACATAAAAAATTTGTGATCTTTTATGGAGCTTGAAAAAAATCAATGAGAATTTTTCGAAACAATATATATGATATTCCATATTGAAGTCACAGATAATGGGAAAAAAGAGATTAACAGGCAGACAGCCTACCCTTTCAGCAGTTCATCAATCCTTAACAACCGGTATTCTCTTTTTTTTAACTCTTTTATCAGATCATCCAATAAATCATACAGCTTATCGGTACGCTTCGGATCGGTTCCAATATGAATTAAAAGTACAAAACCATTCAATCCATCTTTCTCTTCATATTCTAAAATATTGTAATAAATTGTTTCCGAAGAACGGTAGTTCTTCATATCGGGAGTGGTGTAATCGGCATTTGATGTAGTTCCAGGTGTAAAATTTACTATCTGTACTCCCTTCGCTTTTGCCCAATAACTGATCTCCCGGTTATACCATTCATAAGGTGGCATAAAATAGCGGGGCGACTGAATTTTCAAACCAATTTTCCGCATTGCTTTATAGTTATCATTCAGATCTTTTTCAAACTGCCGGCGGGTCACAAGTGTTGAGTCGCGCTTATTCCAGTCGGCATATAGCAAGTGTTTATCGGAGTGTGGGCCCATATAATGGCCCTCCTCTCCTAGTTTTCGTGCTATGACAGAATATTTGCGATAAAACTCACCTGTGAGAAAAAATGAACCTTTCACTCCATTTTTTTCTAATGCTTGCAGAATGGTTTCGGCACCATCGGCATATTCGTGTCCTGTAAAAACCAGCGAGAGCTGCTTTTTGAATGTATTCCCACGCACTATGCCTCCCTCTTCAATTTTTTTATTTTTGCTTATCAGGACAGCCTTCGTAATACCCCCTTGAGGATAATAAACGTGGTTAAATTGCATAAAGTCCTTTTCTGCACATAACATTTGAGAAAAAGAAATCAGCAAAAAAACAAAAATCAATTTCCTCATATATTTTTTTATTCAACTTTCGGATCTGTTGCAACTACAGCCGTACATACTATATTTCAACACTTTATATGTTTATACAGAAATATTGATTGTAATTCGTGCAAGATACAAATTATGTATGATTCAAAAAAATTTCAATCAGAAGTTGCTTTTTTGAATAGTTCTCTTCTGTAATAAATCGCAAATCTTTCATCTAAGATACAGATAGGCAAGAGGTTACGCAGGACCCTCGAAAGAGCCATACTCTATTGACATTCAGCGATTTATAAGATTTAAAAAAAACACCAAACTATTGATATTGCATATAATATCAACATCTTTATTGGCACATTTGTAATAGATGAAACTTTTAGAGGGATTATAAGGTCAAAAAGCAGCCACAAAAAACCCTGCACAGGTAAATATGCAGGGATAGTAAAAATATTATGATCTGATTTAAAACTTATATCCTACAGAGAGATATGCGTTTTGGTTTTTTACATCGCCATTGGAATAATTGGCAATCTTAAGCAATCCCATATCCCATCCGAGATCAACAAGGAAAGGCCCAAATTCTGCACCTACACCGAGTCCTAACCCGGCATCAAATGGTTTAAGTAATCCATCATCGCCAAAAGTATCGGCCAGGTCAACACCACCACTTGAAATTTTACCTCCTACACCATAAGCTACATAAGGGCCGCCATGAAATACCATACGTGTTCCCGGGGTAATATCAGTCTTATAGGCATAATGGACAGGGATCTGCAAATTCAACGAATTAACTGTGCCGTCCACTTCTCCGATGATTGGAAAATCATAATCAATTTTTGTGCCTTTGGTTGTAAAAAAAAGCCCGGACTGAATTGCCATTGCAGGAGCAAATTCATACTCGGCAGCTAAACCAATATTAAACCCGAACTTAGCATTTTTACTGTTCAGTTCTTCACCCCAGAAATTGGACATATTCACGCCACCTTTTACTCCGAGACTTACTTGTGCGCTGACAGCCGTTGCAATTGCAAGCATGGATACAACTGCTACAAATCTAATTTTTTTCATAATTAATCAAGTTAAGTTTTAGTTAATATACCTATTATATATCTCATTCACAATACTTGAATTAAAACATTTTTAAAGGTTTTTTGTTCGCACCTGAAAGTTTATTTACCTATTCAACTCCCTTATGCATTAATTTCTGTCTCGTACAGCTAAATATGAGGAATATAGATGTTATTTTGGTAACAAAACAATATAATACATTTCCTTTAGGTAAAATCTATTTTACCGCAGTTCCGCGATCTTTCTTTCTGATTGTGTAGTGTTTGAATATTTACCGAAGTATTGGCTATAAATATCGCAGTTCAAACATGGGAAATGAGAAAATTTTATTTGCAACATCCTTTATCTGTTTGGAGGTTATTGCGTCTATTTCGGAAAACAGTTCATCCAACGAGATATAACGGTTAAAATGCAAATAGTATTTTGCCATGGTCAAAGCATTATTTTCTCTGCTTTCAGATGCAATTCCCAATTGCCCTTTCCACTGTCGCTTAGCCAGCGACAGCTGCATAGGTGTTAACTCGATCTCTTTTACTTTATCTATCTCTTTATTAATAAGACTAATGCACTTATCCTTATTTTTGAGGTCACTTGTGAAATATATGGCAAATAGTCCAGTATCGGTATAAAAAGTGACATTGGACTCAACATTATAAGCCATGCCGTATCTCTCTCTGAGCATATTGTTAAGACGACTGTTCATACTTCCGCCACCCAGAATATTATTGAGCAGGTAGAGAGCCTGTTTTTGTGGATGATACATATCAAACGTATTACATCCCAACATAACATGTGACTGTGATGTGTTTTTATTTAGAACACGCTTATGTGGTGAAAAAAGAGCAGGTGCAAACCTTTCTTTGACAGGGCAAAAGGACTGGGGAACTGAAAAATATTTTTCCACCAGCCGTATTATTTTTGTAAAAGGTGTTTTACCAAAAGAAAAAAACAACATCTCTGAAGGGTGATATTGCCTTTGCACAAAACTAACAATACTATCCCTGTTAAAATTTCTCAACGAATCAGGATCCCCTAATATATAGTGTCCGATATCGTGTCCGGTGAACATCATATTCTCAAAATCGTCATAGATAAGCTCCGATGGTGAGTCGTAATAAGAGTTTATCTCATCGATAATAACCTCCCTCTCCCTGTCAATCTGATGCGAAGAGAACTCGGAATGAAATATCAGGTCGCTCAGTAATTCCACTGCCCTTGGAAAATATTCATGCAGAAAAGTAGAATAAATAAATGTCTCCTCCTTTGTAGTATAGGCATTCAGCTCTCCTCCAACATTCTCCATTCTATTGGAAATATGGTGTGCCCTGCGTTTTGCCGTACCCTTGAACAGCATGTGTTCTACGAAATGAGCCATACCATACTCTTCTGGATATTCATCACGGGCGCCTGTATTCACCACTATCCCACAATAAGATATTTCGGAGGAAAAAGCTTTGTGAATAATTCGAAAACCGTTTGGTAATATATGTGTCTGTACTGTCATAATTTATTAGAAACTCCTATGCTCTCTGCATATACTTTTTTTTATGCCCTGAAGAGAGTCTTTCAATAGCATAACGCAGCATAGTGCGTGGCATTTTCTTATAGTATTTGTCGAGAAATCCTGTAAGCACCGATTCATCGCGTTTGCCTGTCTCTCGTAGCATCCAGCCGCATGCTTTATGTATCAGGTCGTGGTTGTGATACAAAAACTTCTCAGACAGCTGCAATGTATCCCCGAAATCGTTATCCCTGATAAACGCCATGGTGGAAACAACAGCTATACGCTGATTCCATAAAAGGCCGCTATCTGCCAGGCAATATAAAAGAGAGCGGTCTTTCTTATTCTTCAACCATTCGCCCACTATTTGGTAACACGACAAATCCACAAGATCCCAGTTATTTACGCACGATGTATGTGCAAGATAAAAATCAACGATCTCATTTCGTTTCAGCTCACCAGCCTTTTTATACTGCTCAACAAGTATTAGCAATGCACATAAACGACACTCATGTAATTCATCGTTCAGCAGTTTTTCCAACTCCGCGAATGACATATTTTTATGTACTTTAGCCACATAACGTGTTTCCGGAACTGTACATCCGATAAATTTATCTCCTTCCCCGTATTGCCCCTCTCCTGTCTTGAAGAAATACTTAGAATGTTCTGCTTTTTTGGGATTTCCCAAAGCAAGGAGCTGTCTTTTTATATTTTCTGCCGTCATCAAATGATATGCGTAAATTCTAAATATTAGTCTGCTCTGAAAACCCCAAAACTCGATTTTGGTGGCTTACAACTTGCTGAAAATCAGCGAGAATTTTGGGCGATTTTCAGCAGAAAAGACTTATCGGAGTGAGCTCAAATATTAAGGTGAAAACTCTAATAACGGATAAACTGAATACATTAATGCTGATTTACTGACTTAGAAAAATCACAACTCAGTTGACCCGTGACACCGGATAAGTACCTTCATAAAATCCCACAATATTTTGTGACATTTCAATTGACATATTTATACGGTCTTCGATGGTCTTTGTGCCGGCATGCGGAGCTAACACTACATTGTCAAGCTCAACCAGTTCGGGAATAATATGCGGTTCGTATTCAAAAACATCAAGTGCTGCGGCCCATATCTTTTTTTCTCTAAGCGCCTTAGCCAAAGCCTTTTCGTCCACCATACCCCCCCGGGCCGTATTAATGAATATGGCTGTAGATTTCATCATGTTCAGTTGTTTTTCGCCTATCATATGATATGTTTCAGGAGTGTAGGGAGCATTAAGTGAAATGTAATCAGCTGTCCTAAGCAGCTCCTCAAAAGTAAAATAACGGGCATTGTACTGCTTTTCAAGAGATTCATTCAATCTGTTCCTATTATGGTAGATTATCTCCATCCCCGATGCCACTGCACGCCTGGCAAGTGACTGTCCTATACGTCCCATTCCTATAATACCCAAAGTTTTACCATACACAGACTGTCCACTTTCGGCATATATACCCCAGTTAACGCCTTCTGGTAAACGCAACTTGCGATCATAATACCCTATACGTCGGCCTGCAGCCAGGAGAAGCCCGAAAGCAAACTCTGCCGTAGGTTCCCGTGTTGAATTAGGGATATTTGTAACTGTAACCCCTTTCGCTGTCGCATACTCTACATCAATATTGTTATACCCAACACCAAAATTGGAAATCAGTTCCAGCTTCACGGCCTTATCCAATATATCTTTGCCGGTATAAAAGCTGAAATTAGGGACAAGAACCTCGTAATCGGGAATCAACTCCATAACTTCATCTTTTGTAAAATAGGATTTATTTTCAGGAAGCGTAACCTTATATTTTCCCTCCAGCATTTTTAATCCTTCCGGTTTTAAACGATAAGCTATCAAAACTTTCTTCATTGTTGTAATATTAATGATATTAATGATTCTAACCGCATATTCAGGACAGATGATGTATCTTTTAACGAGTTATCAATGCAAATTGTTTTTGGGAAACAATTATGATTAAGTAAGTAGGTATGCTAACAAAAAAACGAGCCTTTAGACTCGTTTTTTGCTCTTCAGGCTGGACTTGAACCAGCGACCCTCTGATTAACAGTCAGATGCTCTAACCGACTGAGCTACTGAAGAATTAATACACCCTTTAAAACTTTACTTTTCTGCTCTTCAGGCTGGACTTGAACCAGCGACCCTCTGATTAACAGTCAGATGCTCTAACCGACTGAGCTACTGAAGAATTAAATTTTCGATCTCAGAAAAGTGATGCAAAAGTAGTATAAATTTCCGAATTAACCAATATCTGTAGCGAAAAAAATGGACATCTAATTTTTTTGTGTAAAAACAGGCTCGGGAACGATCAATTTATGATTTGTCGAATATAAATATTTGAAACTTTTTATTACCTTTGAAACGTAATCAATCAGCATAAACAAAGATTAAAATGATATTCAAATTTCTAATTCTTTCCGATGAAGCAGATAACTTCAAAAGGGAAATCAAAATTGATGCCGATGCCACTTTTTTGGATTTCTACCATGTTATTTTAAACTGCACCGGTTTCAGCAATAAGGAAATGGCATCGTTCTTCTTATGTGACAACAAGTGGCGTAAGCTGCAGGAAATCACGCTGGTAGAAATGGATACATATTCTGATGAGGACTCCTATATAATGGAGAAATGCATTTTGAGCGACTATCTTGAAGATGAAAAGCAAAAGCTGATGTACGTTTTCGATTATCTCACCGAACGCGCACTATATATTGAATTATCAGAAATAATTCCCGGAAAAAACCTTGATAAAGCAATCTGTTCACTTTCCGTTGGCGAAGCACCCAAACAGCTATTGAATATTGAAGAAATAAAAACCGATGGCGTTTTATTGGATACCGGCGAATCGTTCTACGGTGATGAAAATTTCGATATTGATGAATTGGACAGAGAGGGATTTGAAGGATTGGATGATATCTCTGTTGATACAGGCGAAAGTGATATCTTTTGAATTGCCCCATCAACATTATCAAATCATCAATGAACGCCGGATATTAATTTAATAATAACGGGAAACTGAATCAATCCGTTTTAATATCGCTCATAATCGTTCAATCTGATTATTTACGGTTAAAGTTCAATTAAACCTGGTTTTGTATGTTTCAAACTCTCCAAATATCAATCAATCTCATTAAATCTGAATAATGAATACCCTTCTCGTGCTGCTTGGTCCCACAGGTGTTGGAAAAACCGAATGGAGCCTGCGCATCGCCGAAGAGATAAAAAGTCCCATCATATCAGCCGATTCACGGCAGCTATACCGGGGAATGACCATTGGAACAGCTGCTCCTACAGAATTACAACGTAAACGTGTACCACACTATTTCGTGGGAGTACTTTCACCTGAAGAATATTACAGCGCCAGTGAATATGAACAGGATGCCATGGCTCTGCTAAGTGAACTTTACAAGCAACATCAGGTTGTAATTATGACGGGGGGTTCTATGATGTATATCGATGCGGTGTGTAAAGGTATTGATAATATACCCTCTATTGATATCAGGTTGCGAAAAGATGTTCAGGAGCTCTACCGTAAAGAGGGGCTCGATCCTATTCGCCGGCAATTGAAAATTCTGGACCCTGCATTTTATGATGAAGTGGATCTGAAAAACCCCAAGAGGGTCATTCATGCATTGGAGGTGTGCCTGATGGCCGGGAGACCTTACTCTTCCCTACGTACTAACCCTAGAAAAAAGCGTCCTTTTAGTATAGTGAAGATAGGATTTACCCGCGACCGGCAAGAGCTGTATGAACGTATCAATAATCGTGTTAATCAGATGATAAAAGAGGGACTGGTTGACGAAGCTCGTCACTTTTATCCGCACCGTTATTTAAACTCACTTAACACTGTTGGTTACAAAGAACTTTTCGATTACTTCGACGGTAACTGCACGCTCGATTTTTCTATAGAGAAAATTAAACAACACTCCCGAAACTATGCCCGCAAGCAGATGACTTGGTTTAAGAAAGACCCGGAGATAAATTGGATAAACCTGTCAGAAGAAAATAGAGATGTGATAAATGAGATTAAGGATATTTTGAAATTAGATTGTTGAACAGATTCTTTTATTCATTGTATGAGTCCCGTCCGAAATATCTCGATTTTTCATGTTTTTGAAAAATGAGGTTTTAGGAGGGGACTCAAATATACAAATTAGAAGTACCGAAAAGCTAAATCTTACATAGTGTCGATCCTTTTTCCTTTTTTTATTGTAATCATTCAGTTTCATATAAAAATATATTTATACTTTTAATTATTCAGAACTTTTAAATGTCTCCCATTCATGTTTACTAATTTATTATGCGACTAATACTCCATTAATTAGCATTTTACAACAGTTCTTTATTCTGTATTAATGTTCACCACTCATCACACATGCATGGATTGAAACGCTTTTCTTCCATCGCTCATGGCGAGAATTACCGTTTGTTCTGCAGCAAGCAATGTCGCCACCGGCAAAATGATCTTATCGGCCGTTTCAGGTATCCCTAAGGTTTAAATAATTCAGAATGACTACCCAATCGTATCAATTTGATCACATCACTGTTTTCGTCTATCCAAATTAAAAGAAAATCACCCTCGATATGGTATTTCCAACATCCCTTGTAATTTCCGACCAAAGGGAGAAGTTTAGTTTTTACAATTTTTTCAATTGTCATCTTTAATATAAATCGACCAACAATTATACGATCTTCAAAACTTCACATCATACAAATGTGAGCCATCTCGCTCAAATTCCATTACCCCCTTGTCGGTCATCGGATGCTTCAGAATAGCTTCTAACACATTATATGATGCAGTTACGGCATGGCAACCAACCATACTTACGCGATATATCTGATCAACATTTTTAAAACTAGCTCCTAACACTTTGCAAGAAAATCCGTATAATTTGAATGTATTTACAATATCAGCCACAACATCAATACCATGAGAGGAAATATTATCGAGACGATTGACATACGGTGCAACAAAGTCAGCACCTGCTTTTGCCGCAATTAATGCTTGTTGCTGGGTAAAAATTGCGGTTGCCGTAACATACATTCCCGCCTCTTTTACCATTTGTATTGCTCTAAAACCTTCTTTAGTTACAGGGATTTTAACAAAATAATTATTATCGAATTGAAAATAATCTTTATAGCACTTAGCTTCACGTAAAATATCATCCGCTTTTTCACTTATTGTTTGTACGTGAATCATTTTATCGCCTATACATTCCTGAATTTTAGGAATAATTTTTGATAAAGGTTCATTTTCATGAGCCAGAATAGTCGGATTTGTAGTTACACCCTCTATTGGAAAGTGCGTGAACAAATCTTTTATTTCATTTATATTTGCTGTATCTGCTAAATATATCATAATATTGTTTTTAATTAAATTATATCAAAAAAATATCTTTGCCTTATCTCTTTACGTCAGCCTCTCCGAACGTGAGTTCTGAGTATCCTATTAAAACAACGTCTTCGTGAAACTGTTCATCAATATCGAAAATACACTTGCTATCGAAGGAAATAACTGGGACTTGGTCCCATGTATTACCTTGTTCATAAGCTTCTTGACGTCTCAAGGCAACTTTATCTAAAAGATGGCTTTGTCCGTCTCATAAGGAAACAAAATGTCTCCTTTTTTAACGGAATCACCCTTTCCCTTTTTTATTTCTGTTATGATATAGCTTTCAACTGATTGCCCCTTTCGTAGGCATAATGACTAAAACTGCCATAATTCTTGTCAATATCTTTTTTAAAACAATATATTGATTTCATCTTAAAAGAGAAGAAAGAAAATATAAAGTGGAGGACATATCTATTTCAATCATCGCACCGCTTCATAAGGGTTGTGTGGTCCAACCAGCTTTTGGTATGATTCTTACCGTTCAGGATTACCCTATCGATATAACGATTTTCTGCATTATTGCTAGGGGCATCAATCACTTTTTTTACCGTTTTCAAGATGAATGGTTGCTCTCTTGAATAACGTGGCACACATCACATAAAAAGCAAGGGACAGGGAGTATATTATGAATTGAATTATCCTTACTCATATTCGTTTGTCTTATTGATCTGGTTTAAAAACAGCATTGCTTCGCCCTCTGTCAATCCGCATATTTTCTCAAGAGTATTAAAAACCCCGTGCTCTTTCAATTCCTTGTGAAACTCGATATCCGGGGGATACATCTTACCGTTGATATCTGTTGCCTTGAATCTCAATGCCGATTCCAGAACCTTCCCTATCCTGTCATACGGCAGTCCGTTATTATACGCCGACATTAGTGGTGTAACAATCCTATCGTCGAATGATAGCTTACGAGGCAGATCGCAACCAACCCGAAACACCGTATCTTCCAAAAGTTGATTTGAAAAACGACGAAGCAAATCATCAATATGCTCATCCAGGTGGCGGGTTGAAAACACACCGGGATATTCATATTGTAGAGCTCCAGCACTCTGCTGCATTGCTTCATGTACGAAAGCCATTATCCTCCCATCTTCAAGCACCTCCCATAAAAAAGTCTGTTCGGGGTGAAATCTATATCCGAGATAGGCAGTCGCAGCATGCCCAAAATTGTGAATGAACAGTTTGCGATCGACCCAGGCTTTCATGTTCTCTTTCGCTTGCATTCCAGTAATAACGGGTATGGGATTTTTAAATGCTTCCTTGTTTACGATAAGTGTGTTGTAAGCCTCTGCATAAACAGAAAGGATGTCATTATCCTGGTGATTAACAGTGAAAGGCACCATTTTCCCGATACTTGTTTCCACAAGTCCCACATATTTGTTCAAAGGATAGCTTTCCGGCAGAACTTTCGCCAACTCATCACGCATAAATACATCCGCGTTCCGCATATTTTCTGCCAGGACGATATCAATCTTTCGTCCCGGACATACGTTTTCGCGTGCCAGCAATCCGCGTGCCAGCGTGGGAACGATATGTTTCAATCCGTTCTTTCCGATAGATACGGCAATGATATCTGCAGAGATAATCTCACAGATGACCTTTTCCTCATCCTGGCCCTGTACACCCCGTACATTATCTACAACAATTATTTCCGGACTCGTATCACAGATAATGACTTTGTAAGAATGTTTCTGATTTAAAGCATCGACAATGTTTTGGTCTATATCAATAAAAACAACTTCATATCCGGAACGGCTGAACAGTTGACCAATAAATGAGCGCCCAATTTTTCCGGCACCGAATAAAACCAATTTTGGAGATTTGGTCATTCTTATTTATCTTCCATACTCATTACACAGACAAAAATGCATGGGTTCATCTTCCATGATTTCCGGATAGCGCCCAAGTGATTCATAAAAACGATTATCATTACTATCATCGTTTACCGTCGAGACTTCACCCACAAGTGCCGGTCCGCCTTCCGCCCAGAAAGCATGATACACATACGGTTCAAGGCAGATACTGTCACCCGGTTTCAGGCTAAAAACATCACCAGCATTAAATGTTTTCCTCACACCGTCTATTAATAAAGAAAATCGCTCATTGGTTTTTTCTTCCGTTTGCTTATCGGCTTTCCATAGTTGAATGCAAAGATCTCCCCCACCCCGGTTAATAATATCTTCCATCTTTTTCCAGTGAAAATGCATGGGAGTGACCTGCTTTTCTCCAACAATCATTATTTTCTCACAGTATGTTTTATAAGGCACACGCGAAGGGTAGCCGTTACGAAGGGTAAATAAAGTCAACCCTTCTTCTTTAAAGCGTCCTTTCCCGAAATCGGTAATATCCCAACCCAATTGTGCCAACCGTATCTCTTCATACTCTTTACCTTTGGTCTTCCACTCTTCCGGAGTAAGGTATGCCCATGAAGGCAATTTGAATGAATGCTGTTTATAAAATTCAATCGCAAAGTCAATGGCATTGTTAATTTCACTTCGTTTCATAATCAATCTGTTTTTATGTATTTCTGTAATTCGAATAACGGAACCGCTCCTCCCGTACTGTTTTCGCTCAGCAGGTTAAACCTCGCATTCGCATTGGCCAATAGAAGCATTTCATGCAGTGAGAACCCTTCATGAATAGCATACAATGCACCGGCACAGAAGGCATCACCGGCGCCTACCGTACTTTTTATCTCGGCTTGGGAGACTTTAAACGCCGGCACAAATAGTTGTTGTCCGTCTTTTTGCATAACATACCCTCCCTCAGGAAAATGGATCACGACCATCTTATTTACTCCCTGGTTGAAAAGATCTTCAGCAACTTTAGACAGGTTTTCCCGGCAAAGCGTATCCTTTTTCCGAAGTGCTATATCCGTACAGGCACCGGCTTCTATCTCATTACAGATAAGATAATCTACATACTTTAAACTTGGTATGACCACACTCCGAAATCGTTCGCCTTGCTCCGATACAACATCAATGGATATTTCGTATCCCTTTGATTTTAGCATATGCAAGACTTTTGCCCCCACGGTACCATACTTTTCATCGAATGAGTCCAATTTATCCAATAACAACAGATACCCCAAATGGAAGATTTTTGCCGACGATTCCATTTTTTCAAGGTCGGAATAATCCAACAGCGCGTTTGATCCCCTGTAATGAAAAAATGTTCGTGCCCCGCTATGCATTTCCGACATCACATCAGTAAAAGAGGTTGTAACTCCGTCACGTATTGACATATACCGATTATCTATATTGTATTTAGCAATCTCATCCATAATATATCTGCCGTTGTCGTCATTACCAACTATTCCCCCTGCCCATAAAGGTATATCTGTTTGCAACCTTGCCAGATTGACGAGCACGTTATGCGCACATCCACCTAAAGCTCTCCCGGCTACAAGTTTGATATTGGCCAGATTGCCTTTTCCCGGCCAGGTATCGATCATTTTAATATGGTCGATGACCCAATTCCCTGCTGAAATGATTCCGTTGCGTTGCATATTCCGTTTCTTTATACTTTATTTGGTTATTGATCTGTATCCGTTATACGAAGGTGGCATATCGTTTTCTTTACTCCCCCACTTAAGATTGGGTTTATCACCCATTTGCAATTCCAAAAGAGCTCCTTTTACCAAATCTTCGTGAGAAAACCAGCATTTGGTCAAATCGCTACCGTTGAGACTAGCTCTTTGTATGTATTTGTTTTCACCTGAATTATTATAAGCGTTGATTATGAATTGTTTCCCATTGGGTAGATCGATGGTTATCTTTTCAAATACTGGGCTCCCAATGTTGTAAAACGGAATACCCGGGGTTACGGGAAAAAATCCCATCATGGAAAATACGACAAAAGACGACATACCTCCTCCGTCTTCGTCTCCGGGAATACCGAACAGGTTGTCCGCAAACCAGGTATCCAGCAACATACGAATACGCTTTTGGGTTTTCCATGGTGCCCTCAGATAATTGTACAGGTAAGGAATATGGAAGCTCGGCTCGTTGCCCATCGCAAATTGTCCTACTAAGCCCGAAGCGTCAGGTTGTGTGTACCAAAATCTGAATTTCGGAAGTCCGAGATCTTCACGGAACAACTGATCGAGTTTTTCTTCTGCCTGCTCCTTTCCTCCCATAAGATCAAAAAGTCCATACAAATCATGTTTGGCTGCCCAGTTAAAAGTATATGCATTATTTTCCGTAAAATATTCCCGTCCGGCAAAACGGGGATCGAAATGTTCAATCCATTCGCCGTTCTTGTCTTTAGGCCAAACAAAACCTTTTTCGACACGAAAAACATTGCGATAATTCAATGAGCGGTTTAAAAATAATTCGCGATCCTTTTCATTGCCTGTAAAATCAGCCATTTGCGCGATGCACCAGTCGCTATAACTATTGTCGATCGTAACGGATACGCTTTGCCGTTTTTCCCAATCTGGATCTACTTCTTTTACAGTTTCTTCTTCGCCGGGCCATAGTCCGGGCATGTATCCCTTTTCATTGTAAAAAGAATCAAGAGACGTTGCAGGACCATTATTCCAGGGCAAAAGAGTAGCTTCCAAAGAACCTTTTTTAATACCCTCATAGGCTTTGTCAAAGTCAAAATTCCGCAATCCTTTCGCCCAGGCATCCGTCATCCAGATAGCCGCGTTGTTGCCAGTCATTGCCGGCCAATCACCAAATACGACTGCGAAGGAAGGCATCCATCCGCTTTGTTCATACATGGTTATATATGAGCGGATCCGTTCCTGAGCCAATGCCGGATTCAGAATCATACCCAATGGTTCTAATGCAATATAATTATCCCATAGCCAGTTATCCACATAAAAGGGCTTATCGGATTGATGTACCTTGTGATCGAAAGCACTATAATACGCCCCATACTCATTGATATCGACCATACGTTCATAACTACGGTACAAGGCAGTATAAAAGACCCTTTTCTGCGCTTCTGTTCCCCCTTCCACATTAATTTGTGACAAAACCTTGTCCCAGGCATTATAGGCAGCCTTTTTGACCTCATCAAAATTCCATCCGGGAATTTCATTATATAAATTTTGTTTTGCCTTTTCTACACTGATATAAGAAATACCGTATTTAAAGCGTACGGTTTTCGCGTTTTGACCGATTTTCAATAATGCGTGTTTCTTTTCGTTGTCTTTATACCGGATATCTTCGATGTCCACATCAGTTTCAGCATATAAGTACGCTTTCATCCCCTGAAAATGATCGGTTCCGGTTATCACTCTTTTGTTGGCCTTCAACTCTCCTTCACCGTTGAGAATGCCCAAACGAAAAAAATTATGATCATTCTCCGCAAAAGTCACCTGAAAGATCGCACTTCGCTCAGCGGTTGTAAATTCAATCACATCATTTTTCACTTCAGAAGCTACCTGATAGTAATAAGGTGTCGCTTGTTCCTTTTCTATGTTGAACTTTTTATCCCATAAATCCGATTCACCACTTACAGGCAAAAACTGAAAAACATAAGCAATACGGTGAGAAGCCACATTTAAAGGGAAGTAGCGTATCTGGTCATCCAACTGGTCCTTCTTCATCGGATAAGACCTCAGCATGCAGTTCGGCAACTGTACGGTAGGTCGTGTAGGTTCAAGTATAAGTCCTACACCACCGATGGTCGGGTCTACATACGACAGGTTTGATTGCGCAAAAGCGATAGGTGAAATAAGAAATAGTACTATTAAAATATAATTTCTAAACATAGCCTTAAAAAAATTAATCATTGATTGTATTCTTCAATCGTTTTGATAGCCGACCACAATACACCGGCTGTGCCTCGATATGCCCCCGAACCTTTAGGCTCACCGTCATGCGACCACCATTCGTAAAAACCATCATGTGCAATTGTTCTGTCAAGCATAGGGGATATGGCTTCATATGCTTCCGCATAAAAACCGTTGCGGGCTAACTGTTTAACCATTCGCGCCCCGAACCATGTCCAATCACCACCATTCTGATAGCCATAATCGCCGCACTCGTATAAAATTGGATTATTAAAAAATCCGATGGGATAAAATGGATATATCGTTAAGCCTATAGATTGGGCTCCAGCCTTTTCAACATTCTCTTTCATCTTTTTGTATGAACTAATAATTTCCTTCTTTGATAACAATCCGGCTTCTATTGCAATCGCCGTACCTCCGTGATAATATATCTCCAATTCGTTTAATTCTGGGGGGAAAGGGGATTTATCAAGATAGAGATGGGGAATGAATTTCTGGCGTTTCTCGTCCCATAAATGTATCCTTACATTTGTGAATATTGTATGGAATGTTTCTGACCAGAATTCTTTATTGTGCGTGGTGACAGACAGTAAATCCTTTATCGCAATGATAAACATCGCATTGTCATAAATATCCACACAGAGATGTGACGTACTGTCTAAACAAACGCCCCATTCATGCTCAGGTTGCACATCGCCCCAATCGATCGTGGTAGCCCCCCACAGTAAACCGTATTTATCGGAATAACGATGATCTAAAAGATAATACATAGCTTTTTCCATCCGTGACAATACGGATAAACCGTTAATTTTCTCTTGCAGAATTGTCGTATCACCGGTAGCTCTGATATATTTTGCAACAGCTTGTACAAGCGACGTCTCCTGATCGGTTTCAACCGTGTTCTTGTGAGCCATAAAACCGGGAGCACTGTCGGAATACCGGTAATCATAAGACCCATTCGCTTTCTCTTTTGGCACATATCCGTCCGGAATATCCCCGTCTCCTTTCTGGAAATGAAAAAACATCAGCAAGGCTTCCCTTATTTCATGAGAACGGCCCACGTCACAAGCTAATTCAAGAAATGTATTCAGGTCCCTGATCCAAATCTCATTATAATGGCCGCCGGCATTCAAACCGGTTGAAATGAATTCTTCGGCTTTATTTACCACTGATTCCAAACGTTTGTCATCCGCAATCTGGTTTCTTAATTTTCTATCCTGACAACCGGCAAACAGCATAAGACAAACAAATAAAACAGTAGTTAAAAAATATTTTTTCATATCCATTAGGTATTTATTCATACGATTATTTTATTTTTCACAATATGATGTATGAAATTATTTGAGTTATTGCACAGAAATTTTAAAATCCACTTTCAACATGAAATTTTTATACTTTCTTATAGTGATGATATTACCTCCGTTTGTAGACTCCCCTCCATCACCTTTAAGAACTTTTAATATCCCGTTTTAACTACCCAGCCTTTTTCAGGGAACTGATCGAGTTTGGCACCACGCCATCCTTCAGTAGTTTTTCCGATCCATAACAGCTTCCATCCATCTCTGGCTTTTTTTATAGAAATAGTTTTGGCAATTAAATTAATCTGCTTGATTTCATCTGGGTTTTCATTAATTTTAAATTGATCAGGATTTTCAGTTATGATGCGTATATTTCGCCATGCAACAGCTTTTCCTTCTAATTCCACATTTCCAATAGAGTGAACTTGCGGGGCAATAAAGCTGGAAGGTGTCTTATCATCTAAAAAATCGGCACAAGGTATGCCATTTACCCATGTGCGAATTGAGCTACCTATTGCCTCTATGCGAGCTTTGTTCCACTCATTCTTTCTAAATGCTTTTTGCCCTGCAGAGTTGTGACCCATCGAATACAACCATCCACGACGTGCTTCATCGTAAACACCTCCGGTCCAAACTCTGGTAGAAGGATCAATCTCAAACTGATACCCATGCACTCTGCCGTTTTGATACTCTTCTAAGCTATTACTTCGGAGCTGGGCAACTGAATTTAGGCCATCATCAACTTTAAATTCAAACTCCAAAATAAAATCATCGTACATTTTTTTGTTGCTAAAAACGTATTGGGTGATCCCATTTTAGATATTCCTACAATTGTCTTGTTCACAATTTTATACTCTGCTGTCCCATTTAACTTGGTCCAACCTTTTAGATTTCTCCCGTTAAATAGATCCTGCCATTTTGCTATAACTTGCAGCATTGGTCTTTGAATATATACCGTTCATGGCTAATCTTGCGGATACCAATGCGGCACTTTTAATAAATTCTCTTCTTGTTGTCATAACATATTTTCAAGAGCTAATGCTTCGTATTTCATGTTTATTATGGATTTCACTCCTCATTATTCCCTCTTTTCCATTAATCCGAATAGGATCCATAAACTGAAAATTCGGCCAAATGAGCATGGACAGTACCACCCGCAGTCATGACAATTTTGATAAATTGTAAAGTTGGTTTTCCTTCCAAGGAGAATTGTTGTACTTTACCATTTACCGGTTCGAAATCGAAACTGCCGTAATCATTCCATGTGATGCCATCCTTACTTCCCTCAATGTTGAATTTTGTGAAACTTTGATTGGCATAATTTGATCTCGGGATAAGTTCAATATACTTTACGGTCACTTTTCTTTTCATATCAATTGCAAGCCAATGAGGATATCCAGGCGAGGCGGGTTTATGCTTGGAATGCCAATATGTATTCGGGTCATCATCAATCACTTTCTCAGGACCTCCGTTTGGTGCCTGGGTATCGGCTGCGTTTGAACTCGCGGTAATGGCCCAACCATTTTTTTTCATTTTTTGCGGAGGCATGGTTCTTAAATAATAGTCAGTATAAAAAGTATCGATAGCGCCAACCTCAGGAATATAAGCAGTCCTATACCTATATTGGGTTCCACCTTTAAAATCGGTAATGGTAGTACTGACATCATCGACCATGGCAAGTATAGTACGATCAAGCCCCTGACTGTTTTTGTAAACTATCTCTGAAAAGATAGCTCCTTTGGCTATATCGGCTTTCTCCCAATTAATGATCCATCCGTCATCTTCAGAGACCACTTCTTCCGAAATATTTCTGTTAAAAATGCCTGCTTGATAAATTGCCCCGTAAGATCTCCCGGATACCTCTACCGGGATCGAAGCATTACCTGCGGCATCAAAAGTTTTTATGATAAACGTGTAGGTATTTTCCTCTAATCCTTCTATAAAGCAGCGGATAGTATCTAATTCTTGTGATACATCCAACTCCACTGAATCAGTATAGTTATTCCAATAAATCTCTGATCTGGACACTTTGGGATCAGATCCCTTAAGCCATGAAACCTGAACTCTATCTCTGCCCGCAGCAATAAAGGGAGAAGTTGCTTTTCCCGGGTAAATGATCCCGTTGGGAACAACATGCTCCTTATAAATTTCATCCATATTCTGACAAGAAGAATACAGGAATAGTACAATGATACTTGATAAAATATAATTAAATGTTCTCATTGGATATAATTTTAATCGATAATTTGTCCCCAAAAAGATATTTCAGCAATGATTAGTTGCCCACTGGTAACTTCCGAACCATGGGTTGCATAAGTTGAGTTGGTCTTGAACCGAATATATTTCACCGGCCGATATGGATTTGGTATCTTGTCAGAAACAACTAATTCACAATCAATCCCTTCAACTCTAGCATAGTTTTTATCTTCGGCTGTTATGGTTCCTACAGAACCTTTCTCAGAATAGCCCGATGGTTTAAAAGCTTCAAATTCACCCAAAAGATGCCAGTTATCCCAACTTCCATCGGAAGGAGGGAGTTCGGATCCCCACAGTTCGAAGGTTCTTGGACTTGAATTCATATATTCATCATTCAACCGATGATGTACCTTGAATCGGCTAATGGATACTTTATGTCCTAAAGAGATGGTGAAGTGTTGAGGTATTGGCTCCGTATTTTTTCCTGCATAGACATTCCCCCCTCTGTTGCTGGTTATGCCATCCCACATTCCCTCTATTGCATACTGAGGACCTTGGATATACTCCCAACTGTCCCCGGGTAGTTTCATATTTTTAAAATTATCCTTTGGAATTTCTTCTTCAAGAACAGGTATAATCGTTTGTACCAGTGTGTCAGACTTGTTGTTCCATCGATCTCTGATATACAGAGCAAAGTTCAGCTCCTTATTCTCGAGACCTCTTCGGTAAAAACTTCCGCCTGGTGCTTTTGTGTAAAAAGTTTGTAATGGTAACCATTCACCCGTTCCTAACGAATCGATCATAAGTACCAATGCCAAATTAGCTCGAGCTTCATTGGTGAATTCAATTTTTACACCACCGAAAGTGGCATCCATACTCTTGGAGGCGATGATAATAGGCGGTTCTAATGGGTTAACATTCACGGCAACGGGTTTAGAAGATTTGCCATTTCGTCCGATACTATAGAGTCTTACTTCATACGATTTTATTTCCCCAAGTCCTTCAACAAGCAAGGAGTCGGTGTATAATGAAGCCTCCGATTTCACGATTTGTCCGGGAGTCCTTTCATATTCTGCTTTCACTCCTAATAAATTTTCGTCGTCAGGTATAGAGTACCGAATAATAGCCCCTCCGGATATATTCTCAATTTTTGTAATTGTTACAGGTGCGGGAGCAGGGGTTGCGTCATCAATCTGATCGATGCGACCTTCTTCTTTACAACCTATAAAGATTATGAGAACAGAAAATATCCACATTGACAGCAAAGCAATACTTTTATTCATATTTTCCATATTTTTACATTCATTTTTTTCAATACATTTTACCAACCAATATTTTGAACAAGATTTCTGTTATTCTCGATATATGCTTCTCTTAACGGCCAGAAATAATTTTTTACGGAAAATTTCTGTTCGAATAGGGGAACAACTTTATAAAACAGGTCCGGATTACCTTCGGTAACATTCCATCCCTCTATCGGGGTTTGATAATACGAAGGAGCAGTTTTCCACCGCCGAATATCCCAAAATCTTTGACCTTCAAATGCCAATTCAATCAAACGTTCCCTATGGATAATTTCTCTCATTCCATCCTGTGTGAGATATTTTTTCGTGTTAGCGAAATTGTCCCATGAATATTTGACACCTTGCAATCCTGCTCGTTGTCTTACCAAGTCGATATATGTAAATAATTCACTTTGATTTTCACCTATTGGTCCCTCGGTTTCATTAATAGCCTCGGCATACAGAAGGTATAAATCTGCCAATCGGATTACAGGCCAGGGATAGTACTCAATGTCATATCCGTTTTCGGAGGATTGCACATTTTGAAAATGCACATTTTTCTTCCACCAATATCCCGTAAATGGGCCATATTCACGACCTCTGTTTTTTCCTTGCGTACCGCCTCTGCGAGCGGCTACATAAAACAGATCGAGTGGTTTCGAATCGTCGTATTTTCCTTGTCCGTACCATATTCCGCCGTCGAACCCCAAATTGGCATAAAAGCGAGGTTCACGATTAAAATGTAATAGAATGGTTTGATATCCCTCGCGGATATAAAGATTGTCCTGTTTCCCGGCAACTTTTAGTTCTAACACATCTATTCCTGCCCATTCCGAATCTTCCTCAATGGGGACACCATGATCGGTATAGAACAATTTCGCAATTTTGAGCGGCGGTTGCAATTGCGATCTCATCTGAAAATTATCGATGTAACGGATATCCAGATTGGGCGATGCCAATCGTTGATTTTGCAGAATATTGCCACGACCGGTCTTGGTGTTTGCCCAAATGATTTCACTGTTCCATTTGTCACAAAAAGCATTTCTGATGGATAATTGAGTAGTGATCGTATCTGTCAGTTTGTATTGTTGATAATTGGGATTGTAGGTGTATAATTTCATTCCGGCACTATGACAGGTTTCAATCGCCTCTTTACATGCTGTTACGGCTTTTTCCCATTTTGATATTTCATATTGAGCTGGGAAAAGAGGTTTTCCATCCGGATTTTTCAAAGTAACCTGATCGGAATTTCCATTGAATAACGGACTGGCTGCCGTGACCAGTACCTTTGCCTTCATCGCTGCGGCAATGGGTTTAGTGATTCTCCCCAGGTCTGAGGTAGGGTTGTCTATAATCAAGGGAAGATTCGGCATAGCCCCATCAAGCAGTTCAACAATATAATGGAAACAATCATCAATGGGATTTCTATAGACTTTTACTTCATCCACACCTGCATCAATGGGTAAATTCTCTTTTATCAATGGAATTGGGCCATACATACGTACCAGGTAAAAATGGTAATAAGCTTTTAAGAAAGTGACTTCTGCTTTCCATAATTTTTTTTCCCACTCTGGTAAATCGGGAACTTTGTCTACATTTTCCAAAAAAATATTGCAATGTCTCAATGCTATATAGAGACTCACCCAATAACCGTTTCCTATAGGGTTGTTAGAGTTTTGGAATCCTTGCGCCAATCTAAACATATCCTGTCCAAATTGTGAGGGTGCAGGATCAATGAGTGACCACATCTCATCTCCGCCTATAATCGCAGGATCGGATCCCAGATTACCATCCTGAGGTAAGTATGAGTAACAGGTATACAGGTACTTCTTAGCTTCTGACCTCATGGTAAAAGCCATTTCAATAGTAGCGATATTATCTGGTACAATATCCAAATAGTCCGAACAAGAGATGCTTATTGTTCCTATGAGAAAAAATGAGACCAAATAAAGAGTGATTTTATTTCTTTTCATTTTATAAGCGATTAATTAATTGTTAAATTTATTCCAGCATTAAATACCCGCTGAATAGGATATCCCAGCCCTTCACCAGCCATTTCCACATCCCATAATTTGAATTTGCTGAATAGGAGCAAGTTGTTTCCACTCAAATACAATCTCAGATTACCTAGATGATATTTCTTTTGCCATTTTCCTGGTATTGTATATCCGATTTCGGCTTGTTTCAAGCGAACAAATGATCCATCACGCATAAACCAAGTACTTGTCTGAATATTGTTATGGTTGAGTGTTGGAGAAAGTCTTGGCCAAATGGCATACATATCCTGGTTTGCTTCCGACCAATGGCTGTCCGCATATGCTTGTAATATCTGAGTCTGGTTCCGGAATGGAGAGGTGTTTGCCGCGTTCATCCAGAATGATTCGTTCGCTGCTCCCTGAAAGAACAGGGAAAAGTCAAACCTCTTATATCCCATTGAAAAACCAAACCCATAAACAATTTCAGGGACGGTAGGGTATCCTATTGGTACTTTATCCGCTTCTGTAATTTTACCATCTCGGTTTATATCGGTATACTTTATATCTCCTCCGCCATATAAGGAACCGAATCCCTGATAGGGTGAATTATCTGCTTCCGCATCATCCATAAATAATCTTTCTGCAATATAGCCCCAGGTCTGATTCAAGGACTGCCCCACCCTTGATCTCCAATATTCATTATATTGGGGTTCTTCAAAAACCTCAAACTTACTGCTTGCATAAGTGAAATTACCTCTCGCGGATGTCCAAAAATCTTTATTCCATGATTGTTGGTAGTCTAAAGAGATATCTATTCCTTTTCCTGATGCCTCTCCAACATTTGCTCTTATTGGTGCAGTTAATCCCATGGTAGTGGGAATAGCTTCCCTTGTCATTAATATCTTGCTACGATGTTCGGTAAAATATTCGGCAATGATATTAATCTTGTTCCATAATCCAAATTCCAAAGCATAATTGTTTTTTAAAGAAGTTTCCCAGCTAATATTCGGGTTTGAATATCTCGAAATAGAAATGCCAGAAAGTCCCTTATCTACGTTGGTTCCAAATGTTGCTCCATGATTTCCATCATTCATATTTACATTGGATAGGTAGAAAAATCGATCACTGGATGTGCCTATCTGGTCATTTCCAACCAACCCATAACTATATCTTAATTTTAAGTTTGAGATGACAGGCTTTATCGGATCCCAAAAATTTTCATTGGAGACCACCCATGCAACACCGGCTGACGGAAAGAAGCCAAATCGTTTATCTTTCGAAAAGCGCTCGGAGCCATTATACCCGAAATTGAATTCTGTAAAATACCGGTTTTCATATGAATAGGTTAATCTTCCTGATAGGCCAACATTCCTCGAAGGGAGGGACAATTGAATATTTCCTGCATTAGCTTTGCTCTGATCCCGCAACATATAGACTAAAAGCCCGCTTACATTATGTTTTTCGTTGAATGTCCGTTGATAATTCAATGTGGATTCCATGTACATGATACTGGTTATATCCTTGCCCCCTTCTGAATAATTCAAATATTCTGTACCGTTATCATTCGTTTGTATCAGTTGATATTTGTCAGTTACACTGTAATAACTGCCGATTTGGTAATAATAAGGATTATAAAACCTTCGAACATCATATTTCGACACTCTTGTGATATTCATTAATCCTTTGATTGAAAGTCCTTCGGTCAAAAAATTAAGATCCTGCTTGAGCTCCAGGTGTGCCATCATTTGTGATCTTTTTTCTTCCCTATACCCTCTTACCATTTCAGCATAGGGATTGGTATATGAATCGTCATAATTCCCGAACATAATATGATTAACAAATTTATGTTCTTCATCTACCGGGTAAAAAGCGGGGAACATGACCGGATTGGCGTGCATTACCATATTATACATCTCCTTTCCTGAATAAATAGGACCTGTATAATCATCGAAATTACCGTTTAACCGGACGATCATTTCGGTTGTTTTTGTCAAATCAATATTAATATTACTTCGCAATGTGTAAATTTCAGATTTGATGTTATTATTAAAATTGTTTCTTTTATCTACATTAAGAATCCCGTTATCTACGCTATAAGAGCCAGCTACATAATATCTGGCAACGCCACCGCCACCACTAACATTGAGATTTACTCTCTGGTTAGCTGTGTAATCTTTGAACAACATATCTTTCCAATGGACGGCAGGATAGATAAGAGGGTTCATTCCTGCAGCCGTATTCTCAATTTTCTCATCACTGTACGGTAATTCGCCTAGGGGATCCCGAGTGAGCACTGCTTCATTATGGAGTTTCATATATGTTACCGGATCGGCAATTTTTATGTCTTTCGTCGGTTGAGAAATAGAGTTCTCTATGCGGACTGATATCTTCGCAGGACCTTCTTTCCCCTGTTTAGTTGTAATGAGAATGACCCCATTGGCACCTCTTGCGCCGTATAACGCGGTGGCTGTAGCATCTTTCATTACGGAGAAACTTGCAATATCATCGGGTTGTAACCTGGCTAAATCAGTAGTGGTTAGTTCAATCCCGTCAATCAATATTAAAGGATTCTTGTTCTCTCCGAAGGTGGTGATACCACGTACAAAAAAGTCAGCATAATCCTGTCCCGGTTCGCCACTTCGCTGATAGGATATAACACCAGCCATTCTACCGGCAAGAGCCGTAGTAAGATTGCTTGATGGAACTTTGAGTTCGGTCGGATTTACTGTCGTGATTGAACCTATTACACTCTCTTTCTTTTGCTTTCCGAAAGCAACAATCGTTACTTCTTCGAGTTCGCTTGTCTCCGGCCTTAAAGACGCCTCGATAAACGTTTTATTTCCAACCTCAATGGTTTGTGACTGCATCCCTAAAAACGAAAAAACGAGTTTATCGGATGTGGTCACTTTAATTTCAAATGTTCCATCTATATCCGTGGTTACTCCTCTTGTTGACTTATCTACAAGGATGCTCACGCCCGGCAACGGTTCACCGGTTTCCGCTTCTATCACTTTTCCCTTTACTTGTACCGGTTGCTGTGCAATTAACGATAATGGAAAAAGAAAAATTAAAAAAAGTAATTTCGTTTTTTTCATTAGTAAAATCTATTATAATAATTTAAGTTTGTTGATAAGCATAAGCTAAACCGGTTAACTAATCATGTATAAAAAATAGTATCTTCATGATCAATTAAGTTTTAAATAGAATGTGTAATTTCGGCATCGAGGACTAATTGTTGAATATTTTTAATCCCTTTGATCTGTTCAATCAGCATTTCAACTGCTTCCTCTCCCATTTTTTTGATCGGTTGTTCAATATAATTAATCGGAATATTGTTAATGGAAATCGTATCTATTTTATCAAAACAAAACACTTCCATCTCCTCTGAAACCTTTATATTTTCTCTATGCATATACTTTATTCCGGTAATAAACACCCTTCTGGAACAAAAAAATATAGCCTCAACCTTATCAGGATTATTTTTCAGATCTACAATAGCTTGCCTAATTTGCTCTTCTTGTTCTTCATATTTAATGTCTTTTATTAGTGCAGGATCCAATAAATTATAACGTTTCATTGTATCAATATATCCCTGCCTCCTATCCGTCAATGCATTAAGATTAATATCGTAACATATAATTGCAATTCTCCTATAGCCTTTTTCTATTAGAAACTTAACTGCATCTGTAGATGCTTTATAATTATCCACAATTATATAGCTGGCTTGAATATCCGGATAATAACGGTCAACTTGCACCATAGGGACATGTCTTTTAACGATTCTATCAGCAATTCTACCTCCTCCAGCAACAGGAACAAGAATAATTCCGTCTATCTGTTTATTTAACAATATTGTAACTACATCATCAAATTCTTCTAAAGATTCGTTCGTATTTGTGGTAATCACCACATAACCATATTTTTTGGCACGTTCTTGAATGTGAAATGTAAGATTTCCAAAGAATTCATTCGAAATATCAGTCACAATAACTCCAATAGTCATGGTCATTCCGGTACTGAGGCTACGTGCAATCTCATTCGGGTAATAATTCATCTCTTCCGCCATTCGTCTGACTTTTAAGCACATTTCTTCGCTAATACGATTACCTTTTGCCTTACCACTCAATACAAGGGAAACTGTCCCCTTTGAAACTCCTAACCTGTCTGCTATATTTTGCATTGATACCTTTTTCATATTTTTTAAACCTGAGAGCAAACGCTAAACCGGTTAACTATATATACAACAAAAAGTTCTAAGTTTTTGCAATTGTATATTAAAATCTCATACGAAACAAAATATTTAAATTTATTTTGCATCATTTAATAGACACGATAATTTACTCTTAATATATGTAAACAGCGTAAGAAACGGGCTTCAGCAGTTTTCTTATAAATGAACAACACAAAATGCAAGCAGATAACTTGATTTAAGAAAAACCCGGAGATAAATTGGACAAACCTGTCAGAAGAAAACAGAGATGTGATAAATGAGATTAAAGATATTTTGAAATTAGATTGTTGAACAGATTCTTTTATTCATTGTTTTAATTCTATATCAAAACAAAAAGGAGCCAGTAATGAAACCAAAATATTTGCCGGTCGATCACGACTATTTTGAAATCTTTGACAGAGAAATGGAAAAAGAAGAGGCAAGGGTAATATATTTTGCTTTTTCAGATGAGCCTGAACTGGAAGAGTTGCGTGGGAAGATTATGAAAATCAGAGAAATAAAAGACGAGGGGTATTATCTTTTTTTTGAAAATGGCGACAGAGTGCGTTTAGACCGGATTGTGGTTATCAATGGAATTCCAGGCCCGGCTTATGACGAATACGACTCGTATGCCCTTGCCCCTCTTACATGTCAGGCAGGTTATGACAATTGCAATTGGTAGTAAAATCATTATCTTTGCTAGTGATTTATTTTTGAACAAAGTCTTATGGCACTCAAGCAGCAACAGGAACTAAAACAAATACAGCGACTCTCCCCCTTGCAAATGCAGGTGATAAAGTTAGTGGAGTTGAACTCCATTGAGGTGGAAGACCGGATTAAACAGGAGGTTGAAGATAATCCCGCGCTGGAGACTGCCGATGCCGAGATATCGGCCGATGTCGAAAATGAAGATATGGAAAGCGGGGAGGACACGTCTCTTTCGCAGGAAGATATGATTCTTGGCGACTATTTCTCGGAGGATGACATCCCCGACTATCGCCTGAACGCAACATATCATAAAAACGAAACAAATATTGCCGAAATAAATTACTATGACGATAAATCGCTCAGCGATTACCTTCTGGAACAGATAAGGTTGTTAAATCTGGACAACCGGAAACAGTTGATCGCGGAATATATTATCGGTAGCCTCGATGAGAATGGTTATCTGCAGCGCGACCTGCAATCGATATCAGACGACCTGTTGTTCCAGCAGCAAATGGAGGTCACTCCTCTACATCTGGAAGATGTATTATATGAGATACAGGATCTCGATCCGGCTGGTGTGGGAGCCCGTGGACTGCAGGAGTGCCTGCTGATACAGCTGAATCGCTGTGAACCAACACCATCAGTAAGTCTTGCAAAAAAAATACTTAAAGATTATTTTGATGAGTTTTCACGAAAACACTACGATAAGATCATGCGACGGATGAATATTTCACAGGACGATCTACGGGATGCCATTGAAGAAATCACGTCGCTGAACCCGAAACCTGGGAATAACATTGGAGATACTATGCAGACTGCAATGAACAATATTACTCCCGATTTCATCGTAGACTCCTATAACGGTGAAGTATCTATACACCTAAATAACAGCAATATTCCTACACTGAAGGTGAGCCGCAGCTTTTCGGAAATGCTGAAAGGTTACAGCGATAATAAAGAGAGTATGTCAACCGATGATAAACAAACAATGCTTTTTATGAAACAAAAGGTTGATTCCGCTAAATGGTTCATAGATGCTGTCAGACAACGCCAAAACACACTACAAAAAACCATAGAGGCAATTGTACACATTCAGTACGACTTCTTCCTTACGGAAGATGAAAAATGCCTAAAACCTATGATCCTAAAAGATGTTGCTGAAAGAACAGGTTTCGATATTTCTACCATTTCCCGAGTAAGCAACAGCAAATATGTACAGACCAACACCGGTGTTTACCCTCTGAAGTTTTTCTTCTCCGAAGCGATGCAGACTAGAGGAGGGGAAGATATTTCTTCAACAGAGATAAAATCAATTTTAAGGGAGAGCATCGACAACGAAAACTCTTCTAAACCTCTCACAGATGAGCAACTAACTAAAATCCTCAATAATAAAGGGTATGTAATAGCACGACGCACAGTGGCGAAATATCGTGAACAATTGAACATTCCGGTAGCCCGATTGAGAAAAAAAATATAACTTTGCCGTTTCAGAAAATGAAACTTAGCAGGATGAAGTCAATTTCACACGTAATTTCCACTATTTTCCAACCATTGTTGATGCCGACCTACGGGGTATTGCTCCTATTTGTTTATACCTATTTCGGTTTGATGTATCAAAATCATTTCTGGCAAATTATTACTCCTGTAGTCGTTTTTTCATTCGTGATACCTTCTATTCTCATTTTTTTACTGTACCGAATGAAAATTATATCCGATTTATCGCTAAAGATACGCAGAGAACGTATATACCCTTATCTGATTACTGTAGTATCTTACTCAGCAATGATAGTATTCTACAACAGGATGTACATGCCCGGATGGTTTCTTATGATGCTTGCCGCATCTGTTGCAATAATGATCTTTGCAATAATTATCACGCTGAAGTGGAAGATAAGCGCACATATGTTCGGGATTGGCGGACTCATTGGCGGGGCAATGTCGATAAGCTATTTTGTGGAACGTTCAAATCCATATTACATGTTTATGGGATTGTTTATCATTGCCGGGTTGGTAGGCACATCAAGACTAATACTGCGACGCCACACACTTTCCCAGGTAATTGCCGGTTTTTTACTCGGTTTCCTGGTCTCGTTCACGTTCGTATGGTTTGGAGTGAAGATTTGAACTGAAAAGTTTGATTTTTGATAATATAGAATTAAGTTGTAAATTTACCACATGAATTAATTTTTTTAAAATTTTAATCGTTATGAATTTTCCTGAAAATGTAAAGTATTCTTCCGATCACGAATGGGTGAGAGTGGAAGGCAGTGAGGCATACGTCGGAATTACCGATTTTGCACAGGATGAGTTGGGTGAAATCGTCTATGTTGATGTAACCTCTGAGGGAGAAACCCTTGCACAGGGAGATGTTTTCGGAAGTATTGAAGCTGTGAAAACCGTATCAGACCTGATGATGCCTATGGGTGGTGAAGTGTTGGAGTTGAATCCAAAACTCGATGATGCACCTGAGCTTGTAAACAAGGACCCATACGGTGAAGGATGGATTATCAAAATCTCAGTTAAGAACAGCGAAGAACTGACAGGCTTAATGTCGGCCGAAGCATATAAAGAGTTTATAGGTAAATAAAACAAAAGGATCTGAAAATGGAGGGAATCACCAACACCAGTGATTCCTTTCTGTTTATCGCAGGAAATATGCAGTAATACCATCTGTTTTAACACAGATGGTATCTGTGAATTATATTAATCAAACGGATAATTATATTATTTATGCAACCTGTTGTAAGCATTATTATGGGCAGCACATCTGATCTGCCCGTGATGGAAAAAGCGGCACGCTTCCTCAACGAGATGGAGGTCCCTTTCGAAATGAACGCCCTGTCGGCACACCGTACACCCGAAGAGGTTGAAATATTCGCAAAAGGTGCCAAAGATAAAGGGATCAAGGTTATTATTGCCGCAGCGGGAATGGCAGCACACCTGCCAGGTGTGATTGCCTCCATGACCACCCTCCCGGTGATAGGCGTGCCCATCAATTCATCGCTCGAAGGAATGGATGCACTGCTTGCCATCGTGCAGATGCCCCCGGGTATTCCAGTAGCCACCGTAGGAATAAACGGCTCTTTGAATGCCGCTATTCTGGCACTACAGATAATTGCCGCCAACAACGAGCCTTTGCAGAAAAAAATGTCTGACTATAAAAACAGCCTGAAAAACAAAATAAAGGAAGCCAATAAAGAGCTGGCATCGGTTTCCTATAAATTCAAAACAAACTGACAACAGTAATGAATCACGAAGATATAAGCACTATACTGAAACAGGAGGCTGATGCCATCCTGAACATACCGGTAACCGACAGATATGAAAAAGCCATTGATCTGATAATAGAGAATGTACACGGGAAACGGGGAAAATTAGTAATTAGCGGCATGGGCAAAGCTGGACAGATTGGACAAAATATGGCAACCACATTTTGTTCAACAGGTACACCAGCCATTTTCCTTCATCCCAGCGAAGCGCAACATGGCGACCTCGGAGTCCTACAGGACAACGATCTGCTTTTATTGATTACCAATTCAGGGAAAACCCGCGAGATCATAGAACTGATAGATTTGGCAAGAGGGATGTATCCAAAAATTCCCATTATCGTAATCACCGGCAACAAAGAGAGTGTGCTAGCCAAAGAAGCGGATGTGACACTCCTAACCGGAAACCCGCCGGAGGTATGCCCTCTAGATCTTACTCCCACCACCTCTACCACAATAATGACAGTCATGGGAGACATACTTGTTGTAGGAACAATGAAACGGATCAACTTCACTGCAAGTGAATATGCCAAACGTCATCATGGCGGATACCTGGGAGATAAATCGAGAAATGCATGTACAAAGCCCATATCTTAAACAAATAGACAAATAGTTATAAATATGAAAAAAGTAATCTTTATGCTAACAACCTTTTTTTTGCTTTCTTCATGTATAAGCAAAAACACAGATAATCAGACGGTAGCTGATGATGGTATTGATTCCGCTTTCCAGTATAAGGTCGACCGGTTTGCCGATATAGAAATCCTCCGCTATCCAGTCCCCGGATTTAACAGCTTGCCGCTCCAGCAGAAAGAGCTGATATATTACTTGTCGCAGGCTGCATTGGAAGGCCGCGATATACTCTGGGACCAGCATAATCGGTACAACCTGACCATCCGCCGTGTTTGCGAAGGTGTATATGAAAATTATATGGGTGACAAATCTTCCACAGAGTGGGATAATTTCGAGACTTACCTTAAACAGATATGGATGGCGAACGGTATACACCACCATTATTCAGAGGACAAAATTATGCCGGAGTTTACAAGGGAGTACTTCGTGTCCATAGTGAAAAGTGTTGATCCGGGACGGATGCCTTTCCGCGATGGCATGGCTGCCGACGAAACTCTCAAAGAGATACTCCCGGTGATGTTCGATCCGGATGTTATGCCCAAAAGAATGAACCAGTCGGCCGGTGCCGATATTGTAAGAACATCGGCTGTAAACTTCTATGAAGGGGTTACTCAGAAAGAGGTGGAAGAGTTCTACAACGCCATGAAAAAGACAGACGATAACACACCTGTCTCTTACGGACTCAACAGCAAGGTAGTAAAAAAAGATGGAGTCGTTACCGAACAATTATGGAAAATAGACGGTATGTACGACAAAGCTATCGAACGTATAGTTGGATGGCTGGAGAAAGCAGCCGGCGTTGCAGAAAACGAACATCAGAAAGAGACCATCAACACGCTCATTGCGTATTACACAACAGGAGATCTGAAGATTTTCGACGATTTTTCGGTAAAATGGGTAACTGACACCGACTCGCGCGTTGATTTTGTAAACGGGTTCATCGAGACCTATACCGATCCGCTTGGCATGAAAGCCACATGGGAGGCATTGGTGAATTTCAAAAGCGAAGAGGCATCTAAGCGCACGGAATTGATCAGCAATAATGCGCAATGGTTTGAAGACAACTCTCCTATTGACAATCGTTTCAAAAAAGAGGAAGTGAAAGGAGTTTCCGCTAAAGTGATAACCGCAGCAATACTGGGAGGCGACACGTATCCGGCCACCCCTATAGGTATCAACCTGCCCAATGCAAACTGGATCCGCCGCGACCATGGCTCCAAATCGGTGACTATAGACAATATCACCTTCGCCTATGCCAAAGCAGCTGAAGGAAACGGTTTTAAAGAAGAGTTTATGTGGAGTGATGTCGAACGTGAAATTTCAATAAAATATGAAACTATTACAGATAATCTGCATACCGACTTGCACGAATGTCTGGGTCACGGTTCAGGTAAACTGCTCCCCGGTGTTGACGGAGATGCCCTGAAAGCATATGGCTCTCCCCTGGAAGAGACACGCGCCGACCTGTTTGCTCTCTACTATCTTGCAGATCCGAAGCTTGTGGAACTGGGGCTGCTGCCCGATAGCGAGGCTTATAAGGCTGAGTACTATAAATATATTATGAATGGGGCAATGACACAACTTACACGCATCCAGCCTGGCAAAGACATTGAACAAGCACACATGCGCAACCGGGCGCTTATATCGAACTGGGTAATTGAACACGGAAAGGCCGACAGTGTTGTTGTGATGCAGAAGCGCGATGATAAAACATATGTGGTGATCAGCGATTACAACAAATTGCGAACACTCTTTGGTCAGTTGCTTGCTGAAGTGCAACGTATAAAATCGGAAGGCGACTATGAAGCCGGAAAGAACCTGGTAGAGGCATACGGGGTAAAAGTGAATACTGAACTCCATTCAGAAGTATTGTCGCGCTATAAAGCCCTTGATATAGCTCCCTACAAAGGGTTCGTAAATCCCGTATACAAGCTGGTCACTGATGAGAATGGCAAGGTAACCGATGTTACGATATCATACGACGAGAACTATGTTGAACAGCAATTGCGCTATTCAAGACAATACTCGGTATTGCCACTTAAGAACTGATAGAAAAACAAATTTTTGGAATAAGCGTTTCGGTTCAGCCGAAACGCTTATTTTTGTATCAGAATTATTTAATGAATTTATGACTTACGAAGAGACTCTCAACTACCTGTACAGGCAAATGCCCGAATATCAACGAATTGGGGATAGAGCATATAAAGAAGGGCTAGACAACAGCCTCGCGTTGGACGAGATATTCGGCCATCCCCACAAGCGCTACAGAACCATACATGTAGGGGGAACAAACGGCAAGGGTTCAACCTCACATCTGCTAGCGGCTATCTTGCAGAAAGCCGGTTACAGAGTGGGACTCTATACATCACCTCACCTGATAGATTTCCGCGAGCGAATTCGTGTGAATGGAGCAATGATTGAAAAAGATTATGTTGTGGAATTCGTGGAAAAGTATAAAGATAAATTTGAACCTGTGATGCCCTCCTTTTTTGAGCTGACCATGGAGATGGCCTTTCTCTGGTTCTCCCTGCAGGAGGTTGATGTGGCAGTCGTTGAAGTGGGACTGGGCGGGCGGCTCGACAGCACTAACATCATCACTCCCGATATCAGCATCATCACCAACATTGGATTTGACCATATGAAATTTCTTGGTGATACACTGCCAAAGATAGCTGCCGAAAAGGCAGGGATAATAAAAAAACATACTCCTGTAGTGATTGGCGAGACGGACAATACGGAAGTAGCTCAGGTTTTTATTGATAAGGCACATTCCGTGAAAGCACCCATTGTATTCTCGGAACTATATATGAACGACTTTGAAGCTGAGAAGAAAGATTACGGATGGTTGTTTCAATCCGGCAAATACCCGAATCTGAAGGGCGAACTAAAGGGTATGGCACAGGACAAGAATGCCCGTACGGTATTAACAACAGTGGAGGCCCTACTTGAAACAGGGTACAACATACCGGCAGAAGCAGTTTACAAAGGGTTTGCTAACGTAACAGCTATCACCGGTTTAATGGGACGATGGCAGCAGCTACGGACTTCTCCTGAAATTATCTGTGACATAGCGCATAACGCCCATGGATTAAAGTATGTGGCGGAACAGTTGCTTTTGGAAGATTACAACAGATTGCATATTGTATTCGGAATGGCTAACGACAAGGATGTAGACTCCGTGCTTACATTAATGCCGCAAAATGCTGTTTACTATTTCACTAGGGCATCTGTAGAACGAGCATTAAACGAGAAGACGCTGGCAGGTTATGCAGCCGCACACGGGTTAGCAGGCTACATCTTTCCATCCGTTTCCCATGCTGTTGAAGCAGCACTGAAAAACGCCGGTGAAAATGACCTCATTTTCATCGGCGGCAGTTCCTTTATCGTGGCAGATGCGTTGCCGTTGTTTATATGATTACCATATTAATACAATCCGAAAATTATATGTTTGCGGTGCTGCAAGGTCTTTCGCCAATTGCGAATCCTTTATAAAAAAGGCTACCATCCTTGGCTTACCATACTGATAATCAACGCTGATAGTCTCAGTGAAATAGATAGGGTTACCATTTGAATCATCCCCATCGTAATAGGTGTTAACATAGGGAAGCAGCTTTTGAACTTCATCAACACCCTGCTCTCCTAAAAACAGATATCCGATTAATGCACCATTTTCATAGATAAACTCAGTCAGGTCAGGCAAATCATAAATTGCTTCCCATTGAGATTCATCATCGCTCCATTTCCAGTCACCTTTATTGACTGTAATATTCACAATTTTCCATTTAGTAAATTCAAGTTCTTTATTATTTTCTCTCAATGCCTCTTCAATCAATCTCCTCACCTCAAACTCATCAAGGTAATCATCGGAGGTGGAACAGGAATATCCTACAAGCATTAATGCAACAAGGACAAAAGTGGATAACAACAATTTGACTATTCTTTTTCTCATCTTCATTCGTTTTAAGTCGTTTAAATATTTTTTTACTGTTAAAGAATGTGCACTTCGCTGTATGACATAAAAAAAGCCGTTACGTTTAAATTAAACAATAAGAATGTAGAAATGTTTTAACAAAACAGATGAAAATAAACAGTCAATAATATTTATTAAAACAGCCGGATGCGATAAGGATCTGAAAATTTTGTTGACGGGAAAAAGCCATAGGCAGGAAATGCATACAATCGCAATTACTTTTCAGAAATAGATTGTATGCTTTAAAAAAAGAATTAATTTTGTCTGAAGACATTTTGACAGATACGCAAGGGACATTAAAAAATCGGTGGCAAATAATTTGATGCTGCCCTTAATGTCAACGCAGAATAATATATTAAAGCAGAATAATAGAATGAAACAATATCTTGATTTATTGCAAAGGGTGCTCGATGAGGGTGTCAGTAAGGATGACCGTACCGGTACTGGAACAATCAGTATATTTGGCCATCAGAGCCGGTATAGGATGAGCGATGGATTTCCTGTGCTCACAACAAAAAAACTCCATTTAAAATCTATTATACACGAATTGCTCTGGTTTCTGAATGGTGATACCAACATCAAATACCTGAACGAACACGGAGTAAGAATATGGAACGAATGGGCGGACGAAGATGGTGACCTGGGACATATCTACGGTTATCAGTGGCGATCATGGCCCGACTACAACGGTAGCCATATCGACCAGATATCACAGGTAATAAACACACTCAGGAAGAATCCGGACTCACGCCGAATTATTGTAAGCTCGTGGAATGTGGCCGATTTACCGAAAATGAATCTCCCACCCTGTCACACTTTTTTTCAGTTTTATGTTGCCAACGGTAAACTTAGCCTACAGCTTTATCAGCGCAGTGCCGATATATTCTTAGGTGTACCTTTCAACATTGCGTCTTATGCATTGCTCCTGAAAATGATGGCACAGGTTACAGAGCTGGAAGAAGGCGATTTTATTCATACTTTTGGCGATGCCCATATATACCTTAACCACCTGGAGCAGGTTAAGCTGCAACTCACACGTGAGCCGCGCGCACTGCCGCAAATGATAATTAACCCTGATGTGAAGGATATCTTCAGCTTCAGATATGAAGATTTTGAGCTGGTGAACTACAATCCCTATCCACATATAAAAGGAAGCGTTGCCGTATGATGAATAATGCCGTAAAAATTGCTATTATTGTTGCACTCGACGAAGATAATGGTATCGGTAGGAAAGGAGGATTGCTTTGTCATCTGTCAAACGACCTTAAGCACTTTAAAAAGATTACTACAGGACATACTGTAATAATGGGCAGGAAAACATATGAATCGCTACCAAAAGGAGCTCTGCCCTACCGTACAAATATCGTAATCACTTCAGAAAAAGCAGAAAATTTTCCCGGCTGCATTGTGGTTCATTCTCTAAAGGAAGCAGTTGAACATTGCAACAAAGAAGGTGAAGCCTACATCATTGGCGGAGGACAACTGTACCGCTCTGCTATGCCTTTGGTGAAAAAGTTATATCTTACCCGTATACACCATACTTTTGAAGATGCGGATACTTTTTTCCCGGAAATAGATTTCAATGAATGGAGACTGATCAAAAAAGAAGAACATAAAGCGGACGAAAAACATAGCTATGACTATTCTTTTCTGACCTATTCAAA
Organism: Proteiniphilum propionicum; assembly: GCF_022267555.1. Lineage (NCBI taxonomy): Bacteria > Pseudomonadati > Bacteroidota > Bacteroidia > Bacteroidales > Dysgonomonadaceae > Proteiniphilum > Proteiniphilum propionicum. The sequence continues at coordinate 3,367,261 of NZ_CP073586.1, forward strand.
AAAATAAATCGAAGAAAATGAGTAGAGAAGCCTGGCAAAAATTCCTGAAAGGAGACGAAAATGCATTCTCAGATCTTTATAGTTTCTACTTTAAAGAGCTTTTTGCGTATGGACTTAAAATAGGATTCAATGAAGATGAATGTAAAGATGCTATACAAGATGTTTTTTTTAATATCTACATTTCCAGGAAAAAACTGTCACATGTACAAAATATTGAATTTTACCTGCTTCAAAGCCTGAAAAATAAATTGTTCGACTTTCATAACCGCGAAACAAAAATCAACCGCATAAACTATGAGGATATTTTTATAAATAACGAAGATGGCATAGTTGAACAGATCATCAATAAAGAAAAACAGCTTGAAATTAAGAATATTATTTCTCAATTTCTACAAAAGCTGCCGCCAAAACAGAGAAAAATTATCTATTACCATTATCAGTTGAATCTTAATATTGAAGAGATAGCCACAATTTTAGAGATGACAACACCAGCAGTAAAAAAATCACTCTACAGGGCTCTACAGAAAATAAAGGAGACTTCATCAGATATAACGCAAAACATATTCACTCATTTTTTAACCATTGTTGGTTAATCTTCCTTAAATATGTCTTTTTTTTTATTATTCCCGGTCTTTGTATTATAAAGCCTAAGGTAGTTTGTGTTAAGAGATCTCTATAGTGTTTTTCAAAACATTCGAGACAAGAGTTCCCTTACAAAACGTTTCTACCATTGCAATTAGGTCAATTTATGTGTTGATAAACTTTATATTATGAATATTTATTATTGATATTCAGTTTTTTAGAAGAAGACTCGTAATAATAAGATTAAGATAAGACAAGATGAGCCATAATGATTTTTTGTGTGACGACCTTTTTATTTATTGGAGATTACATCCAACCAAAGAGCTGGACTCCTTTTGGGAAGAATATCTTCTTGAGAATAAGAAAGCCAGCGTCCCATTCAATGAAGCTATCGAAGCTTTCGAAATGATAAGGAACGAACAAAATAATTATCATTTCGACGAATCTTCCCTACGAGAAAAATTGAATGAGAGAATTAAAAAACATAAGAATAAAAATATTTATAGAATATTTGCCTCATCTGCAGCTGCCATATTACTAGTTACATTGATATCCACTTTTTACGTTCTTAACAGAATGGGTGATAGGGAAGGAACTGACATATCCTCAACGGGAGTGATGATCAACAATAGCAGTGTGCAGCTTGTTACTGGAAACAAAGTACTGGAAATTGACAACAACTCCACTTTAAATCTTTCTGAAAAAAAACATAGCGCATTAATTACTAATTCGCTTGCACATAAAGAGATCGATTTAAAAGACAACCAATCTAACAGACTAATAGTACCGTATGGTAAGAGATCGACTTTGGTATTGGCTGACGGATCTAAAGTACTTCTGAATTCCGGAACCAAAATGGAATTTCCTTCAATGTTTAGTGGGGAAGACAGAGAAATAAGAGTAGAAGGAGAAATATTCATCGATGTTGTAAAACAAGACAATGTACCTTTTATTATTCAAACACCTAATTCCAGAATAACTGTCTTCGGCACCTCATTTAACGTCTCTTCATATTCCGATGAGAAGAGTGAATCGGTTGTTTTGGTTGACGGTTCGGTTGAGGTAAGGAGCGGAAACAGCGCTTTGATATTAAAGCCAAATGAAATGGCAGTGATTGAAGACGGATATATTGAACATAAGACTGTTGATGTGTTAAATTATATATGCTGGACTAGTGGCTATATGCAATTGAATAAAACTCCACTAAATGATGTATTGAGAAAAATTGAAAGATACTATAATGTAAATTTTCAATACAATGATGATTTAAAATTAAACGTTCAGACCTGCTCGGGTAAATTATTTCTTTCTGACAATTTCGACGATGTACTCGAAGCGTTTTCAAAAATGACCTACTTGCAATATGAAAAGCACGATGATAAATCTATATTCATCCATAAATAATCAAGTTATTAACAAAAAAGATAAATATATATGCCTATGAGAAAAGATAAATGAAAAAAAAGTCGGATAGTGCCGCAAACACTATCCGATCAGAGTTGATTTTGATGTCAAACAGGAGCAAAATTTGTATGATTATGCCTTGCGACAACAAAATCTAAAAGTGAATCATAATTTATTGGTAACAAATTAAAATTCAATACAAAGATATGCAAGAAAAGTATAAATGTAAACAATTTGCCACGAAAAGAAACAAAAAGTTTTTAAAAATCATGAAAATCTATTTTTTGATAACTTTCCTTTGCATTTTTTCCGTTACGGCAGAAAACACATACTCCCAGTCGAAGGAGGTAAGTGCTGAATTGAGAGACGTAGCGTTAAAAGATGCATTTCGTGAATTAGAGAAAAACAGCGACTATCTCTTCCTTGTTATGGACAACACAGAGAGTTATTTAACAACTAAAGTTAACATCTCAGTCAACAATAAATCAATGGTAGAGATACTCGATTTGTTGCTTAAGAATACCAACCTGACCTACTCAATTGTTAACAGACAGATTACAATTTCGAGAAAACCGGGTATTGCTGAAAATAAGGAGATTGATGTAAAAACAAGCATCAAGGAAGTTCAACAGACAGAAAAAACAATTACAGGAGTGGTTACCGATGCGAATGGAGAAGCCATTATCGGAGCCAATATAATTGAAGTGGGAACTCCTTCCCATGGAACTATTACCGACATTAACGGAAGATTTACACTAAATGTAAGCAACAATGCATCCATTAAAGTCTCATTTATAGGATATCTGAGTCAAACAATCAATACTATTGGGAAGACCAGCTTTAATATCACCCTGGCTGAAGATACTCAGGCACTTGAGGAGGTGGTGGTGGTGGGCTATGGAACACAGCGGAAAGCAAATCTTACAGGTGCTGTATCTTCAGTAAACGTTGACGAGGTGCTGGGCAGCCGTCCGGTTGCCGACGTGGGGAGAGGGCTGCAGGGGACTATACCAGGGCTGTCAATTGTTGTCCCAAGCGGAGAAGTAGGTTCTAACCCAATTATGAAAATTCGTGGACAAATTGGCTCTATTGCAGGGTCAAGTGATCCGCTGATATTAGTGGATAATGTTGAAATACCGAATATTCAAATGATAAATCCAAATGATATAGAATCGATATCCGTTTTGAAAGATGCCGCAGCAAGTTCAATATACGGATCGAAAGCAGCATTTGGAGTAATTCTTATAACCACAAAAAAAGGAGCTAAAACTGAAAAGACAGATATAACATATTCAACCAACTTATCCTGGCAAAAACCCTTTAAAAAGATTGATATTGCAGGTATAGACGGACTGGAGTATACACTGGAAGCTCATGAGAATATGAAAGCCGGAGGTCCTGCAGGCGGTTTCTGGCGAGTAAACAGGGAAAGTTTTGAAAAAATAAAAGAGTGGCAGGATAAATACGCAGGAGTTGTAAAATACAATGATCCTGTAATTTATGGAAGGGACTGGATTTATGACGGAACTGATAAATTCGGATATAGAATTTATGATCCTGTAGAGGCCATGATCAAAAATTCAGCCTTTTCTCAAACACACAACCTATCACTTAACGGTAAAAGAAAAGATACTAATTATACATTAAGTGTAGGTTACCTTGGACAAGAGGGTATGATGAAACCAGCTGTTCATGATGATTACAGTAGGTTTACAGGCAATCTGAATTTATCTACAAAGCTCACAGATTTCTTAACAGTCAGGGGGGGAGCAATGTTTACCGATGCAACCAAAAGATACCCAAACTCGGCAACTGGGTTCGTTGCAGACCCATGGTTATATCTTTACAGATGGAGCCGCCTGTTTCCTACCGGTGCCCTTGAAAACGGAGAAGAGGTGAGAGACCCCTATTTCGACACCAAAAATGCACATACAGCGAAAGATAAGAAGAAATACACGAATCTGAATATAGGAACCACCTTTGATTTCAATGATAACTGGAACCTTCTTGCAGATTATGCATTCAGTACCCGATTAGATCAGTCAACATCGTCCAGACCCACTTTTAGCGGACGTGAACCATGGTACACACCTGTTGCCTGGAATGATGCCAACGGAAACCGTATTTATGTGGATGAAAACGGCAACATTACAAATGACGAAGGAATGCCGGGATACAGGCTCCCTTATGTAAATTATATTACATCTGATAAAACCTATTTTTACAAATACTCCTTTGTTTCCGAGAAACACACTTTCAATGCAGTGACTAATTATAATTTAAAACTGGCAGAGGACCATAATTTTAAATTTATGGCAGGTACAAATATAGAAAGTTATAAATGGGACAGTCACTGGTCTAACAAAACTGAATTAATAGATGAGAAAAATCCACAGTTTAATTTTGCCGTAGGTACTGAAACTGTAGGAGGTGGTGCCAACTGGGACTCACAGGTAGGGGTTTTCAGCCGGATAAATTACTCTTTTATGGATAAGTATCTGTTAGAGGCGAACCTGCGCTATGATGCGACTTCTAAGTTTCCAAGTAATCTGAGATGGAGATGGTATCCGTCATTTTCCGGAGGATGGGTAATCACTAATGAATCGTTTATGGCTCCATTGGATCCGATTTTGAGTTTTGCAAAAATACGTGCATCATGGGGTAAGATTGGAGATCAATCAGTTTCCAACGCATTATACCTGGCAACAATGGATATTAATAAAAATTCCTGGCTCTCTTACGACGGTGAACAGTATTTTCAGCTTAGCACTCCCAATCCTATTTCTGCAGGTATCACCTGGCAGGATATAGAATCTTTAAATATTGGTTTGGATTTGCGTTTTATCAACAATAAGATGGGGCTTGTGTTTGAATGGTTCCAGCGCGATACAAAAAACATGATTATTGCCGGTGACGCTCTTCCAGCAACATATGGAGCAAACGCTCCACAGGGAAACTATGGTAATCTGCGCACAAAAGGCTGGGAAATTGCTGCCGACTTCAACCACCGGTTCAGTAATGGATTGGGCATAAATGTAAATGCCAATATTTCAGATGCTATTACTGATATAACAAAAGGTGCTGATTGGAATACACCATGGGAGAATCGCTTGATACATAACAATTATGCTACTGGCAGGCGCTATGGTGATATATACGGATATGTTACTGATCGCCTATTTCAAAAAGAAGATTTTATTTACGACGACAACGGTAACATCCAGCAAACAATAATCATCTGGGAAGGCACTGCTAAACGAACCAACCAGCTTGCAGGCAAAAATCCGGTTTATCAGACCTATTTTGAGGATGGCAACCAGGTGTTACTGGTAGGCCCCGGTGATGTTAAGTTTGTTGATGTGAATCGTGACGGATATATCACCCCTGGTAAAAACACTTTTGGAGATCCAGGAGACCAGGTTGTTATTGGGAACTTTACACCCCGTTACGAATTCGGATTACGTCTGGGAGCCGATTATAAAGGTTTTGATGCTTCAGTTTTTTTCCAGGGAGTGGGGAAGCGAAAAATTTGGGGTGCCGGACAATTGGCCATACCCGGATTTCACGTGAAAGATGGTGCGATGCCACAAGCAATAGCTAAAGATTTTTGGAAAAAGGACAGGACAGATGCTTTCTACCCAAGGGCATGGAATTTAGGCGGTTCGAATGAAGGATTCGTGATGCGAAAGCAGTCGCGTTATATGCTAAATATGGCATATTTAAAAATTAAAAATATCACATTGGGTTATACTGTACCAAAAGATATTGTAAGCCGGATGTATTTATCGAATGCGCGCTTATATATATCATTTGAGAACTTCTTTACTTTCGACAAGTTAAGGGGTCTTCCGATAGATCCGGAAGCAATTTCCGGACATTCTATGTTATTGACCAATGGAAATTACAACCTTGGCCGAACCGGGACTTCCAATCCTACATTTAAATCAGCATCTGTAGGTTTTCAAGTTAGTTTATAATCAATTAAATTAATATTATGATGAAATTCAATAAATATAGTTTTGCCATTTTATCCTTGTTAATATTTTTCTGGGGGTGTGACAGTTTTCTTGACAGGCCGCCTCTTACTCAAGCAAATGATGAAACAGCCTGGGTAAGCGAGAATAATTTGAGATTATATGCCAATAAATTCCTTCCTGATTTTTTTATAGGGTATGGAGTAGGATGGACAAATTCCAGTGCACCGTTAATGGGATATCAGTTCAGTGATGACATTGTGCATAATGGCAATCAGGGTAACTTTACCCGTGCCGTACCCAACAGCCAAATATGGAACATGAGTCTTATCAGGTCGATAAACATTATGCTTGACAGAATTGAAAACAAGATGGGAGATGTTCTTACATCTGAGCAATATTCACACTGGACTGGTGTTGGAAGGTTTTACAGAGCGATGAGATACTCTACTCTGGTATTTGCCTATGGTGATGTACCATATTATAACCACGTGGTCTCAGATACCGATATGGATGATCTGTACAAGGCCCGTACTCCACGCAATGAGGTAATGGATTCGATATATTATGATTTGAACTATGCATTTGAAAACGTTCGGGTAAACGATGGGGAGATGAATGTAAACAGATACGTAGTTGCCGGATATATTTCAAGAATTGCGTTATATGAAGGGAGCTGGCAAAAATATTATTATAAAAACAATGAGCGGGCTCAAAAATTCCTCGAGCTTGCAATAGAGGCAGGCAACTACATAATAAACAGTGGCAGATACGATATTGTCAGCGAATTCAGAGCTCTCTTCACATCAGAAGATTTGAGAGGGAACAAAGATTGTATTTTTTACAGGCATTATGATCCTGCTGTTGGCATTACACATAGTGTAGCATCGAACAACAACCTATCGGAATCGATCAATTTCGGTCCCACAACTGCTCTGATCAAGTCGTTTATTATGAATGATGGTGATGTGTGGCAAAATACGAGCATGCCTGGAGCAAAAAACTTTGAACTGGCAAATATGATTAAAACCCGTGATCCAAGGCTGGAAGCTACTTTTTACGATAAGCCTACTCCACGGAACAAAGGATCTTTCTGGTACATTAATAAATTTTTGCCAAGAAGCGTTGCCAAATCAGTAGAAGAAGGGAATACACCTCCGGTTGAATTTACAAGTACCAATAACCGTACAGATTATCCGGTAATGAGATATGCTGAGGTTCTTCTTAACTGGATTGAAGCAAAAGCCGAACTGCAAACCATTGGCGGTGCTGCTGTAGATCAGTCAGATATTGATAAAACAATAAACAAGATAAGAAACAGGCCGATAGCTTCAGAAGCAGCGGAGATGGGAGTACAAAAAACCTCTCCTTTACTATTGGGTGAACTGCCTGATGATCCTGAAAGAGATGCCGATGTTTCTGCACTGATATGGGAAATAAGGAGAGAGAGAAGGATGGAGTTTGCTTTTGAACATTCACGTATCGCCGATTTGGAGCGTTGGCACAAACTGGAATACATGGATACAGATGCTGAAGAAGATCTACTGCATGGCGGATGGGTAAACTTCCCAAAAGAGCTTGCCGATGAATTAAATGCAGGAAATACAGGAAAATTTTCAGTGTTAAAGCTTAATGGCGATGAAGTAACTTTTAACGGAAGCAATAAAGCCGATATGGTGGGTTTCTACAGAAGTTCATCTACTAATGGACGACAGCCATTCCTGAACCAGGTAAACGTTAATCCTTACTTGTCTCCCGTAGGCAAAACACAGATTGACGATTATGCCAGTAAAGGTTATCTGTTAAAACAGACCGAAGGATGGCCGACCAACTAACAATTATAATGAAAACAGTATGAAACGAGCGGGTAAACGGTCTGCACATATGTACATGATTAAAAGCAAGTTCCATACAATACAGTTGAAAGTCAATAATTTTAATAGTATGAAAATAGCAGAAGATAAATTAAAATATTTTGGATTATTTGCCATATTAACGATATTCTTTTTCGTTTCTTGTGGCGATGATCTACCTGTAAACGTAGAATCACCTAACGAAACAGTACTTAAATCCATTAAGATTTTAAATGCTGGAGAGGGTGGCAATATAGTTATTGATGGTGTAATAGATGAGAATGCCAAGACCGTCTGGTTCCCCAGAGTTGAACCGGAAACAGATGTAAATGCCATTCGTTTTCAAGTAGAATTATCTGATGGAGCAAAATTAGATAAGGATAGCTACAGTTTCGATTTTGAAGAGGGCCAGGATGCCGCAACCATCGTAATAAAAGTGGTCAATGCGCCACGTTTTCGTGAGTACTTTGTTACTCTCAGGCTAAATGTCCCTGTATTTGGTGCAGATTTCGAAAAGCCGCAAATATATGACAACACAGCAAATGAATTGGGCAATCCACTCTATCCTACCTTTGTCTCTTCCTCGACAAGAGGCTCTGGCTTCGACGGGAAACACGTTCTTATTGTTACACGTGCCGCCGGAGGTTCACATCTTTTGGATGTAAATGATCTTAGAAAAAATGAAATAAAACCAATTCCGCTGAATCTTACAGGAGTTTCCGGGGGAACATTCCCCGTAAATCTGGGAGCTCAGATCAATGGACATACCTACATTGCCAACCTTTCAGGTGGCCTGGTATCGCCATTAAAGATCTACCATTGGTCTAATCCGGAACAAGAACCACAGGTAATCGCCAACATCAACAAAAGTGAGATCCCCGGTGCAGGAGCACGTCATGGCGATAACCTCTCTGTGAATTTAGATGAGGATGGAAATGGACACATATTTTTTGGAGATAATGCCTCTACACAAATTTTGAGATTAAAGGTCACAAATTATACTGAAATAACCGACCCAACAATAATTGAAATGCAGCCTCGCTTACTGGAACCGTTCATGAATATGAATCGGGTAGGAACATCGGATAATTATCTGTTAACCGGCCATGCCGCCCCAATCATGGTGGCAAGTGTTGAAGGAACCATTGGCTACAAAATGGCTAATTCTTCCATTCCCATCAGAAGTTGCGACCCAAGGGTTGTTTACTTCAACGGTGAAAGATATCTGCTCGTGGTTACTGCTGCAAGAGGTGCGGGAGATGCCGTTGTGATGTATCTTTATAACATAACAAAAGGCGAAACCATTACCGAAGCGCTGGAAATTTTTGAATCGGGAAATATGACGCCTATTTATCAATATCCGTTACTTGGGCCCGTAAATACGTCTCCATCCACTCAAACCGGTTGGTATGTAACAAAAGATAATGAAGGGAATGATGATACACTCATGCTTTATGGCGCCTCAAACGATGCCGGTTTTGTGCTAATTGAGTTTCCTAAAAAAACGTTGGATGATTAACAAAACGGATGATTTTAATATAAATACTTTAAATAACTTTGCCGGATATTTTTCGGCAAAGTTATTTGTTTCTGTATTATTAACAATACTTCGGTAATTTATTTAAAAATGAAAAAGTCACTATTCTACTATATCTTATTTCTGTTTGCGGCATTTGTAGTATCATGTAATGATGATACCCCAGGTACAGATAATAATGACGAACCTGAACCACCACCATCCAAACCTATTTTGAAGTTTCCCAAAAAAGAGATGCGGTCAGTATGGATCACTACAGCATGGGAATTGGACTGGCCTATGGGAAAATATGATGCCCAGTCACAAAAAAATCAGTACATCCAATATCTTGACAGATTTAAAGAAATAAATATAAATTCGGTAATTTTTCAGGTAAAACCTATGGGGGATGCTTTCTACAATTCACCATACGAGCCGTGGAGTAAATCGATAACCGGAACAAGAGGAAAAGATCCTGGCTATGATGTGTTGGCATTTTTGATTGATGAAGCACATAAACGCGACATTGAGTTCCATGCCTGGATGAACCCATACAGGATTGCAACACGTGCAGGCAATAGTACGCCATACCCTCCGTTGCATGCATCGATAAATCCGGAATGGGTAGTAAATCACGAAAAAATTCAAATCTACAATCCCGGGTTACCCGAAGTGAGACAGCGACTTGCTGACATAGTAAAAGATCTGATCACAAAATATAATGTTGATGGAATACATTTCGATGACTATTTCTATCCCGATCCATCTTCTGCAGGAGTGATGGTTTCAGATGCAGAAGACTTCAGGAAATATGGTGCTGGTTTTGCAAAAATAGAAGATTTCAGACGCGATAATGTGAATAAGGCAATAAAGGCTGTGCATGATATCATTGTCACAAACAAGCCGGATGTTGTCTTTACCATCTCTCCCACAGCGAGTCCCGATTATAATCTGAATACATTATTTGCCGATGTGACTAAATGGTGCCGTGAAGGATGGATTGACGTGGTAATGCCTCAGCTATATCAGGAGATTGGAAATCAGTATAACGATTTTCAGGCCAGACTGGGTTGGTGGACACAGTATAACTACAAAGCTGTACCAATGGTGGGACATGGATATTATAAATTCGGAGATCCGCAACAGCCGGCAGCCTTTCAGTCGGCACTTGAACTGGAAAGGCAGTTTGAATTGACACGAAGAAATCAGAAAGTATTGGGAAATGCAATGTACAGTGCTAGATATATTCTGTTCAACAAAATAAACATTACCGATAAATTGGCTACAATATACAAGAACCCTGCAGTTATTCCATTCCTGGGACGTGAGGTTGCACCAGCACCTGTCAAACCGCAGAATATAAAAATAGAAAATAACATGTTATCATGGAACAGACAGGGTGATTTGAGTTCTGTTGTATATTATTTCCCGGACCAGACAAAAGAAGGTGTTGTTTTGTCGATAACAAAAGATACAAGCTTGCCGGTTTCCTCTTCGGGATTCTATTGTGTTACCACCATCAACAAAGACAATAAAGAGAGTGAACCATCCGATGCAGTAGAGAAAAAATAAGACAGAGATTTGCAAAAACAATTATGCCAATTGTCAGAGTTTTGCTATTTTTACCGTTTTATGATTCTATTACAAAACAATAGTTCGGTATTATTTCATAAGATCAACCATAACTGATTGGTTGTTAATAACAAATATAACTTTATAAATAGCTTTAATTTCGTGATTATTTGAATATCAAGTAAAATATAGCCGTGCAATCATTTAATAATATTCACATTGAATGAATATCAACCGGACATATAATAAAAGAAACAACTTGATAAATTGAAAGAATGCTTACATGGGTAAATCAATATGTATATTAATAGGGCTCATACTCTCTTACCCGCTATTTTCCCAGGATCTTCAGGAGGATTCCCTGAAATTCAGACTTAACGGGTCGTTGACCAACATTTACCGGGAGACGCTGCTTCGCCCGGGAAAGGTGACGGTGGACAGTATCGCGCTGAATGAACATAAAAAAAGCATTGAGTTGCATACCAACCTCTCCCTCTCCTACCTGCCGATGCGCGAAAATACAGTACGCCAAATTTACGATAGCATACGATATCACTTGCCTTTGGCACAAAAGAAATATCGCATCAGCGTGTTTTCTGATAAACAGGAAATAAGGACGCTTGTTCCCAATTTTTACCGTCAATCGAAGAAGGATAAAAACCGGATGATTTCACACAAAGTGAAGCCCTCCCTCGTAACCAACTTTTCCGCACCCGAAAACTCATTCGATAAGGGTCTCACAAACAACCATATTGCACTGTGGCAAAGCCATGGTTGGTATTATGAGCAGAAGCTGGGACGTTGGGAGTGGCAGCGGGCGCGTATTTTTCAAACGGTGGAAGATCTCTATACACAGAGTTATGTGCTGCCTTTTTTGGTGCCGATGCTGGAAAATGCCGGGGCCAATGTGCTGCTTCCACGTGAGCGTGATTACAATAAACAGGAGGTCATCATCGATAACGATGGCAGCAAAAAAGGCTCTACCTATAGGGAGACGAATGGCAAAGAAACCTGGCGAAATAGCGATTCAGCCGGTTTTGCAAACCTTCGCGAGATATGGCTTGATGGCGAAAATCCTTTCCGGATGGGCACGGCAAGGCAAACAAAAACCGTCTCACGGGGTGAGGAAAGCATTGCCACCTGGACACCCGATATTCCGGAGAAAGGACGATATGCGGTGTTTGTCTCTTATCAGACGGTCAAAAACAGTAGTAACGATGCACTCTACAGCATATATCATGCCGGCGGCAAAACCGACTTCAGGGTAAATCAACAGATGGGTGGCGGCACATGGATTTTTCTTGGCAATTTTGATTTTGAAGAGGGTACCTCCCACAGAATTACCCTCTCCAACAGGAGCAAGCGAACAGGTAAAATTGTAACAGCTGATGCTGTAAAAATAGGAGGCGGCATGGGTAATATTGCCCGGATGCCTAACCCGGGTGGCTTTGAAAGGGAAAACACAAAAAGCGCTGAAGAACAAACTCAAAAAGAGATGCTGGCATCAAAAATAAACTACTCACCGGAAATAAGTGGATACCCGCGATATGCCGAAGGGGCACGCTATTGGATGCAGTGGGCAGGAGTCCCCGACACTATCTACAACCGCACAGAGGGAAAAAATGACTATACCGATGACTACGCCAGCCGCGGCGTGTGGGTAAACTGGCTGGCAGGAGGGTCGTCGGTACTGCCTGATGCCAAAGGGCTGAACATTCCCTTGGATCTGGCCTTTGCTTTCCATACCGATGCAGGTACTTTCTGGGGCGACACCATAGTAGGGACACTCGGTATATACATGACACACTTTAACAATGAAAAGTTCGAAAACGGAAGGTCGCGATGGGCATCACGAGACCTGTCGGAGTTGATAATGGAGGAGGTCACCTCAGATATACGAAGGGAGTTTGAACCCGAGTGGACACGCCGCCACCTCTGGAACCGCTCCTATGCAGAGGCGCGCATACCCAATGTTCCCACTATGCTGCTGGAACTGCTGTCACACCAGAACTTTGCCGATATGCGATATGGGCTTGACCCTTCGTTTCGTTTTACTGTAAGCCGGTCGATCTATAAGGGGATGCTCAAATTCATCGCCTCACAATACAACCGGGAATATGTGGTACAGCCACTGCCGGTAAAGGATTTCAGTTTGTCTTTTTCGGGAGAAAGAGAGGTTGAGCTAAAATGGAAGCCCACAATAGATGCAACGGAACCTTCGGCAAACCCCACGAAATATATTGTCTATACCCGTATAAACGGAAGAGGATTTGATAACGGGGTGATTGCAAATACTAACAGCTACAAAGTTTCCATACAAAAAGATCTCGTGTACAGTTTTAAAGTGGCGGCTGTGAACGAAGGAGGGGAAAGCTTTCCATCTGAAATATTGTCAGCTTGCCGTAAGTCTGATCAAAAAGGTGAAGCGCTTATCGTAAATGGATTCACCAGGGTCTCAGCCCCATTCAGTTTTGTTACCTCTGAGGATAGCATCGCCGGTTTCGCGGGAAGTGTGGACAATGGCGTGCCCTATATTGCCGATCACCACTTTATCGGGCAGATGCATGAGTTCCGGCGCATCATACCCTGGATGGATGATGATGCTTCGGGCTTTGGAGACAGCAATGCGAACTACGAAACCACCAGGATTGCCGGAAACAGTTTCGATTATCCTTTCGTTCACGGACAAGCCTTCGCAGAGGCAGGATACTCTTTTGTTTCAACTGCGGCGGATGCTGTGGAAAACGGTACTGTGAAACTGTCTGATTACGAGACTGTGGACTGGATACTGGGCAAACAGCGCGAATGGAGTATAGCCAGGGGAGCGAAACCACCGAAATTTAAAACCTTCTCACAGTTGCAGCAGAAGGCCGTAACCGATTACTGTAACGGCGGCGGCAACATCATAGTGAGCGGCGCTTTTGTGGGGACCGACCTGTGGGATAATCCGTTTGCCACAGAAAAAGACAAAGAGTGGGCACAACAAACGCTCAAATATAAATGGCGTAACAACAACGGTGCGGTGACCGGACATGTTAAGTCCGTACCCTCCCCTTTTCTCCCGATACAGGGTAATTACAGATACTACAATGAGCTGAACAGCGATAGCTATGTGGTAGAAAATCCTGATGCAATAGAACCGGCCGATAAGAACGCCTTTACTATTTTCCGCTATTCCGAGAACAACCTGAGCGCAGGTGTTCTGTACAAAGGCGAAACTTACAGTACGTGTATACTGGGTTTCCCTATTGAAGCGGTAAAAGGCCAGGATAAACGTAATGAGCTGATAAAACAGATTACAGATGCATTTAAATAACCACATCACGCGAAGAGCAGGTAGCTTTCATGACACAAACAACGCGTGATGCCTAAACAATATTGAACAATGAAGAATATAGACGCCTTTATCCTTTTCAGTCAACCTGATCAGGCAAAAAGAACAGTAGAAGAGCTCAGGCAGTCGGCATTGATAAACAACATCTTCCTGCTTTCTCCCGAAGAGATCACATCTGTTATTGAAGGATGTGAGAAGATCGTTATCGACAATTTGCAGAGTACACAAACAATTAAAAGAATCGCTCAAAAATCTACAACACCTTATACACTCATCTATCAGAAACCAACAGTGCTGAAGCCGGGGTATTTCGCCCTTGAACGGATGGTGCGTATTGCAGACGATACGCAGGCGGGAATGGTGTATGCCGACTATTATGCGGTAACCAACGGCGAAAAGAAAAATAATCCGTTAATAGAATATCAGGAGGGAAGCCTCCGTGACGATTTTAACTTCGGTTCGCTACTACTTTACAATACAACTGCATTAAAGGACGCAGCGATGAGGATGCGCGAAAACTATCCGTATGCCGGGCTGTATGACCTCAGGCTAAAAGTGTCGCAAAAGTATCCTGTTGTACATATAAACGAGTACCTTTACACCGAGATTGAAGAGGATACCCGTGCGTCGGGCCAGAAAATATTCGACTATGTAGATCCTAAAAACCGGCAGGTGCAGATAGAGATGGAACAGGCCTGCACACAACATCTGAAAGATGTGGGAGCATTTCTGGAACCTGCATTCGAAAAGATTGAATTTAACCGGGGAGATTTTGAATACGAAGCGTCGGTAATTATTCCGGTACGAAACCGTATCAAAACCATCAGAGATGCAATCTCCTCTGTTCTGATGCAAAAGGCTGATTTTCCATTCAACCTGATAGTGGTTGACAACCATTCAACCGATGGCACCACTGAGGCTATCGATTCTTTTAAAAATGATGAGCGGTTGATACATATAGTCCCTGAAAGAGACGACCTGGGCATCGGAGGCTGCTGGAACATGGGTGTACATCACACAAAATGCGGAAAGTTTGCCGTGCAGTTAGACAGCGACGATGTGTACAGCGGAGAGGACACGCTACAGAAAATTGTAAATGCTTTTTACGAACAGAACTGCGCCATGGTGGTAGGGACCTATCAGATGACCGACTTCCATATGGAAGAGATACCGCCGGGGATCATCGACCACCGCGAGTGGACTCCCGAAAACGGAAGGAACAACGCGCTTCGCATAAACGGGCTTGGGGCGCCACGGGCTTTCTATACGCCAGTACTGCGAGAAATCAAGGTGCCCAACACCAGCTACGGAGAGGATTACGCACTCGGGCTCAACATTTCTCGTCGTTATCAGATAGGACGCATTTATGATATATTGTACCTTTGCCGCCGCTGGGAGGATAACAGCGACGCTTCGCTGGACATTGTGAAAATGAATGCACATAACCTTTACAAAGACAAAATAAGGACATGGGAGCTACAGGCCAGAAAAAATCGCAAATAAAGGAACCGTTTATTCACGTCGGCATTTTACTGGAACAGCCGAAGATCAACTTTTCGCTGCAGACAGCTTATAAATTTAACGGAAAAGAATACGCGCCAGGCGACTACTCGGTAGAGTTTTCGGATGGAAAGATTCTCTTCAATGGTCAATTATACGATGATATTTCTTTCGAAGCAGATCGTCCGCACAAAGATAGTTTTGAACTTAAAAATGTGATTATCGGTGTTAATTTCCACTGGGAACAAAAAGAAAATCAGAGCTTTATTGGTGGATTGAAATTTATCACAGAGAACAGTGCGGTCTCTGCAATCAACATTGTTTCACTGGAAGATTATCTCACGAGCGTTATTTCGTCAGAAATGAGTGCCACCAGCTCGGAAGAGTTGCTGAAGGCACATGCGGTAATTTCCCGGAGCTGGCTTCTGGCACAGATTCAGAAGAATAAGTTGATCAGGAAAGATTACAGTACCTCGTTCGTTAGATCTACCGAAATCGTCCGATGGTACGACCGTGAAGACCATGCCAATTTCGATGTTTGTGCAGATGACCATTGTCAGCGTTATCAAGGAGTTACTAAACAATCGACGCCGTTGGTGAAGCAAGTTGTCGAGCAAACACGTGGCGAAGTGCTCACATTTAACGGGACAATTTGCGATGCCCGCTTCTCGAAATGTTGCGGAGGGGTGACGGAGACATTTGAAAATGTATGGGAACCGGTCATCCACCCCTACCTGCAGGCTAAACCAGATAGTGAAGCAGGGGCACTTCCCGCGGATCTCACCGGTGAAGAGAGTGCCGAAAAATGGATACGCACCTCTCCCCCAGCCTATTGTAACACGCAGAATGCGAAAGTACTGAAACAGGTTTTAAACGACTACGACCAGGAAACCTCCGACTTTTACCGTTGGAAGGTGGACTATTCTCAACATGAATTGGCAAATCTTATCAGAGAACGGTCAGGTATCGATTTTGGAGAGATTATCGATATGCAGCCACTCGAAAGGGGCACATCGGGCCGTATTATCCGGCTGAAGATTATCGGTACAAAACGGGTTATGACCATCGGCAAAGAGCTCGAAATAAGGCGTACACTTTCAAGATCGCACCTCTACAGCTCTGCCTTCGTGGTGGATGCCTATGATGAAAACAATGAGGGAGTGCCGCAACTGTTCACACTCACAGGGGCCGGATGGGGACACGGTGTGGGATTGTGCCAGATCGGAGCTGCCATGATGGCGGAGAAAGGGTACAGCTACGAAGAGATACTGCACCACTATTTCCCCGACACGAAAATCAACAATAAATACTAAAACACAATGCAAATGAATCAATCTACACGATCCCCCTGGTCTTGGATACCAACCCTTTACTTCGCCGAAGGCCTGCCATACGTGGCAGTAATGACCGTTTCGGTTATCATGTACAAGCGTTTCGGACTGTCAAACACAGAGATAGCCCTGTACACAAGCTGGTTATACCTTCCATGGGTAATCAAACCCTTCTGGAGCCCGTTTGTGGATATCCTGAGAACCAAACGGTGGTGGATCATCTCCATGCAATTGTTGATAGGTGCCGGGCTTGCAGGGGTGGCTTTTACCCTCCCTACTCCCTTCTATCTGCAGGCATCACTTGCCTTCTTCTGGCTGATGGCTTTCAGTTCGGCCACTCATGATATCGCAGCAGACGGTTTTTATATGCTTGCCCTTGACGATTCACAACAATCCTTCTTCGTTGGTATACGCAGCACCTTCTATCGCCTTGCCTCAATAACCGGTCAAGGATTACTGGTTGTTCTGGCTGGATTCCTGGAAAAATCGACCGGCAAAATTCCTTATGCATGGAGCATCACCTTTTTTATCCTGGCGGGACTTTTTCTGACATTTTTCGTCTATCACCGCTTTGTTTTGCCTTACCCGCACGCTGATACCGGAAAATCAGCCCACACACCACAGGAGGTGATGACTGAGTTTGGAAATACCTTCAAATCTTTTTTTACTAAAAAAGGAATAGGGCTGGCAATCGCTTTCATGCTACTGTACAGGCTGGCCGAAGCGATGCTTGTCAAACTGGCATCACCATTTTTATTAGACAGCCGTGATATGGGCGGATTGGGACTACACACTTCTGAAGTAGGCATAACCTATGGTACGGTGGGCGTGATCGCCCTTACACTTGGCGGAATCATCGGCGGAATTGTGGCTTCCCGTCAGGGATTGAAATTCTGGTTGTGGCCGATGGCATTGGCCATTACGTTGCCCAATGCGGCTTATCTTCTCCTTGCGTACTTTCAGCCTGATAGTTTCATATGGGTGAATGTGGCTGTAGCTGTTGAACAGCTTGGATACGGTTTCGGATTTACGGCATATATGCTATACCTTATCTATTTCTCACAGGGTGAACACAAAACAGCTCACTATTCCATCTGCACGGGAATTATGGCACTCGGAATGATGCTTCCGGGGATGGCTGCAGGATGGATACAGGAACAACTGGGATACCAGCACTTTTTTATCTTTATCATGATTGCTACAATCCCTACATTACTGTTGATTCCTTTCATGAAAGTGGACAAAGATTTCGGAAAATCAAAGAAAACACCTTTGCCGGGTGAAGAAGTCACTACTGAACAGTAACCATTCCGGCAAATAAATAGGAATTAATCATTAATCCAGTAAAAAAACAAACTCAAAAAAAATGCACCGGTTAATAATCACAAAAATAAATAATTTAGGCAACTCCTGCTTTTTATTAACTAAAACAGTAGCAGCTATGGCATTAATGCTTTACTGTATGACAATCACATCATCAGCTTTTGCCCGGAATATACGTGTCAAAACCGGAATTGAAGTGCTGAAGGAGTCTAACTTCAAGATCCTTCAGGGAAAACGTGTGGGACTGATCACCAACCCTACCGGAGTGGATAATGACCTGAAATCGACGATAGATATTCTGCATGAAGCTCCCGGCGTGCAGCTTGTAGCGCTTTACGGGCCCGAACACGGTGTGCGCGGCGATGTGCATGCCGGCGACAAAATCGATTCATTCACCGATTCCAATACGGGTGTGCCCGTTTATTCCCTCTATGGTGCCACTCGAAAACCGAGCAAAGAAATGTTGAACGGTGTAGATGTCCTCGTCTACGATATTCAAGACATCGGATGCCGGTCATACACCTATATCTCAACCATGTATCTGGCAATGCAGGCGGCTGCTGAAAACGATATTGAATTTGTGGTGCTCGACCGCCCAAACCCGTTAAGCGGTTTGAAAGTAGAAGGAAATCTTGTGGAGGAGGGATTTGTTTCGTTTGTGAGCCAGCTAAGGATTCCTTATATTTACGGCCTTACCTGTGGCGAGCTGGCAGAGATGATAATTGGCGAACAGATGATATCAAGGCCTTGTAAGCTGACAGTGGTGAAGATGAAAAAGTGGCACCGGAAGATGAACTTCGAGGATACCGGACTACCCTGGGTGCCCACCTCGCCACACATCCCGTTTTCTCATTCTGCATTTTTTTATCCTGTATCAGGCATTTTAGGTGAACTGGGATATATGTCTATCGGCGTTGGATATACGCTGCCGTTCGAGATGTTTGCCGCTGAATGGATCAACGCAGAAGAGTTTGCCAGGACGCTGAATGCAAAACAGCTGCCGGGTGTCATTTTCCGCCCCATACACCTGAAGCCCTATTATTCAGTTGGACAGGGACAGGACTTTCAGGGAGTACAGATATATCTTACCGATTTTTTCAGTGCGCGTCTGTCGGATATCCAGTTCCATGTAATGGAGGTGTCTGCGCAGCTCTATCCAGACAGAAAAGTGTTCGAGCGTGCTCCCGAAAACCGATTCAATATGTTCGACAAGGTATGCGGTAGCGATTTTATCCGTCTGGAATTTTCCAAGAACCATCGTTTTGCCGACATTCAATCTTATTGGACAAAAGATGAAAAGTCGTTCAGATTATTATCAAAGAAATATTACCTTTACCGGTAAACTTCGTAAAAAGAAGTTTTTTGCACAATGGTACTAACATAATACTTGCATAAACCGGGTTTATGCATTCAATAAATAATTCAACAACAATATATTATTGAAAGATGAACAGAATTACTTCACCTGATAAAAGCGGAAGGCTGCTTTCGCTTGATATTCTGCGCGGAATAACTATAGCGGGTATGATAATGGTCAACAATCCAGGCTCATGGAGCTACGCCTATGCGCCACTCAAACATGCTCATTGGCATGGACTTACACCGACCGATCTTGTATTCCCGTTCTTTATGTTTATTATGGGTGTATCCACCTTTTTGTCGCTGCGAAAATTCAACTTTGAACCTTCAAGAGCAGCAGTATGGAAAATTGTACGGCGTACCTTCCTCATTTTCGTGATGGGACTGGCACTGGGATGGTTCGGGCAGTTATGCAGGGGATTGGCTTCGGGAGAGTCTTTTTTTGAGGCATCAACCCATTTCAACACCCTCCGCATACTCGGAGTACTGCAAAGGCTGGCGCTGGCATACGGGTTTGCCGCCCTGGCCGCAGTTCTGGTGAAGGGCAAACTGCTGCCGTGGGTGGTTGGCATCCTGCTTCTGGGGTATTACCTGATTCTTCGTTTCGGAAAAGGGTTTGAGATGTCGGAAGAGAATATTATAGCGGTGGTGGACAAAGCACTTCTGGGGACTGCCCATATGTATAGAGACACCACGCCGGAAGGGGTACGCATAGCATTTGAACCAGAAGGGTTGCTTAGCACCCTCCCCTCCGTCGCCCATGTACTGATCGGTTTTCTTTCAGGGAAACTGATTGTGGAGAACAAAGACAACCACACACGGGTGGAGAAGCTGCTTATATGGGGAACTGTACTTGCTTTCTCAGGCTTATTGCTGCAATATGGATGCCCAATAAATAAGAAAATATGGAGCCCCACCTTCGTGCTCGTCACCACCGGCTTTGCCGCGCAACTGCTGGGACTGCTGATCTGGATCATCGATATCCATCAAAAAGAGAGATGGAGCCGTTTCTTTCACGCCTTCGGAGTGAACCCGCTCATTGTATATGTTTTTGCAGGCGTAATGGCCAACCTGGTCGCCAACATCCGGCTTAACTGGCAGGGAGAGATAATCTCTGTAAAAGGGTTTATTTACGAAGTGCTGCTGCGCCCGTGGGCGGGGGACTATTTCGGATCGCTGCTCTATGCGCTGCTGTTCATCACTGTATGCTGGCTGTTCGGATATATTTTATACAAAAAGGATATCTATATAAAAATTTAGCATTTTAATTGATTCGAAACTCTTTTAAAGATGAGCAAATCAAAATTTTTCACCTCTTCAGGTTCAGAAGAAATAACAGACCCCATTCTTATTGCCGACAGTGGTGCCACCAAAACCGACTGGTGCCTGACTAAAAAAGGGGAGATACTTCACAGGTTTACAAGTAGAGGGATAAGTCCAATTTTTCAGACTCAGGAAGAGATAGCCGAAGAGATAAGATTGCGTGTTTATCCTAATTTGGAAAAAACTGAAATTCAGGCACTCTTTTTTTACGGAAGCGGCTGCATCCCGGAGAAAACAGAACAGGTGCGCAGCGCCATCTATCAGTCATTTCCTATTAATACCATCCATGTAAATAGCGATCTGGTAGCAGCTGCTCACAGCCTGTGCGGCCACAAGCCCGGCATTGCCTGCATCATGGGTACCGGCAGCAATTCATGTGAATGGAGCGGATCTGCAATAGTAAAACAGATATCACCACTCGGTTTTATTCTGGGTGATGAAGGCAGCGGGGCCTCATTAGGAAAAAAGCTGGTGAGCGATGCGTTAAAAAATCAATTATCCAAAGGTTTAAAAGAGGAGTTTCTGGATGAATACGGGCTTACCCCCTCTCTTATTATCGACAGGGTGTATAAGCAACCCTTCCCAAGTCGTTTTCTGGCAAGCCTCTCGCCCTTTCTGCTTAAACATATCAATGATCAGAGTATTCGCCGTATTGTTACCGGCAGCTTTTCAGATTTCTTCGAGAGAAACGTTATGCAATACGATTATCAGAAAAATAAGGTTAATTTTGTAGGATCAATCGCTTGGCACTACTCTGACCTGCTGAAGGAGATAGCAATAGAAAAAGGAATTGAGATTGGGAAGATATCACAATCGCCCATGGAGGGATTGATAGAATATTATATATGAATATGGCTTTTATAAAAGTAACAGAACAATCATCTTTATACGATGATCTGGAGAAAAAAACGGTTCTCGAAATTCTGACAGAAATCAATCAGGAGGATCACAAAGTGGCAGCAGCTGTCCAAAATACTATTCCCGAAATTGAGAAGCTCGTAACAGGTATCGTTGAAAGGATGCGGCGGGGAGGACGGCTTTTTTACATTGGTGCCGGGACAAGCGGCAGGCTTGGTGTACTTGACGCCTCGGAGATACCACCCACTTTCGGTATGCCCAACACCTATGTGATAGGGCTGATAGCAGGAGGCGACACAGCACTGCGTAACCCGGTTGAAGCAGCTGAAGACGATCCTGACAAAGGATGGGAGGAGCTTATGGAACACAAAATAAATGAGAACGATGTACTTGTGGGCATTGCCGCATCGGGTACAACACCCTACGTGGCAGGTGCGCTACGGCATGCGCGTAAAAAGGGAATACTTACCGGTGCTATCAGTTGCAACCCAGGCTCACCCGTAGCAGCTGAAGCTGAAATAAAAATAGAACCCGTTGTGGGACCGGAATATGTTACCGGGAGTACGCGAATGAAATCCGGGACGGCTCAGAAAATGGTATTGAATATGATCACCACCGGCACTATGATTAAACTTGGCAGGGTGAAAGGCAACCGCATGGTCAATATGCAACTTACAAACCAAAAGCTTGTGGATAGAGGTACCCGGATAATTGTAGATGAACTGGGCCTTTCATATGGACAGGCGAAAAATCTGCTGCTTTTACACGGATCCGTCAAAAAAGCAATTGACAGCTATAAAAATCAGCAAAAACTGTAATCAGAATGGCTATAATTGTTCATACCGACAACCCTCACCTTCTGCTGGACAAGATTTACGAAGCAATAGATTCAAGAAAGGCTGATAAATGGATACTTACAACTGACGGGCGTCTTACCTACGGTTCCCTTTTATGGAAAAACGAAGCTTTTTTCAAACCAGAGATATGGGTTGATGACAACGAGTTGCGCTTTGGGTTGCATAAAAGGAAAGATAGGAGGCACATCTCTTCTAAGCTCTACACAACATTTCATGCAAAAATGACAGAGTTGCTCCTGGCTCATTTCGACAGGGATTTCAGGAGTGTGACCGCTTCAGCAGCACGCACAGAGCCTGACAATTTCTAATCTTTCTTAATTCTCATTTATAGACTGTCACTATCTTTTTTACTTTTATGTTTTTCAGTCACGACCCGGATTACAACTCTCATAATGCTCATCGTTTCATTCACATAAAAATAGCGGTCGTACTTGCACTTTCATCCGGTCAATTTCAACCCACATGATGCCCATAGTTTCATTCACATATGCGATAGCAAAGGAAACTAAATAAAAAAACTTTCCAACATACCCTATTATGCCTGATAAATGAACCTTTAAGTTAACTATATCACGCTAAGTGCAACTTTCCGCTAAGTTCAATTTAGAAGTGCAACTTTCCCGGTAAGTTTTATTTAGATTTTTTTTAGCCGACTTATTTTGGCTACCTTTGCGGGTTTAAAATGCAAATGGTATGTTAACGAACATTCGTTCAAAAGGGACGGAAGAACTTTATGCCACACCCATTTTACAGCAGACAGCTTTCTGGTCGGCAGTGAAGAGAACACTTGGAGCAGAGGCGATAGCAATTAACTTCTCGTCGCGAAGATCCGGAATGTACTCAGTTTCAGGAAAAGATAGCGACTATGTTATAAAGTCTGATGTGCTGGTTATACTTCAGCAAATAGACAGGAATCACTCCGTGGCATATGTTCCATACGGGCCGGAAATTGAACCCGATGACGAGTTTCAGGGATTGTTTCTGGAAGAGTTATCTGAATGTCTGCGCTCATTTTTACCTAAAGAGTGTATTCTCATCCGATACGACCTGTGCTGGGAATCGTATTGGGCAAAAGAGAAAGATTATTTCGATGAGAACGGTATGTGGAAAGGTGAACCTGAAATCCATACACAGGAGTTGCGTTTCAACTTCAACACGCACAACTGGAATTTCAAAAAAGCCTGTTCCAATATCTTGCCGGCAAATACTATTTATCTGGATCTGACACACGATGCTGACACCCTTTTAAAACTTATGAAACCTAAAACACGTTACAACATAGGTTTGTCTAAACGCAAAGGAGTAAATGTAAGATCGATGGGAATGGAAGGTATTGATATCTGGTACGATCTTTACAAAGAAACGGCAGAAAGAAACAATATTCTCCTCAACGACATAAAATACTTCAATGCAGTACTTACAGCACGCACCGATAACACCAGCTCACCGGCAAACGTGAAACTATTAGTGGCGGAATTCAAAGGAAAACCGCTGGCGGCCATGTTTCTGGTTATAAGTGGTAACAGGGGTTCGTACCTTTACGGCGCATCTTCATCGCAACACCGGAACCTTATGGCAACCTATGCATTACAGTGGGAGGCCATCATGCAGTCAAGAAACGCAGGCTGTACAGAATACGATATGTTTGGCATCTCTCCTTCTCCTGAACCTTGTCATCCGCTTTACGGGTTGTACAGATTCAAGTCAGGTTTCGGCGGCGAAATTTTTCACAGCCTCGGCTGTTGGGATTATCCCCTTAACAGCGAAATGTATACACTTTTCCGTGCATCGGAGTTGAACAGTCAGGGATATCATTTAAGTTAAATAATATATATGAATATCAAAAGATTAACACATGTAGATGAAAGCATTGCCACTGCTTTCAAAAAACTAATGCCTCAGCTGACCGGCAAGGAGGAATACCCCTCTTGTGAAGAACTGGAAATGGTGATTAGTAAGGAAGATACCTATCTTTTTGTTGCTACCGGGGAAGATGAAGTGATCGGCACCCTTACACTCGTTTTTTACCGTATCCCATCGGGATTGAAGGTTTGGATTGAAGATGTTATAGTGAATGAAAACTCTCGCGGGAAAGGGGTTGCTACTGCCCTGATATGGCACGCACTGCAGGTTGCCCGCGACAAAGGGGCGAAGAAAGTGGATCTTACATCGGCTATCGGTCGAGAATCAGCCAACAGGTTGTATCAAAAGTTGGGTTTCGAACAGCGTGAAACAAATGTTTACAGGTATCACCTGTCAGGAAAATAAAAACCCCATGCATAGGTATGCAAGGGGTGAATATTTATTACTGTTTATAACTATACCATCTGCTTTAGGCAATCATCTCAGGGAATTCTGTAAACAATGCTGTTGATGTTCATTCCCGCTCCTACCGAGGCAAGTACAATATTATCGCCGCTTTTCAATTCATGACCGTTCATCTTCTTGCGGGTAATCATATCTAACAGTGTAGGTACGGTTGCTACCGAAGAGTTGCCTAACCATGAGATGGTCATCGGCATAATGGTTTTGGGCACATCTTTTATATTGTATAGCTTAAACAGGCGTTGCAGGATAGCATCATCCATTTTCCCGTTTGCCTGATGAAGAAGCACCTTACTTATTTCAGATATGTGTAGTTTAAGCTTATCCAGGCCGGCTTTAACCGTTTTCGGTACATTCTCAAGAGCGTACTGATATAAACGGCGGCCGTTCATCTTAAGGTAATAATCTTTCTTCTCTGCCAGCTTTGGATTATATGAGTATCCCATATGGAGCATATTCACATAATTGAGGGCATCACTGCGTGAGTTGTGTCCAATAATTCCTATGGGTGAGCTACTCTCCCGTGCCTCCATAATTGCTGCTCCCGCGCCATCAGCATATATCATACTGTCACGGTCGTGCGGATCAGCTATCCGTGATAATACATCAGCGCCTACCACCAAAATCTTTTTTGCATCCCCTGAGCGTATATAGTAGTCGGCCTGAATTACTGCCTGTATCCATCCGGGACAGCCATACAGAGTGTCGTATGCCACAGAAAAAGGATTTTCGATACCCAGCTTGTTTTTCAAACGTGACGCCATCGTTGGCAATATATCTATCCGCACATTATTTTTAAGTGTCTCCCCGAAATTGTGAGCGAAAATTATATAATCGAGTTCTTCCTTGTCAACTCCCGAAGCTTCAAGTGCCCTTTGCGCTGCTATAAGCGCCAGATCGGTTGTTACCTGATCATCTTCGGCGTACCTTCTCTCGGCAATAGTAGTAATCTCTTCAAATTTTCTTGTGATCTCTTCATTTGGTGTAGGCAGCTTCTCACCTTGTGAGTCAAAAAACTTATAAGTATGAAAATAATCGTTTGTGATCTGCTTTGTAGGCACATAGCTCCCTGTCCCTGTAAAAACGCTGTAAAGCTTACTCATTTGTACTATTTTTTATTATTAAGATAGTTAAGCATTATTGCAAGATATATTACATCACAAAAAAGTATGAAACCATTTCAACAAATTGAAAGTAATATCCTATAGTGCGTACCCATCATTTTCACCGATAACCCTTTTTTTGTTCGGATTTTCCACATAATATACTTCAACAGACAAAGGTAAAAAATTTAATCGATATAAAATCCAATTTTTAAACGCTATAAGAAAAAATAAGCTGATGCATCAGAAAAGGCAGCAAATTACAACTCTGCTTCTTGATCGGTTTCTCCATACGAGACATAAATGCATAATTATACACATGCTCGCAAAACAGAATACAAAAATATTAACCTGCTGCACACAATATAGCCGAATATATCGGAAACAATTATACCGTACTCTATCTATTTTATACTCTACATACAAAGATACGATTTTTTGAAGACTTACTCAAAATTGCAAATTTTAAACACAAAGCAACTCTGTTTCACAGATTCATTGTATATTTGCGGTAAATCGGGCGTCAAGCCAACCGTTATAATAACAGTTATAGGGCAAGGGTGTTATACTGTCACTCTGCAAATAACAGTCCGTAAAGAGTACTGTCAGGTTAACGATGTGCCGGTGTAAAGCTCTATGGTAAACAGAGCTGGATTTGACAAATAATATTATAAACGAAAATATGGGAAAAGTACTTATTATTGGCGCCGGAGGTGTGGGAACGGTGGTTGCCAACAAGGTGGCACAAAATAACGATGTGTTTACTGAAATTATGCTGGCGAGCCGCACCAAAAGCAAATGTGATGCTATTGCCGAAGATGTGAGACGCAGAACAGGCGTTACCATAACAACTGCAAAAGTTGATGCAGACAAAGTGTCAGAACTGGTTGCATTATTTAATGAGTTTAAACCAGAGATAGTAATTAATGTAGCACTCCCTTATCAGGATCTTACCATTATGGATGCTTGCCTTGAGTGTGGCGTGAATTATCTTGATACAGCCAACTATGAACCTAAGGATGTGGCTAAGTTCGAATACAAATGGCAGTGGGCTTATAAAGATAAATTCGAGAAAGCGGGACTTACAGCTATCCTTGGTTGCGGGTTCGACCCGGGTGTAACAAGCATATTCACTGCTTATGCGGCCAAGCATCATTTCGATGAGATTAATTATCTGGATATCGTGGACTGTAACGCAGGCGATCACGGCAAAGCGTTTGCCACCAACTTCAACCCCGAAATCAACATTCGGGAGGTTACACAGAAAGGGAAATACTGGGATAACGGCCAGTGGGTGGAAACAGAACCGCATGAGATCAACAGGACTCTCACCTACCCGGATATCGGGCCAAAAGAATCATACTTGATCTATCACGAAGAGCTGGAGTCGCTTGTAAAAAACTTTCCTACCCTCAAGCGAGCCCGTTTCTGGATGACATTCGGGCAGGAGTACCTAACTCACCTGCGTGTTATACAGAATATCGGTATGGCACGAATTGATGAAGTGGAATACAACGGGCAGAAGATTGTTCCAATTCAGTTCCTGAAAGCAGTGCTCCCCGATCCCGGTGAGCTGGGAGAAAATTATACGGGCCAGACCTCTATCGGATGCCGTATTCGCGGACTAAAAGACAGCAAAAAGCGCACCTATTACGTCTATAACAATTGCAGCCACGAAGAGGCTTACAAAGAGACCGGGGCTCAGGGAGTCAGTTACACCACAGGCGTTCCAGCAACCATCGGTGCCATGATGTTTCTACAGGGTATATGGAAGAAACCGGGAGTATTCAATGTAGAAGAGTTCAATCCGGATCCTTTCATGGAACAACTCAAAAAACAGGGATTACCCTGGCATGAGCTGTTCGATGTAGATCTGGAGGTCTGTTAAACAAATTACAACCCTGTGTTTACCTGCTTTTGCCGGTAAATTACACCTATCACGTAAAATAAGCAAGATGAGCCCAAAAAGTTTTGTAAATATTGGCGATTATGACCAGGATGATATTTTTCGTATTCTTGAGAGTGCATCCCGGTTCAAACAAAATCCAAATCGTAGCCTGCTAAAGGGAAGGGTATGTGCCACATTATTCTTTGAACCTTCCACACGTACACGTCTCAGTTTTGAAACAGCTGTCAACAGGCTGGGTGGACGAATAATTGGTTTTTCTGATTCGGCTACCAGCAGTTCAACCAAAGGTGAATCGCTGAAAGACACCATTATAATGGTGGGTAACTATGCCGACATCATTATCATGCGCCACCACCTTGAGGGGTCGGCGCGTTATGCATCTGAGATATCACCTGTACCAATTATCAATGCAGGTGACGGATCCAATCAGCATCCCACACAAACGATGCTTGACCTTTTCACGATTTACGAAACACAAGGATCTCTTGAGAATCTAACAATTACTATCGTGGGAGACCTCAAGTACGGGCGAGCGGTACACTCACTCATTCAGGGATTATCATACTTTAATCCTAAATTCAACTTCGTGGCACCTGAGGAGCTGCATATACCGGAAAAGTACAAAGCATTTTGCAATAATAAAAATATTGAATACAGAGAATATACAGACTTCTCTTCCGAATCGATCAACAGTGCCGATATACTATATATGACACGGGTACAGAAAGAACGTTTTACCGACCTTATGGAGTACGAAAAGGTAAAAAACGTCTATATACTGCATAACAAAATGCTTAATGATTCCAAAGAGAACCTGCGGGTGATGCATCCGCTTCCCCGTGTAAAGGAGATAAGCCAGGATGTGGACGACAACCCTAAAGCCTACTATTTTCAACAGGCTAAAAACGGGATGTATATACGTCAGGCGATCATTTGCGATTTGATGGGAATCGAAGTTAAATAATAAACCCAAATAGATTATGAGAAAAGAATTGCAAGTTGCGGCACTCGAGAACGGAACCGCCATCGATCATATACCCACCGAAGCCGTATTCAAGGTAGTTTCTCTGCTCAAGCTGGAAAAACTGAAAAACAGGATAACCATCGGGAACAACCTAAGAAGCAACAAGATGGGCAAAAAAGGGATTATAAAAGTCTCCGATAAGTTCTTTAGGGAAGACGAAATAAATCGTATAGCTCTGATAGCACCGAATGTAAATTTAAACATAATAAGAAACTTCGAGGTAGTAGAGAAAAAAAAAGTTACCCTTCCTGATGAAATCGTAGAAATTGTTGTATGTAACAACCCGAAATGCATCACAAACAACGAACCGATGAAAACTAGGTTTCACGTAATCGATAAGGAAAAAGTGGAGCTTCAGTGCCACTACTGCGAATTAAAAATTAAAAAAGAAGAAATCGTGTTATTGTAGATCTTTACTTTTTCTCAACGAGTCTCCTAAGAGAAATCTCTTTAATTGGAAGCAGGCCAATATACATATTGATAATCAAAACATTACATATTTTTACTCCTGACATTCAAGGTTATTGGGGAGAACTTATCATATTAAAAAAAGGCCTGAAGCAAGTAGCAATGAAGTAACCGTTCTTTGCATTATTAAAAATTGAATTATGCCTCTGAATTTACCCGATAAATTACCTGCAATAGAGATATTAAAAAAGGAACACATTTTCGTGATGGATGACCTTCGTGCTTCCACACAAGACATACGTCCGCTTAAAATACTAATTTTAAACCTTATGCCGTTAAAGATCACCACAGAAACCGATCTTATACGGCTGCTATCAAACTCTCCTCTTCAAATTGAAATTGAGTTTCTGGGGTTATCAACACATACCCCCAAGAATACACCCATTGAACATCTGATGTCTTTTTATACCAAGTTCTCAAAAATAAAGAGCGCATACTACGACGGGATGATTATCACCGGTGCTCCGGTAGAAATGATGCCTTTTGAGGAGGTTAAATACTGGAATGAACTTACGAATATACTGGACTGGGCCCGTAAACATGTCACCTCAACCTTTTACATATGCTGGGGTGCCCAGGCTGCTTTATATCACTTCTTCGGAATCAACAAATTCCCTCTTGAGAAAAAGCTGTTTGGAGTTTTCAGCCACACGATCAACGATCCCTCTTTTCCTCTGTTCCGCGGATTCGACGATGAATTCTATGCGCCTCACAGCCGCCATACAACTATCAATGCCGACGAAATCAGTCTTCATCCGGAGCTGACTATCCTATCTGAATCTGAAGAGGCAGGTGTTTATATTATCTGTTCCCGTGGAGGAAGGGAGTTTTATGTAACCGGCCATTCCGAATATTCACCCCTTACCCTGCACAATGAATATACCCGCGATATGAAAAAAGGGATGAACAACGTAACAATACCTGTAAATTATTATAGAGACAATGACCCGAAAAAACCACCTATGGTTCAGTGGCGTTCTCATGCAAATCTTTTATATATTAACTGGCTGAATTACTTTGTTTATCAAGCCACACCATTCAATATCAATAAAATTGAGCTGTTGGGAGAATTATAAACAATTGCACCTTTAAAACGCAGGTGAGGAAACTGCACTTTTTTTTGAGCATATTCCCTCACCTGATATGTTTTACATTTTTGCCTCCGACCGATCATTCAACCGATTTTACCTCGACATATTCTTCTATGCCCCACATATAGGCGGCTACCAGTTCACCATTGTTGAACGCTGCAGCATTCATCTTATTAATTTCATTTATCAACTCTTCCGCTTTCGCCGGATCAGCCTCCTGCACAACAATAGCAGAGTTATAGCCGGGCCATACAGGAGTATTTTGCCGTGGTTCACCCCAGCGACTCTTTGCTGTTACCTGCTCAATTACCTGATAATCGGCAAACTCCTTTTCATCAAGTAAAAGTGTCAGGGTCTCCAGCATACTTACATTACATGTGATATAGATAAACTTCATATTCAAAACTATGATTGGTATTGATAGCGGGAGACGACTTGTTGCCGACTTCCGCTAAAAAAAGATTATAAATTACAATTGACCTTATTAATTTTTACTGTTCCCTTCAGATTTATTCAGTTTCTTCCTCAACCGGACAAGAGTACGATCACTAATCAGTGTACGGTGATAGATAGTGGCATACATTGTTGGTACCATAATCAGGGTAGTTAATACAGAAATAAACAGTCCGCCAATAATCGTGATCCCAAGCGGGGCATACATCTCTTTTCCCATTCCTGTACTGAGTGCCATTGGCAACATGCCAAGAATGGTAGTAAGCGAGGTCATCAGCACGGGGCGAAGACGCGAACGGCCCGCCTCCATCACTGCGTCACGGAGTGAATAGTCCCTCTTACGCAACATGTTGGTATAGTCAACCAACACAATTCCATTATTCACCACAATCCCTACAAGCATAATAAGCCCGATAAAGGTTACAACACTCAACGTGATATTAGTGATAAAGAATGCCAGGATAACTCCCACAAGGGTAAATGGAATTGCAAAAAGGATTATGAAGGGGTCTTTAAACGATTCAAACTGGGCCGCCATCACCATATATACAAGAGCGATACCTAAAAAGAAAATCAGATAGAGTG
Organism: Proteiniphilum propionicum; assembly: GCF_022267555.1. NCBI lineage: Bacteria > Pseudomonadati > Bacteroidota > Bacteroidia > Bacteroidales > Dysgonomonadaceae > Proteiniphilum > Proteiniphilum propionicum. The sequence goes on from NZ_CP073586.1 coordinate 3,399,005, forward strand.
ATTGAAATGATGATGACTGGTCATCTACCTGCCCACCTATCTCAACAGTTACACCCTCAGGTACAGTGGTTTCAGCGATCAGTTTTTCAGCCAGCTGAGTGGCTTCACCCAGAGATATTTCGTTCAAATTAGCGACAGCTTTCACATATCTCTCCTGTGAAAGACGCTGTATCTCAATAGGGCCGCTCTCTTCCACTATGTCGGCTACTGACGAAAGGGGAATCTGCTGACCCAGCAGGTTGGTAATCTGCATTTCATTGAGCTTAGATACTTCATTCCGAAACTCCGGCGCATATTGTATAACTACTTCGTAATCGTTTCCCTCTTCTGTAAAGTCGCCCGATTCTGTACCAAACAAGTTCTGACGCACCTGTAATCCGACCATGGCAACATTCAGTGCCATCTGCGATGCCTTTTCCTTGTCTACACGTACCTGAACTTCCAGTTTACCCGGATCTACAGTGGTTGTAACATCTGTAAACGAATTCTCGGCTTTCATTTTTTCCTCAAAATCAAGTGCCACAGCCTTTATTTGCTCCAGGTCGTTGCCGGAAACAATAATTTCAATAGGTTTTTTATTTCCAGTTACGGCAGTAGCCAATGCACTACCACCCTGAACACTCACCTCATCTATTTGCGGTATAGCTTCCACACGATCACGAATAGCATCGGCTATTTCGCCGGCAGAGCGACTCCTTTTATCAACAGGTACAAGGTGACACAGTACCGTACCCACGTTTTTACCCTCTTTAAAGCCAACGGTCGTGAGCACACCATCACGTGTCTGCCCCGAGATGGCGGCGATGGCTCCATCAGCCATTTCAGGAATCTCATCGAGCAGGATTTTCAATATCTGCTGCCCTACACTGTCTGTTTGTTCTGCAGCTGTACCCACTTCGGTCTTGAAGACCACCGATACCGTTCCCGCATCAAAATCGGGAATATAGTCGGTACCTATTCGCTTACCTAACCACATTGTTACAACAAAAACAAATAGTGCTATACCCAGCGTAAGCCCTTTATGAAAAACAGCCCATCCAAGTACTTTTTTGTACCATTCTTCAATATTGCTGAAAATCTTCTCACTGGCAATATACAATTTTGAACGACGTTTTGCCTCATTACCGCGAGGAGCTCTTTTCAGCAGCTGCGACGAAAGCATCGGAGTTAGTGTGAGTGCCGTAAACAGCGACATAGTCATACAAACAACCGTAAGAATGGCTAGCTGTTTAAACATTATCCCGACAATGCCCTCCATAAAAAGAAGAGGAAGAAACACCACCAGGGTAGTTGCCGTTGAAGCTGCAATAGCCATGCCCATCTCCGATGTTCCAAAGATGGCAGCCTGTTTTGGATCGGCTCCCTTTTCAATATGCTGAGTAATATTTTCGAGTACCACAATGGCATTATCCACCACCATTCCTATGGCGATAACAAGCGACATCAGAGAAAATATATTGATGGTGTAATCCATAATATACATCGCTATAAAAGCGGAAATCAGTGACACCGGCATGGTTATGAAAACAATAAAACTCGATTTCCACTCGCGCAGAAACATAAGAACAACCAGCGTTACAAAGATAAGGGCGTACCAAATAGAAGAGGTTAGGTTGTTAACAGAACCGGTTACGATCTCTTCAGAGCTTAATACCTCATGCACCTGAAAATCGTCGGGTAGCTGTTTTTGAAGCTCTCTCATCTTATCACGGACCGCATGAACCACATCAACGGTGTTTGCGCCGGACTGTTTCTGTACCATCAATGCCACTCCCTCACCAACGTGATTACGGGCAAACGACTCTTTTTCCTTGAATGAATCTTCAACCACGGCAACATCTTTAAGCCTGACAACCTTACCGTTGAACGCTTTTAATACCGTATTGCCTATTTCATCAACCGTTTCGAACTTCCCCGGCACACGAACAGAGAAATCGTAAACTCCCAAATTGATGTTTCCGGCAGGGACATTAATATTGTTGGCCTTGAGCATTGATGATATCTGTGATGTTGACAGCCCGTATGCCTTCATCTGCTGCGGGTTGATAGATACCTTAATTTCACGTTCCGGCTGGCCCAGATAAAGTACTGTACCCACTCCATCTACCTTGCGCAATACAGTTGCTATGTCCTCCTCTACAATATGTTCAATGCCACTGTAGTGAGCATCGGCATTAATAGCATACACAAGCACTGGCATCATTGAGGAGTTAATCTTGTAGATAATTGGTTGCTGTGCTGCTACAGGAAGACGGCTCTTTGCCAACTCTATAAGGTCACGTGCATTATTTGCCGCGGAGGTAACATCGCCTCCCCACTCATAACTTAGTTGAATGAATGATACATTCTCTTTCGATGTAGATTTAATTTCCGTCAGATACTCTGCGGCAGATAGCACGGTTTCCAACGGCTTTGAGACCTGCTCTTCCACCTCGTTTGCCGAGGCACCGGGATATACGGTAATCACCGTTATGGAGGGGAACTCCATTTCAGGCATGAGGTCAAGCGGCAACATCTTGAGCGATACTACTCCAAGCAGAAGTATAGCTATGAATATCATAGCGGTTGCCACAGGTCTTTTTACACCTATTTCAGGTAATTTCATTTGTATGTTGTTTATTAGATTATCAAAAGAAGTATAAACTCACTGTTAGCTATTAACTATTTCAATGGGTGAACCTTCGTTCAATTTATTTTTCCCATCAATAACGACAGATTCGTTAACCTTGATTTCGGGAATACGTATAAAATTCTCTTTAGACTCTCCTCGGGTTACTCTGCGGCGGGTTACTTTATTTTCATCTGTAACGATAAAGAGGTAGTCTTCGCCGGTTCCCTGCTGTCTGTATAGTGCATTTACGGGTACAAATACACCTTTTGACTGCGGCATGGAGACTGAAACCCTGCAAAACATTCCGGGTTTCAGTTTCATCTCTCTGTTTGGAATAGTTACCTCAACTGTTGCAGTGCGGGTTGTCGGCGACAAAACTGGTGAAATGTAGTTCACCTTCCCCGAAACAAGTTCACCGGGATATGCATCAAACAACACATCCGCATGCTGCCCCCTGCTGATTAAAACGATCTCTTTTTCGTTCACCTCTATAGAAATTTTCAGAGGATTGAGCTGGCGTATGGTAGCTATACCGCTCTGTACCTTTAGATCGGAGCTTATAGAAGGCACAAAAGAATAATTCTCCCCCTCATCAACAGTTATATCGGTTAATACACCTCCGAACGGTGCAGTAATAGATGTATTCTTTTTCAGCATGTTTACTTTTGTTTGAGATGCGTCAAACTTTGCCTTTATATGGTCATAGTCCATGACACTTATACTCTCTTTTTCTCTCAGACGGCTTATTCGTTCAAAATCCTTACGGATCGCTTCAAGCTCAATTTGAGCCTGAATAAGCATTTCGTCTGACATCTCGGCTATCACAGCCCCTTCAGGGACATAACTGCCCTTGGTGAAGTGAATCTTCTCTACCCGTCCCGGGATTGAAGCTCCCAAGTTAGCCTCCCTGTTTGCTTCTGCCGTTCCTGTAAAATTCAGCACAGGTACATAATCCATCTCTTTGGCAACATAAACGGTTACTTTAGTTGCAGTTGCCGAAGTTGCAGCTTTATCGCTGTTCTCTGTCGTTTTTTTTCCGCATCCGCTAGCTAAAAGGGCGAGCAGACAGGTTGTATAAGCAATTTTATTTGTCAGTTGCATCATTGTAATGTATATTATTTGTTTAAAGGGTTGTTATCATATAAATACGGAGTTCCATCTTCCCGGCTCCTGCCTTAAATCCATTTATGAATTTTTATTATCACATGTATAAGGAATTAAGCAGACATTTTTCATACACCTTTGCAGGAGCCCTCTGATACAGATCCGTGTTATTACAACTCTGAAGTTTAAAATGGAACAAAAAAGTATTAATATTGATAATTGTAGATCTCACCTGTTGATTTATCCAATTCCAGGAGAGTTGTTCTTATCTCAACAAGTGCATCGATATGTTCCGAGGAGGCATTCTCCCACTGCAACTGAGCTTCAAGCAGTTCAGTCAGACGGCTTCGTCCTTCCATCAGGTTTTCTTTTGTAATACGCATATTTTCTTCAGCCTGCTCTCTTGAGAGCCCTGTCATCTCAGCTTTTTTCAATGCCTCGCTGTAGCGATAACGATTCTGCCGGATTTGCAGGTCTATCTTTTCACGGGCTTCGTTAAGTTCAAACTGCGCATTCTCCATTTTCAGTTTAGCAGCATGCAGATCGTGACGGCGTTCACCCCATGTAAAAACTGGTATCGACACCACGACCCCAACATTCCAATTTCCACCGAACTCACTTTTCAACCCTTTGTAGGGATTGGGATTCATCCAGCCATAACCACCGGTGAGCATAACATCAGGCATAAATTTTGAACGTTCAATATTTTTTTTCGATTCCATAATGGCTGTCTTCTCCTTTAGCATTGATATTTCAGCCCTGTTATCAGGAGAGATCTCCTGCATGAATGATAACGGCATTTCAACAGGCGGCTCTTCAATATTATCTGAGTTAATTTCTATAGCGTCATCATCTATCCCAATAATCTGTGCCAGCGCCATTTTTGAGAGTGCAACGCCATTTTCGGCCTGCAATGTTTTCAGCTTTGCCTCGTTTTGTTTTACCTGGGCTTTCAATACATCGTTTCTTGTAATTATACCCTCGGCATACATATTTTGGAGATCTGTGACAAGCCTGTCGAGCAATGCTTCATAAGCGTTTGCAAGCTTCAGCTTCTCCTGAACCGACACCACACGCCAGAAGGCTTCATCGGTCCTGGCGAGAATCTCAGCCCTTGTCAGCACCTCTTTCTCTTTTGCAATGTTTTCGGCTCGCTTGGCAATATGATTCGCTTCAGTAATTTTAAAGCCTGTAAAAAGCGGCTGATTAACGTTGAAGCGGGCGAAATAACTGTTTTTATTATCAAAAACAAGTTTATCGGAAGGTAGCAATGCATAATTCTTGAATATTGGATTCCCCGCCTGATCAACCATGGGTGCTCCCGTTTGAGGATTGATGACAAGTGCATTCATAGCAGTCTCAGGATCTTTTAATGCTTCAGGTTTAAACTTCCCGGTCGCGGGATCTATGGTGTTAAAAGGAACTACCGGTAGAAACAGATCGTTCTCAAGCAGTTGAATAGACTTACCGGAATGCAACCATGCACCACCGAAGTTAATCTTTGGAAGGTAATGTGTTTGCGCTGATTTCCTGGCAGATTCGGCTGCCTTCGACTCGTTTTGTGCAATACGTACCTCTCTGTTCTGTTTAAGCGCCATCGTACGACACTCATCGAGTGTGAGTTTTTGCTGTGCAGAGAGAGAGGGGACAAAGAGTGTTATCAGTATCAGCAAACAGGTAAATTGCTGTTTGTATGGGTTCATAATTGTTATTTTCATCTGTTTTAGCTGTTGTTTTCTTTCTACATTTACGGCTGCAAAATTATAACATAACAGCTCGAAATGATCCTAAAAAAATGCTGAGAGGTGCAAATTCAGTACCCAAGCGGCATAAATGCATCCTGAAGCGTCATTTTTGTTGAAAAATTACCTCTTTCTAAATAGCAGCCATTAACACTGCTTTACCCTGAGTAAGATCCTATCCCTCTTTCTGATCCTCTGGATTTAGAGCAATAAAGTATCACAAAAAAGTGATTTGAAATCGAAAAACATATATTTGCCGTACCTAAATTTTCAGATCTACAAGTCATCACTCTTCCTTATGAACGAAGAGTTGCTCATTTGGAACTTAAGTACCGCCAGTTGTGAAGATAGATGAATTTAACTGACAATGATGTTTCTTTACAATAATAAAGGGAAAAAGGACTACCTGAAGGATTTATGTTATGTATGAACAGGAGGAAAACGGGATGAGAAAAGAAATCATGTGGCATTATCCATATACCAGTTTCTAAATTCCTTGTTTCGTGCACGGCTTACAATTATTCGTTCAGGCGTTTGCACCGAAAGATTTACCGCAAGCTTGCCTCCGAACCAAACCGACATATCGACTATGGCGCAATGAGATACAATGTATTGCCTGTTGGCACGAAAGAAATGAGCAGGATTCAAGTGACTCATTAATTCATCTAACGAGCTGTCAAGAGTATAAGTTCTTCGATTGAAACAAACAATTGATGTTATTTTATATTCGGTATATATATATGCAATTTCATCGACCGACAGCGGGATTAGCTTATCTTTATAAGGAATAAGGAAGTGCCTCTTATATAAGCTTTTGGCTTCATGTATTGAGCTCACAATTTGTGAGACAAGCTCCGTGTTGTTTTGTTTGAATGTAAATGACTTGAGCTTGTTCAGTGCCTTCTCGAGATTCTGCCTGTTTATTGGCTTCAGCAAATAGTCGATGCTGTTGACCTCAAATGCTTTTAATGCGTATTCATCGTACGCGGTAGTAAATATAATCGGGCTGTGGACCTCAATCTTATCAAAAACCGAAAAAACATCACCATCGGCCAGATGAATATCCATAAAAACAACATCGGGAGAAGAGTTAATCGAGAACCACTCAATGCACTCCTCAACACTTTGCAGCACAGTCAATATTTCCATATTTCCATCCACAGTATGAATCATCCGCTCCAGGTTTCGAGCAGCAACAAACTCATCTTCTACTATTACTACTTTCATTAAATGTGGTTTAATTTTCGTCTATAAATATTTATATCTTTTATAAGAGGAATCTCAACGGAGAACGTTTCATCTGAATAATATACAATAATCTCTTTCCCGAACATCAAACGGTATTGCTCGTTAAGATTGGTCAACCCTAAACCGTTACTCGATCTATCCCCCGTTTTTATCTGAAGATTATTTTTCACTCGTACTTTATTGTCATCCAGGCTTTCAATAACAATACGGAGAGGGTTTTTCCGACTAATAACATTATGCTTAATGGCGTTCTCAATAAGTATTTGAAGTCCTGACGGTATAATATAATACCCCTTTTTATCATCTTCAATACTTATCTGAACATCCAAACCATCGTTATATCGTATCTTCATCATATATATATATGCCTCTGCAAACTCCAACTCATCGGACAATTTTGACACCTCCTTGTTCTGCATTGTATAACGGAAAACATTGGAGAGTTGTTCTAAATAATCACTGGCACGTTGATCATCATATCCGATGAGCCCGTTCAACGTATTAAGCGAATTGAAAAGAAAGTGCGGATCGGTCTGGTTCTTTAGTGCATTGTACCTGTTTTGCAGATTTTCGAAAACAAGATGCTGATTTTCTGTCACCCTCATTTGGTTCTGATTGATAAAATAAATCAATAACGTGAATAGGAAAGATATGATAAGTATAATCAGGTCTTTAACATAGTGAAGCGTTGAATAGGCTCCGGGTGATACCTCATCGCGAAACCACCACCACTGCATCTGTGAAAAAAGTGGACTCAAGAATATAATAACCACAAAAAGTCCTAATAAGATCAGCCACATTTTATACGGCCTGTCAAGGAAATGCGTTACCGCCCAAAATTGCACACGAAAAAGAAAATAGAAAAACAGAGTATTGAATAAAAGAGTTACAACAGACTCCGGAGTGATAATATCAATCAACCCCACTCTGCTGTTTTTATCTAAAGATATGGCGTAATACATCGATGACGACAACATGACAAACGCCAGTATAAAACTTATTACGATAGAAGCGGTTAGTGCCGTTTTTTTATCGTAATTGAGTATAAAAAATCGTTCTTTTCGTAGTTTCATTTTTTCAATTGCTGTTACTTTTATAACAGACTTGCAAATATACAGAAAAAGAGAGAAAAAGACCCGATAAACATCTGTCATGCGGATGTTCATCGGGATCAAAAAAAGGAAGGTGTTTGTTCGAGGAGATTGTCTCATTTATTCACCTGAATCAAACTACGGCTCACCTCTACGTCGTCACTCAGTTTTCTTCAAGCCTATAATTAAACAGGTTTTATTTCCGGCAATCATTGCTGGATTATGAGACAATCTCTTTTAGTTAAATATCCTTATATTATCAAAAACGAAATCCTATCCCCAGGTTCACAGTTTGAGTTTTCATTTTGGCATCGTCTGTACCGCTGATTACATCTTTCAATCCAGATAAATCGTCCACCTGATTAACCAGTCCGATCTGATATCCTGCGTTCACTTGTATACCATTGTCAAACTCATATCCCAGTAGGAGTCCGAGACCAAAGTCCCAGCGTTTCATAGGAGTTTTATCCGCAGATTTTTTGTATAAGTCTATGTCAAGGTCATCGAGAGTTGCATCAAAGCCCAATCCCACAAACGGCCCAATACCTCCGTAGAATAAACCGTTATATGCTTTATACTGTCCCAAAGCGTATATAGGAAGCTGCATTCCCCACTGCTGGAATGTATCTTTTTTATCTGAGTCAACTTTCATTTTCATTTTTGAATTTCTATAGAAAAAAGAAAGTTCAGGCTGAATTGCAAAATTTTCATTCAATTCTACTCTCATAAACCCACCTAAATTTGGACCTACCTTCATTCTACTCTTAAGCGTTTTAAAATCGCTTAGCAAAAAATTCGACATATTCATTTCACCCTTCACACCCCAATATATAGGTGTTTGAGCTTTTACACTTGTTGTCCCTATGGTTATAAGGGCAATTAAGCTTAATAAAATTGTTTTTTTCTTCATTTCTTAATTATTTAATTTTTAGATGTCTTCTCAATCTTTCTAATAAAGGTTGACGATACAAAAATAGTATGAGAAATAACTCCTGGTTCAGAAAAGACATCCAAACGAATAATTAGAGACTTGAAACGTTAAAAAAGCATTCTGAAATGAAATTAGAATCTATATAAAATGAGTCTGCTAATAAAAAAACAAACATCTAAAATGATTATTTATAATGTATTCAATATCAACATCTGTTATGACCCGATTGCAATTAAATAGACTTTTAGAGGGAAGTTGATAAATATTACTGTAAATAGAAAAACGATATAATGTTTTATTTAACATTGTTATAAAATGATATTTATCTGGTCATTTTAATTTAAGCATATCAATTCTTTAAAGTACTTTTTGCTGGTTTATTATAATATTGTACCTTAGCAATTCAGAAGAACAACTCCATTGGTAAATAACATATTATAAAAGGTGGCTATCAACATTTTATTGGTACTTGAGTCCACTTTAAAAAGTCCCTGACTTTAATTTTGTTGTTTTATTTCCGTTTTTTGTTGATAAAACGCTCTGAAAATCCCTTGTTATCAGATAAAAAAATCGTATTTTGCATCACCTAAAAGAGAAGAAATCATGTTCAAGAAGACATCTGTAAATCCACAATATGACATGTTTTCCACACCTTCCACCCAAATGGGTAAGCGTGAGGCAAAAAAATATGATGATCCTGCGGCGTGGCACAACCGGTTTTATGCAAACGTCACCTCCCAAATAGACGAAACCATATTTGCTCCCCTTTTCAAACAGGGTAACATGGGCGCTCCCAATGCTTCCATACGGGTGATTATCGGAATGTCCATCATCAAGGAGGGTTTTGGCTGTAGCGATGAAGATCTGTTCGATAAATGCCAGTTCGATCTCCTGGTGCGTAAAGCCCTGGGTCTAGTCTCCCTGAGTGATGTTGCACCCTCTATCGATACTTATTATTTACTGAGAAGGCGTATTTGTGAATACGAAAACCGGTATGGTGTAAACCTGATGGAAAAGAGCTTCGAGCAGCTCACTGGCGACCAACTCTCCACCTTCAAGATATCCGGCAAATCTGTCCGTATGGACAGTAAGCTCATTGGCAGCAACATCGCCTGGTACTCCCGTTTCGAGATCATTCACAACACTTTCCGCGGGTTTATCAAGGACCTGGGCGATAGGGGGATGCTTCTTTTGAACCCCAGGCTCAGGAAACAGGTACTTCTATTTTTTAGAAGAAGATGCTCAGAATATGGTTTACCGCTTAAACAGTGAAACTCTCGGCGAGAAAATCTCTTCCCTGGGTGGGCTCATTTATCAGGTTCTTAAACGCCTTGCAGAGACCACTACCGGCTACGACCTTCTTCACCGTGTCTTCCACGAGCAATACGAGGTGGTCAAGGGACAGGCTATCCTTCGTCCCAAAGAGGACATCACGGCCAGGAGCGTTCAAAACCACAATGACCCCGATGCCGATTATCGAAAAAAAAGGAGACCAGAAGGTAAAGGGCTACAGTGTGAACATCACCGAGACCTGTGATGACACTGATGAACAGAAGGACAAACCCAACCTGATCGTAAACGTTCAGGTGAAACCGGCAAGTGCTGCAGACAATGGCTACCTGAAGGATGCCGTTACCAACATCCAGGAGAAGGTAAGCACCGATATAATAGAGAAAGTCTATGCCGATGGTGCTTATCAATCCCCCTGGTAACAGGGAGTTTGCCGATATGAACTCAATTGAACTTATAACAAGCGGATTACAAGGGAGACAATCTAAATATGACCTGGAGATGAAGGAGGGTGAGCTGGTTGTCACCCATATCGAAACCGGAGAGATTATCCCTGCATACAAAACCGGGGATAAATGGAGGATTGCCACCACAGGCAAGAGCAAGTACCGGTATTTTACGAACGAACAGATAGCAACTGCAGAACTAAGACACGAACTCGCGGCTATCCCCGGGCAGGAACAGATGAAAAGAAACAACGTGGAGGCAACCATCTTTCAGTATTGCTTCCATACGAGGAACAACAAAACACGATACAGAGGTTTGCTCAGGCACAAATTATTTACTTTCGCCAGATGTTTATGGATAAACCATGTCCGCCTTGGAAATTATCTGATAACAATAAGTCAAAGAGCGCATGAAAATGGTTTAATAACCGATTTTCGCTATATAAAGACCTCCATAAGGGAGAAACTTTTTATCGTGTTTGATTTTTTACTTCCTTGCTTCTCAAAAATAGGAAATGAAAAATCAACGAATTACTTTTTTAAACTTAAAATTGCCACTATTTAAAGTGGACTCGTACTTTAATAATGGAAAATATAAATGGAAAAGTCAGATTTTTTTGAATCCTCTCTTTTTGATAGGATATCCTAAAACGAAGCTGAAAAAGCTACAATGAAAGTCAGCGGTTTTTCTAACAGATATCCTTGAAAAGTTTATGAGATGATTGATTTTGTAAAAAAATATAAGCCATATTTAATAGCGGTATTGCTTGTAACAGTTTCACTTTTGATAGCGAGATTTGTATGTTCAATTGATTTCAAATCACTCAAAAACTATTTAAGTGAAATGCCAGGGATGTTTGCCGGAGTTATTACGGCGTCTCTCTGCGCCTATATCTCCTCTACTCTGTCATGGAGGTTGTGTATGGGTAATGAGGGCAAAAAAGTGCCTTTTATAGAGTTGTTCATGTACAGGCATGTTGGAGAGATGCTATCTTTTTTTAATCCAACCAGCATAGTTGCAGGTGAGAGCCTGAAAGCTATCATACTTGCCAAGAAAGGAGTCTCTGCCAAGCATGGAATTAGTTCCATCCTGCTGCAGAGGGTTCTGATTATTTTCTCGGGACTCTTTCTGGGTGTAGTCACCATGATGTATCTTACCCTTGGACATATATTAAACAGCAGGAATGTGCTTATGGTTATTATTGTGTCAGCACTGCCACTTTTAATGGCACATCAGGTAATGCGCTTTCTAGTACATCCGAAACTTTTCATTGGTAAAACGATGGAGAACCTGAAGAAAAAAACCGGCTGGCCAGTTTTTTCAGATAACCTAATTACTTCCGCTTATGAAATGAACGAGGCCTCTTCTATTTTTTTCCACGAAAACAAGATGAAGTTCTTTTTGGCATTTCTCATGTGCATTATTTACTGGTTATTTGGTGCAGCTGAATTTTACATTATTCTAAACATGATGGGTATGGAGATATCCATCATTCAAGCCTCGGCAGTAGAGATGGGGGTGATGTTGTTTAAAGCTGCAGGAGCTATTGTTCCCGGGCAGATAGGCGTAGAAGAGTATGGCAACAAAGTAATGTTGGATGTCATAGGAATTGTAAGTAACGAAATATGGCTTGTAGTCACTCTTATAAGAAGGGGGCGTCAGCTTTTATGGCTAATGATTGCCGGAATATTTATGTTGATCATATCAAAAACATTGAGTCCCCTCCGATAAGTCTTTTTTTGCTGAAAATTCCGCAAAGAGCGCCATTGATTTTCTGCGAGTTGCGACCTTCTGAAATCGGGTTTTGGAGTTTTCGGAGCAGACTCAACATTACAAATAAAACTAAATAAATAACCAAAATCATTTATGAGTCCCATTAAATAAGTCAATTATCTCCAAAATTCACATAACACATACTTATTATCAGCATGTTCCAGTCTATTAGAATCTGGGTTAAGGGTTTTTGACAGACTCATTAGGGAGGCTAACTTTGGAGCTTCAATACCGGTACGTGTAATGTTATTCATAACCTCCAACCTATTCAGCAGAAGTCGCAAACTTCAAACATACAGGCATGCTGATATAAATATCCTTGTTTATATCTGTCAATAATCCTGTTTCTTCATTAATACGAAATACCTGAATCACATTATCATCTCTGCAGGCAACCAGCAGAAACTTTCCATTAGGTGTAATTACGAAATTCCTGGGATGTTTACCTGTAGGCTGATAACCCACTTTTTCCAGTGTCCCGTCATCGCTATTAATTGAAAAGATGGACACACCATCTGCCTGAAGGCGGTTGGAAGCATAAAGGTAACGTCCATCCGGAGAAACATGTATATCAGCACTGCCACGTGCTCCGACAGTGTCGGAGGCAATAACCTGCTTTTGTTGAAGCTCTCCGAAATGGTAGTCATACACTATAATCTCACCAGACAACTCACCCAGCAAGTAAAGATACCTTCCACCGTCAGGATGAAAGTCGAAATGACGCGGACCGGTTCCGGCAGGGGCAGCAAACTCTGTTAAACTGCTTTCATATATTGATGGCTGCCCTTCGAACGGGGTATCGCTAACACTGAAACGATACAGTTTATCTGTCCCCAGATCGGTTGCAAAGAGGAAATGCCCGTCGGGAGAATATCTCACAGAATGCAAATGCGGGCTCTCCTGGCGTTTTGTATCAGGACCGGAACCTTCAAACAACATCACCGATGTTGCAGGTGTGAGGCTTCCATCACTTTTCACCTGAAACGACGAGATGCTGCCACCGCCATAGTTTGCAGTATGCACATTTTTACCCCTGTTGTCAATTGTAATATAACAAGGACCCGCGCTGTTGGTAAGCTGCGAATTTATATTTGTAAGGTTACCGTTTTTTTTATCGAAAGCGAAAGCATGGACTGCGCTGTTTCCCTTATCATTCTCTCCCACTGTATAAACATACTTTTCGTCAGGGCTGAGAACAAGGTACGACGGGTTTGACACAACTGCCATGCTAATCTGGCCTGATTCGCCTGTAACGGTATCGAACCGGTAAACATAAACACCTTTGCTCCCTTCTGCAGAAGTGTAGGTGCCGGCCAGAAGGAACATTTCACCCTCTTTTGCCATCACCACAGATTTCTCACTTCGTGGTGCTTTTGTGGCATCGGGTTTACCGGAACAATTTCCGGTGCAAGAAGCCGACAAAGCACCAATCAAACAAACCATTGCTAAATTTTTATACATTACTGTTATTTTATTGTTGTTGACACGAAATTAGGCTAATTTCCTGAGAATATATCACTTTTTTCAAAATATTTGATTCATAAAGGCAGGAAATAATCAATTCAAGTTTCACATGTTAAGTATTCAACTAAATATTAAACTGACAATGTTTTGTGACCCATTTTCCGATTTGCAGGCTATCTGATAAATAACTTGCTTTGCTCAAACAGCTTATCAGATCACGCCTGTTTCATCGAATGGGTTCACGCTAAATATTTCATATGTCTCATACTTAGCTGTATATGTTTTAATTTATACATACAAAACTTAAGTAATCAATATTATATAAATATTTTAAGTTCCGCATGTATACATTTTGATGTGAATATAACTTGTTATCATATATTTATATATTTTCGAAGCATCTGAATCATATGAAACAATTATGCCCGTTATGTAAACCCGGCATTTACGTGATGTAAAACATTGCCAGCAGTAAAATTTATCTGAAATAGTGTCATAAGCAAAAGTTGAAGTATTAAGTACAAATTTAGAAAACTGTTACAGTTGATGTATAATCTGTAACCATTTTTTAGAATTCATTTTGTTTTAAAAGTTGCGAATATGGCTTTGTCTGCTTACTTTTGCATTTTAAAAAACGCAAACTTTGAACATAATTTTATCATGTTATCAAAAATATTATCTGTAACGGGACGTCCCGGCTTGTTTAAACTCATATCAACCGGCAAAAATCTGAATATTGTAGAATCGCTAAACGACAGTAAACGCATTCCTGTTTACGCACATGAAAAAGTGGTTGCATTGAGCGATGTATCGATGTACACAATGGATAGCGACGTTCCCCTGCGGGATGTTTTAAAAAAGATAAAAGAGAAAGAGAACGGAAACAGGGTCACTATTGGCTCCAAATCATCGGCAAAAGAGCTCTTCGCTTTCCTTGAAGAGATCCTTCCGGATTACAACAAAGAGAGTGTCTATGCTTCTGATGTAAAAAAATTGATCTCATGGTATAACATTCTTATGGAAAGCGACATCGATCTGGAGGAGGAAGAGAAAACGGAAGAAACCCCATCAGAGAATCCCGAAGCCGGGGAAGAAGCGGAAGAAACCCCATCAGAAAATTCCGAAGCCGGGGAAATAACTAAACAAAAAGATTAGACATTATCGTTCATATATACAGCAATTGCACCTGTAAGACAATACTATGTAACAGAGAAAACAAATCTGCGATTGAAAGAACTTTTTAGATTGGGAATTTAACTTTTCCGTAAATAAACCGTATCTTTGCATGTTTAAAAACTATTTTGAATTTGAACTTAAAAAACTTAATTACACGTGCAGTGGCCGGGATAATCTATATACTGGTCGTGCTTTTGGGTATATTGGGGGGAAGGTTTTCATTTTTAGCCATCTTCGGAGCCATTTTAGGAACTGGTTTATTTGAGTTTTACCGGATGGTAGAAAAAGACACTTCTCATGCTATAAGTAAAATATTCAATATTGTGATGGGATTGCTTATATTCGTAGCAGTCTTCCTTTATCAGGAAAATATAAACAACTATGCACTTCCTGTGATGATAATGCTATATATGCTTGTTCTTATAGCATCCTCTGTATTCATACGCAGGCACGATATTCTTCATGGGATCATCTACTCTGTCTTTGGACAGGTATATATAACAATGCCTCTGAGCCTGCTTATGTTTATCTCCTATTCGTATCATGCAGAACTTACTGGGGGCGGATACGATTGGGTTCCCATACTTGCATTGTTTGTTTTTCTATGGGTAAACGATACTGCAGCATACTTTATTGGATCTATAATCGGAAAACACAAACTAATAGAACATATCTCTCCCAAAAAGTCGGTCGAAGGTTTTATCGCCGGTATACTTTTTACGCTCCTGGCATCAATTATATATGCCCGCGTATATACAGAATTCTCGACCTTCTTCTGGATGGGTTTTGCCTTTGTTGTATCCCTGTCAGGCACTCTTGGCGATCTATTTGAGTCGCTCATAAAACGTACATGTGCAGTAAAAGACGCCGGACAACTTATCCCGGGACACGGAGGCATTCTTGACAGGATAGACAGCCTTATTGTAGCAGTACCTGCTGTATACCTTTATCTGATAATCTTCCTCTCTTTTTAGACACTTTCAGTATCAATTTAAGAACAAAATCCTTATTACAAATGTTTTTATGATATCATAGAGCAAATTATCGGTTTTCTGTTTAGAATTTTACAGTACAGCTCTTTCATCTTTTAAAGAGGTAGGACGATGAACAAAAAAATAATTGGAACGAACGCAAGGATAATCTGGAATCTCCTGAATAACAGCCAGAAGTGGAATGTATCACAGTTATGCGAAGCGTCAGGGCTGTCTGAAAAGGAAATATATACCGCTATAGGCTGGTTAGCCAGAGAAAATAAGATTGAGATAGAGAAATCCCCAGGCGGAAATGAAGATTACTATTTGGTGATAGAGTATTACTTCTGACCATTCTTTCGGCATAGATAAAAAAAGTCTGAAATTAACCATTCAGACTTTTTAGGGACTATCAGTTTCACATCACCCCTTTTTCTCGCAACCTCAGCTGCCACTTCCAGGCTGATGCCATTGTATCTTCAATTGTCTCCCTGGCTTTCCATCCCAACACATTGTTTGCCTTATCGGGTTGAGCCCAGATTTGTTCAATATCTCCCTCACGGCGTCCTACAACCTTGTAGTTCAAAGCTTCACCGGATACTTTTTCAAATACATGAATCAGCTCCAGCACTGACAATCCGTTACCTGTTCCCAGATTAAAGATCTCCACTTTTTCTGCAGATTTATCTTCGAGCATCCTTTCAATAGCAATCACATGGGCTTTTGCAAGATCAACCACATTTATAAAGTCACGTATACAGGTTCCATCGGGAGTATTATAATCATCACCAAAGACACTTAACTGCTGCCTGATGCCAATACCTGTCTGAGTTATATAAGGAACCAGATTCTGAGGAACGCCAAGCGGCAACTCTCCAATTTCTGCAGAGGGGTGAGAACCTATGGGATTGAAGTAACGAAGGATTATGCTTTTAATGGGTGCACCAGAATGAACAAAATCCTGTATAATCTCCTCGTTTATCTGTTTTGTATTTCCATAGGGTGATGCTGCAGGTTTAATAGGTGCATTTTCGTCGATCGGATTTATATCGGGCTCTCCATAAACAGTACAGGATGAAGAGAAAACTATTCCCTTGACGTTGTATTGTGGCATTAACTCCAACAGATTGATCAAAGAAACCAGGTTGTTGCGATAATACATGAGCGGTTTTTGTACCGACTCGCCTACGGCCTTGCTGGCTGCAAAATGAATGATTCCGTCGAAGGAATATTTCTTAAACAAAGACTTCATCGCCTCAAAATCAGTACAGTCTAGTTTATCGAAAATAGGGCGTTTGCCGGTAATTCGCGTTATACCTTCAAGAACATCGGCATTGGAATTTGACAGATTATCAATAATAATCACTTCGTAACCGGCTTGTTGCAACTCTACCACTGTGTGAGACCCGATATATCCGGTTCCCCCCGTCACAAGAATTCTTTTTGACATAAAAATATAAAAGTTTTTGTGTTAATATCTGCTGAATACAAAAATACGAAATAAAAAACTATCAGTCCGGCTTTTTTATGATAAAATATTGCCAGGATCTATTTATTTCCAGATAGCTCAAGGCTTTAATAACTTATGAAAAACCATTGTGTATCGATTTTTTTTATTATTTTTGTTATAATTAATATGTGTGGAATTGACATGTCTTTTTTCTCATGACAAAATACAATGTAAAAACATACTATAAAAAGGATGATCTCCCTCCACTGGAGGAGCGCAATTTTTTTCACTTTTCTGCATCATTCGACTGGTATGGAAATTCCCCTACTTACACCCCTTTCATGCTTGTTGCTTTTGAAAAAGAGAGGCCTGTGGCTGCAATGTTTGCAATTATTATGCGCATAAACCACTTCTTCAGAGGTTCTTTATTCAAGCGGTGCTTTATCTCCCAACAACCCGATTTCTTTGAAGAAGGACTTCCCCAAATAGAGATATTCGAGTTACTAATAACACAACTTGTAAAGGAGGTGCGAAAGAAGGTTTTTCTGATCCGATACGAAAATCTGGGTAACGCTATTTTCGGATATAAGGGCTTTAGAGATAACCATTTCTACTCGGTGAAGTGGATTAACATAAGGAACTCTTTACAACGTAAAAGAAAAATATGGGATCAGCTCTCACCATCGAGAAAAAATCAGGTAAATAAAGCTATAAGAAAGGGCGTGGTGATGGAAGAGTTTACTTCTGAAGAGAACTTACACGAGATATACAATCTAATTCAGAATACCAATAACAAAAAAATATCGAGACGCTTCCCTCCATATAAATATTTTGAAAACTTTTTCCATTATTACATTAAGACAGGGAAAGGTAAAATAATGATTACTCGTTATCAAGGCAAAATAATAGGAGGAGCCATTTTGGGATTCGAAAAAAACAATACTGTGTACTGCCTCTACTATTGGGGGAAAACGAAAAGATACAAAATGCTATATCCTACAATATTCACAATATATTCAGCTATGAAAATGGCGGAAGAGAACGGATTCAGATATTTTGATTTTATGGATGTGGTTTTTTTAAATAAAAATGCCGGAAGATCACGTTTCCTGCTCCAGTTTGGCGGAAAACAAAGAGCTACGAGACGCTGGTACAGGTTCAATTGGGGACTACTAAACTTCTTTGCAAACCGAATATACGATTAAAATTAAAATTGGGATAGAAATACAATTCATCAAAATATGCAAACAAAAATAAACAATTCACGGACTCTGACAATTATCGACAAACAAATACTAAATATGTTTAAATGACTGATATTTCTCATCAAAACATTTGGAAAAAAGAAAAGGAAAGTGTAATTTTGCTACGTGTTTTTCATGGTATTAGATTTAAGGTTAACAATGAAGATTGGTTGTCGTGAGACAACCATTCCTTTTTTATATAGGTTTATACCTGATTGCTCGCATTTTAAATCAAACTAAATTATCTCCTGTTATTTATATTTTTCCCACAATGACTTATGGATAGTCTCTTTTGTACGTTCAATCAATTGTGGAATGTCTGCTTCAGAAAGGTTTTCGGTAGGTATAGGTTCATGGATTATAAGTTCCATTTTCTTACAAAGCCTTAACCGCAAAGAGTTTCTTACCAGAACTTCATACGAGCCATTGATAGTTAACGGAACAATCGGCAGCTTCATATCATATGCAATATGGTAAGCACCCTTTTTGAAGCGCCCCATTTTACCTGTTACGGTACGTGCCCCCTCGGGAAAGATAACCATTGATGAACCATCGGCAATTTGTTCTTTAGCTTTTTCAATTGTAGCTTTTCTAGAGGCAAGCGTTGAGTTATCAACAAAAACATGTCCTGCTTTTTTAGATGCAAATCCCACAAAGGGGATGTTTCGCAAACTTTGTTTTTGTACCCATTTGATATTCTGATTTAAAAAGCCATAAACCAGAAAAATATCAAAAGCTCCCTGATGATTGGCAATAAACACATAGGATTGTTGCGGATCGAGATTTTCATACCCTTTCGTTTTAATGCGGCATAAAGCAAGACGGCAGGTAAGCTTCGACCACCATTTCGGGGGGAAATACCCCCAGAACCTGCTCCCGAAAATGGGAGCCATAGTTATAACGATCAGCGCCGTTAGAAGAGTAAACAAAATGAATACCGGCACGAAAATAATCCATTGATATAAAAAACGCAGTATCTCTTTCACAACTTTTATAATCTTTTCTGTTCCCGATTACAAAAATAAACATTTTCGCATATTGTCAGGACAAAAAAGAATAGTTATTTGCTCAGCCCGGTCATTTTTGTGATTAAAGTAAATTTTTATGCAAAATAATTTCCTCGTTTGTTGAATTTTGTGTTTATTTGCGTTACGAAATCAAAAACATAATTATTATACACACATGAAAGAGTTAGCAAAATACATCGGGGTAATAGTAATGCTCATTGGCGTTGCTTTTTTAATAGTACCTTTTTTAATGGGAACAACCAATAACTCCAATCTGATAATTGGATTGGTATTGGTTATTGAAGGAATGCTGGGCTATATTTATGTGAACAATATGAAAAGAGGGTCCCTCTTCAGCAATATCCTCTGGGCAATTGTTCTGTTAGTAGTGCCATTTATCATTTTCTTCTTTGCAAAACGCAGAGCCTACTCAGAAAAAGAAATTGCTGCATACAATTAATAAAAACAAGGTGTATTTTTTAGTAAACAATAAACCCTGAGATTAATTTCTCAGGGTTTATTGTTTTTACCTTGACCGTCTCAAATATTCCAACGCTCTTTGCATATCTTCAGGTGTATCGATGCCTATTGTCTCATGCTCAGTCACTGCCACCTTTATACGATATCCATTTTCAATCCATCGAAGCTGTTCCAGGGACTCTGCCTTTTCCAGAGCAGATGGTAGCAGCTTCGTAATCTCCACCAGTATATCTGTTCTATAACCGTATATGCCAATATGTTTGTAGAAAAGATGTTTCTTTAACCATTCGCCATAATCCGCATCCCGGATATAGGGAATTACAGAACGGCTGAAATAGATAGCTTCGCTATTTTTATTGACTACAACTTTGGGTGATGATGGATTAAACAATGCTTCAAAACCATCCTCCACTGAAAAAGATTTCACCAAAGTTGCAATTTGCACATCAGGGTCTGAGAAACAACCTATCAGCAATTCTATTTGCGATGGATGGATAAAGGGCTCATCTCCTTGAATATTAAGGACTACATCGAAATGCAACCCTGTAGCATTTACCGCTTCACAACAACGGTCGGTGCCGCTTCTGTGCTTTTCGGATGTCATCAGAGCATTACCTCCAAAATTTTTTACAGCATCAAAAATACGGATTTCATCAGTGGCTACATACACATCGTTAACCACTTTTCTCACCTGTTCATACACACGTCTGATCATGGGTTTGCCATCCATGTCGGCAAGCGGTTTCCCTGGAAAGCGCGAAGATGCATACCGCGCCGGTATAATTGCTACAACTTTCATTTTCCAAATAAATATTATTCCTACTGTTATTATAACCTAATTAAATCAACTTCAAAAAAGTAATTGTTCCATAAAGCAATTTTTGACTACCAGTCAGTTAAACATTTATAAAGTCTGATTTCAGATATTTTTAACGGGCTTATTGTTTTAAATCTCAAATTTTCCGTACAACATATAACTGAGAATTCTCATAACGTTTAACAACAACCTCCTCGTCTTTATCAACAAACCCCTTCAGTGAGATAGCATCGTAATACTCTCCTTCTACGTACACCCGTCCCGATGGCCGTAAAACAGTTGCCGCCACCCCTGTTTTACCTACCATGGCCAACGGCTCCATGGGTACCGATACAAAACCCTCCTGATCTGCATGCAATGCTGCAAAGTTAAGAAATCCGGGCTTCCCAATCCTACCCGACAGATAGATAATAAGGACAACACTCAACCCCATTCCTCCAAGCACTGTCATCACCGCCCTAAACATCTCTGTGGCAGGGAGCCCTTCAAAATTGAACCGTACATTTCCTATAAGGGCCAGCACTAATGCAGATATAACAAACAGAATTCCCAGTATTCCGGTGACACCAAAGCCGGGAATGACAAATATCTCAAAAACAATGAATATTAGTCCCAGTACAAAAAGTAGCACTTCCCAATTCTGGGCATATCCTGTGAGATACAACGGGGTAAAGTAGAGTAGTGCCGCCGTAATAGCCATTGCAGATGGAAATCCTACACCGGGTGACTGCAGTTCAAAATAGATACCTCCTATAATAAACATGATCAAAAAAGCTTGTACCAGCCCATTGGTAAGAAAACCTTTTATCTTATCATAGAAAGAGGGATTGTAGGTTTCGAACGTATAGTCGTTATAACCCAAATATGTGACAACCAGTTCATGAACATTCTCTGCAATACCGTCACAATATCCCAGCTCAACAGCCTGATTAGCAGTTAAAGTAAGTACTCTTGTAGAATCGTCATAACCCGGTATTACTGTTCTTTCATCAACCATTGCCTCAGCTATAGCCGGGTCGCGCTTCCATTTTGTAATGGTATCACCATTTTGCACTATCACTGTTTTGCCGTGACTCTCTGCAGTAGCACGTATAATACCTCTCATATACGACTGGTATTTATCGGGAGACTGGGCTCCGGTAGCTCCGTCAACGACAGTTGCCGCACCAATTGACGCGCTGCTGCGCATGAAGATACTGTCACAGGCTATCGAAATAAGAGCGCCGGCTGACGCTGCATTATTATCTATAAACACATACACGGGAATTTGGAAATTGAGTATTGCCGTTCGCATGGAATCTGCCTCGAGAACGCTTCCGCCATAAGTGTTCATATGCAGGAGTACGGCATGGGCATTTTTCTCCATTGCATTGTGAAGTCCGTTCTGGAGATATATCCATGTGTTACTCCCTATATTTTCCTTGACATTTATCCGGTAGATCAATGGCTTTGATTCCTGTGCCTGAATACTGAAAGAGAGGATCAGGATAAACAGCAAACATGCAACTTGTAATTTTTTCATTTTTAACAGGTTTGATTAGACAAAGATAATAGATTTTGCTTTTATGCGTACATTTTCATTATAAATGTGTATATTTGTATTTCAATTTACCTGTATGATTACAATTTTACTTAGCATAGGATCAAACACATTCGCCAAAACAAATATCGATAAAGCTAAGCGAATGCTTACCCGTCAATTTCCCAATATTGTTTTCAGTGACCCCATATTAACAGAGCCGGAGGATGATAAGTATTCTTATCTTTTCCGTAATATTCTAGCCAAAGTTGAGACAGGGATGTTACCTGATCAGATTATTGAAAAGATAAAGCAAACAGAACGGGCAGTAGGACGCACCCCAAAGGATAAATACCTGGGTAAAGTGGTTATCGATATCGATCTTATTAAATATGGAGACGATATTCTCCGCCCGCTTGATTACGAAAGAGAGTATGTGCAGCAACTGATTGGTACATTTGACACACTATCACCTTCTGACTCTGCTTCTGACTCTGCTTCTGACTCTGAGCCGGGAACTGATGATTAATATCACTTCCGCCAGCCCTATACAGAACACCACATTTTAGTGACAGGTATCTGATTGATCTCCGTCACTTTCATCTTAATTCAGTCTTGTAACAGATTTTACACCCTTAACTGCTTTGAGTTTTTTGATAAGCTGTTCAAGCATGGAGGTATTGGCAAGCATTACTGTTATGTTTCCCTGAAACAAACCGTCGTTTGAATCGATTGATATGGAGCGCATCTGTACCCCCTCTTCCTTAGAGATGATTGACATTAGGTTGGCTACAATATTGATCTGATCGTTGCCGATTATTCTTAGTACAATAGTATAGCTGGAAGAGCCAGTTGTGCCTGACCAGCGCGCTTTTAACACCCGATAACCGAACCTCGAAAACAGATCGTGCGCATTGGGACAACATACCCTGTGGATCTTTATCCCCTGGGATGAAACAAAGCCAAAGATATCATCCCCGAATATGGGATTGCAGCATTTTGCAAGTTTATAATCCACACCAGTCAGATTCCGGTCGATAATCAGTTCATCAGTGCTCTTTAGCTCCTGCAAGGGTTGTTTTAAAGTAAAAAGTCCCGCGCTAACCACAGTATGTGTGTCTTTTGTTTCGGCTTCTTTGCTCTCTGACTCAAGATACCGGTCTATAACCCAGTTCACATCTGTCTTTCCAGTAGCTATATCCACGTAAAAATCGGTAACAGTCTTGTATCTGAGCTTTTTGATCAACTGCATAAGATGAGCTTCATCAACTTCTATCTTGCGGTTTTTCATCCTACGGGAAAGAGTTTCTTTTGCAATATCAACCTGTTTTACTGCCTCTTCTTTTAAAAGCTGACGAATTTTAGTACGCGCCTTGGAGGTAACAACAATATTAAGCCAGTCCTGCTTGGGCGACTGATGCGTGGAGGTGTTGATCTCCACTTGATCGCCGCTTTTAAGGACGTGCTTGATAGGAACGTTTTTACCGTTCACCCTGCCCGACATGCATGAAGCCCCCAGATTGGTATGAATAGCAAAAGCAAAATCGAGTACTGTTGCCCCCATGGGAAGTTTAAAAAGATCACCTTTGGGAGTAAAGACAAAGATCTCTTTATCGTATAGATCGAGTTTGAAATCTGTAAGCTTCTGACTAAGGTTTGTTTCGTTATCACCCAGCGACTCCCTAAGAGTACTCAACCAGTTATCTAATGTAGATTCCTCTTTTACACCTTTATATTTCCAGTGTGCTGCAAGACCACGCTCAGCAATGTCGTCCATACGCCGTGTACGGATCTGCACTTCCACCCATCTGGAATCGGGTCCCATCACGGTAATATGCAGCGACTCATACCCGTTGCTTTTAGGTATTGAGAGCCAGTCTTTCAGGCGTTTGGGATTGGGTTGGTACATATCAGTTATTACGGAATAGACTTGCCAGCACTGGGCTTTCTCCTGTTCTGGAGGTGAATCAAGAATCACACGAATAGCAAACAGATCGTAAATGCTTTCGAATTCTATTCTCTGCTTTTTAAGTTTATTATTGATGGAGTGAATTGATTTGGTGCGACCCTTTATATCGTATTTAAGCCCGGTCTTGTCTAGGCGATCCTTCACAGGCTGAATAAACTCCTTTATATACTTATCGCGAGACCTCTTTGTTTCATTAAGCTTTTGAGCGATATAGTCATATGTTTCACGATCAGTATATTTTAAAGAGAGGTCCTCGAGTTCAGACTTGATACTGTAAAGGCCGAGCCTGTGTGCAAGTGGTGCATAAAGGTATATGGACTCAACGGACAGGTCAAGCTTCTCCTGGCTATCGGCTATCTTGGCAAAGCGCATCAATTGTAGCTGCCGGGCAATCATTATGAATACAACCCTTATATCCTCCGCAAACGAAAGAAGCAGCTTTATATAATTCTCTGATTCAACAGCGCTCTTCTTGTCACTGAACTGGTTAACTTTCTTCAACCCTCGCAGAATAGCCTCTACATCGGCACCAAAATAGAGCTCTGTCTCTGACGGTGATATATGTTTTTTTAAAAAAGGATGGAAAAGAAGCACGGCAGAAACAGTTGATTGTTTCAAACCGATCTCATCAATGATGATCACAGCCGTTCTCATCTGTGAAAGTAAATCATACATCGCAACGCTTCCATCCTCTCCCTGCGACTTCACAAAAGACCTGTACAATATCTCTTTCAGGCGTGAAGTTTTATCCATGCTCCATACCTCTCTAAAAAAAGTATAGAGCTTACGATAGTGCTGAAGAAAATCCTCGCGTTCTATTAATGATATATCCTGCATTTTTATCGAATTGAAACGTTACTGAAATACAAATTTACAATTTTCCACATATTTCTTATCTTTGCAAATCAGAAATCTTAGTTTAAATCGATTTAATATGACACGAAAAATATTGTTTCTACTATCCATTTGGATACCAGCATTATTAGTTGCACAAAATAGGGAGGTTCTATCACTGAACGAAGGATGGCAGTTCTCACAGATGAACAAGGGCCAATGGTACGATGCAAAGGTTCCCGGTTCGGTACAGCATGACCTGGTGCGACACAACATCTTGCCAGATCCATATTACGGAATCAACGAAACCAAAATTCAGTGGGTAGAGGATGAAAACTGGGATTTCAAAAAATCTTTTACCGTTTCAGCAGAACAGATGAAATATGATGATGCGGTTATCTTCTTTGAAGGGCTGGATACCCATGCCGATATTTTTTTAAACGGCTCACATATTCTGCGTTCGCAGAATATGTTCACAGGTCACAAAGTGCCTGTAAAAAACATGCTCAAGGAGGGAAAAAACATGCTTTATATACGTTTCTATTCTCCTGTACAAACAATGATGCCCGCACGTGCAACGTATGGCTATGATTACCCTGCGGGCAACGATCACCGGGAAGAGAAGCTGAGCGTATATAATCGCAAGGCACCCTACCACTTTGGGTGGGACTGGGGTATCCGTATTGTTCAGATGGGTATATGGAAGCCTGTTTCTCTTCTTTTCTATAACGATATGCAGATTGAGGACTACTATGTGAAGCAGTCCGTAATCACCAAGGAGAAAGCCGAGATCGAGCATCAGATCCAGATAAATTCTCTAACCGGGGGAGAAGCAACCCTTGTTTACGGCTATACGTTTGAGGGTAAGCAGCTCTCCTTGGGTCGCAAGGATATATGCCTTACAAAAGGGGAAAACCTCATTAATGTTCCTACAATCATAAACAACCCCAAGCTCTGGATGCCGGTCAATTGGGGTGAACAGCACCTTTATGATTTTTTTGTAAAGATCAATATTGGAGACCGGTGTGTTGCCGAAAAAGAGGTTAGGACAGGCCTCCGATCTGTCCGCTTGGTACAGGAACCTGATGAACACGGAAGATCGTTTTATTTCGAAGTAAACGGAATCCCTTTCTTCGCCAAAGGTTCAAATTACATACCCGGTGAAATTTTTACTACTAATCAGGACAAAGACTACTATAACAAGATCTTCGATCATATCACCGGAGCCAATATGAACTTTGTCCGCGTCTGGGGGGGTGGTATCTATGAGAATGAAGAGTTCTACCGGCAGGCCGATGAGAGAGGTATCCTGGTGTGGCAAGATTTTATTTTCGGATGTGTACCCTACCCTTCCGACAATGCTTTCCTGGCAAACGTGAAAGAAGAAGCCATTTATAACATCAAACGGCTCCGCAATCACCCCTCACTGGCTTTCTGGTGCGGCAACAACGAAGTGGAAGAAGGGTTGCGGCACTGGGGCTGGCAGAAGGAGTACCCTGCTGAAATAATGGACTCCTGGTTCAGGGGATACGACAAAACCTTCCGGGAACTGCTTCCCGTGCTGGTGGACGAGTATGATGGCACACGCAGCTACATACACGGGTCGCCCTACGACTCAAACTGGGGAAACCCTGAGAAGTTTTCCGCAAGTGACGTGCACGACTGGGGCTTATGGTACGGAAACCTTCCATTCGAGGCTATGGCCGACAGGTTACCGCGCTTTGCCAGTGAATTCGGTTTTCAGTCGTTCCCCGAGATGAAAACTATTCGCTCCTTTGCTCCGGAAGATCAGTGGGAGCTTGAGAGTGAGGTAATGAAAGTACACCAGAAAGCTTCTACAGGCAACTCACTGATAAAAAAATACATGGATATGTATTACCAAGAGCCGAAGAATTTTGAGGATTTTGTCTATGTGGGCCTGGTGATGCAGGGCAACGGCATGGAGGAGTCGGTGGAAGCGATGCGGCGCGGCAGGCCTTACTGCATGGGTGCCCTCTACTGGCAGATTAACGATGACTGGCCCGTAGTCTCCTGGTCGAGTATCGATTACTACGACAATTGGAAAGCTCAACACTACCGGATGAGGGATGTATTCGCTCCTCTCGCCCTGGGTGTTAAATTCATTGATAACAAGTTGAATTACTATACTATGTCAGATTATCTGTATGACAATAACAATCTGCGCCTTACTGTTCAGGTTATCGATTTCTCCAGAGGAAAACAAAAGGAGATCACAGAAAGAGTGACTGCCAAAGCCAACTCTAGCAACATCGTAAAAACTTTCAACGTATCTGACCTGGTTACGGAGGCAGAAAAATCGCATACTGTTATCCACGCTTTTCTTACCGATAACAATGGAAACAAAATCTCAACAAAAGATTATTTTTTCTATTGGCCAAATATGTTGGAACTACCGGAAACAAAGGTGAACAGCAAGGTGCAATATAGCGATGGTGAATACAGGGTTACCCTTTCGAGCAAAGGGCTGGCGAAAGATGTTTTTGTGGAGATCCCCGTGCAGGGAGCCCGCTACAGCGACAACTTCATTGATCTGCTGCCAGGAGAGAAGAAAACAATTATCATCACCTCTCCCAATCTGAAAGCCGCCAATAGGACACCCATCACTGTAACACATATCAGAGAGACTTATTAATTTAAGTTTTGCTTGTGCTTGTATCTAAGTTACAGATATATATTGCTAAACATAAGACATGCATATGTTTTGTGCAACACACGTCAGATGAAACAGGTCACTAAGCATTGTCATTTGCGAGATTCGGCTGTTATCGCAACAGATGCGAAAGTTCAATTATTATTAAGTACTGTAGCGTATTTTTTATAATCAAGGATGAACAAAATTCAAGTGCTTAAAAAAAGAGAAGGTCTATCAATTCTGCTGGTAGTGGCTGTAACATCATTTATGGGTACCTTTCTGGTATCATCGGTGAATATAGCCCTTCCAACCATTGAAAGGGACTTCTCTCTAAACGCCATTGAGCTGAGCTGGATAATTACCTCCTTCATGCTGGCTACAGCACTTTTTATGCTGCCTGCAGGAGCATGGGGCGACAGAAAAGACAATGGAAAACTATTTAAGCTGGGGGTCCTGATTTTTACGCTGGCGTCAGTCGTCTGTTACACGGCTCCAAGCGGGAACTGGCTTATTGCCGGGCGTTTTCTGCAGGGGGTGGGCACTGCATTTACCAGCACCACCGGACAGGCTATACTGGTGGCGTCATTCCCAGTTGAAAAAAGGGGACAGGTCCTCGGTATCTCGGTAGCATCGGTTTACGGAGGGCTTGCATTAGGACCGCTTATCGGGGGAATACTCACACTACACACCGGATGGAGATCACTCTTTCTCATCTCGGTAATACTTGGAGTTATTACTATCTTTATCTCGTTCATCTTCCTCAAGAGCGAATCTAATAGAGCCGCCACCACTAAAAAGGCAGACAGAAAAGGAACTTTCCTATTTATGACCGGGCTCACCGCGCTCGTTTACGGATCCTCCCAGATTCCCTCCCTGGCAGGGTGGGGATTAATGGGCGGGGCTGTGATACTTCTTCTCCTTTTCTGGAAATTTGAGAGCAATACAGAATACCCGCTTCTTGATACAAAACTTTTCTCACATAACCGGCTCTTCACATACTCCAGCCTATCGGCTCTGATAAACTATACATCAACATTCGCTATTGTTTTTTTCCTAAGCCTCTATCTCCAGAAGGTGCATGGGCTATCGCCGCGTGACGCCGGTGCAATAATAATTTCACAGCCGGTAGTAATGGCAATCTTCTCACCGGTAATGGGAAAATTATCCGATAAATTTCAACCGCGTTATTTCGCCACCACCGGCATGGCCATATGTTCATCGGGACTGGCAATGCTGGCTTTCATCGGTCCCGACACACCGCTGGGAGTAATTATTGCCATACTCGTATGGGTGGGACTTGGCTTTGCACTTTTCTCCTCACCCAACATGAGCACAATCATGAGTTCAGTAGACCGGAAACAATATGGGCAGGCATCCGGACTAGCTGCTTCTATGAGGGTTTTCGGCCAGATCATAAGTATGAGTATAGTCACACTTATCTTCTCTCTGATGTTTGGAGACCTATCTGTGGAAGCTGTCCCCGACACAGTTTTCATGTCGGCGATGCGATGGGGGTTTATTATTTTCGCGCTTATAGGAATACCTGGCGTATATTTCTCTTATAATCGCGGTAACTTGAAATGGAGGTAATAACAGATGCCACCTTTTCATTTTTACACCTTTTCATTTTTACACCTTACTACTTTATTATTATCTTTGCAACCGCAAACAAAAAATGGAAATTTAACGAAATGGCTAAAGAATTGAAGGAGCTCACGCCCCAAAGCATAGATTATTCGCAGTGGTATCTCGATTTGGTAATCAAGGCCGAACTGGCAGAAAACTCAGCCGTAAGAGGCTGTATGGTAATAAAACCTTACGGCTTTGCCATCTGGGAGAAGATTCAGCGCCAGCTGGACGACATGTTTAAGGAGACCGGGCATGTGAATGCCTATTTCCCATTGTTTATACCAAAATCATTTCTTAGCCGTGAAGCTGATCATGTGGAAGGTTTCGCAAAAGAGTGCGCCGTTGTGACCCACTACAGGTTGAAAAACGACCCTGAAGGCAATGGTGTTGTGGTAGATCCTGAAGCGAAACTCGAAGAAGAGCTGGTGGTACGCCCCACCTCTGAAACCATCATATGGAGCACATATAAAAACTGGATACAATCCTACCGGGATCTTCCTATTCTCATCAATCAGTGGGCCAACGTGGTTCGCTGGGAGATGCGTACACGCCTCTTTCTCCGCACAACGGAATTCCTGTGGCAGGAAGGCCATACGGCACATGCTACAAAAGATGAGGCAATTGAAGAGGCGGAAAGGATGATTAATATTTACGCCGAATTTGCAGAGAAGTATATGGCCATGCCAGTAGTAAAAGGCTTTAAGTCGGAATCTGAACGATTCGCAGGCGCAGTTGACACATACACTATAGAAGCATTAATGCAGGATGGGAAGGCACTGCAGTCAGGTACCTCCCATTTCCTGGGACAGAACTTTGCCAAAGCTTTCGATGTGCAGTTCACCGATAAGAACGGGAACCGCGATTACGTTTGGGCAACCTCATGGGGTGTCTCTACCCGGCTGATGGGAGCGCTAATCATGTCGCACTCAGACGACAACGGGCTTGTACTCCCCCCAAAGCTTGCACCTTATCAGGTGGTGATTGTGCCTATTTACAAGAATGCAGGACAGTTGGAGCAGATTGACAGGAAAGTTGCTGGTATTGTTGAACGTTTAAAAGCTCTGGGTATAAGCGTTAAATACGACAATAACGATAACAAAAAACCGGGCTGGAAATTCTCTGAATATGAGCTCAAGGGTGTACCTGTACGTCTTGCCATTGGTGCACGTGACTTAGAAAACAATACCATTGAGGTTGCACGTCGCGACACTCTAACAAAAGAGACACTGCCATGCGATAATATTGAGAACCATATTAAAGCGCTTTTAGAAGAGATACAAGATAATATATACAAGAAAGCGCTCGATTTCCGCACTGCACAAACAAGAGAGGTGAACTCTTACGACGAGTTCAAAGAGGAGATTGAAAAAGGTGGATTCCTGCTTTGCCACTGGGACGGGACACCCGAAACCGAAGAGCTTATAAAGGATGAGACCAAGGCAACTATTCGCTGCATACCGCTTGAGGGTGACAAAACACCCGGTAAATGCATTGTCAGCGGCAAACCTTCGGCACAGAGAGTTATATTCGCACGTGCTTATTAAGTGTTATCCCTCAATAAATGGCAACAGCAAAAGTTTGGATATCGGCATTCAGGCTGCGTACGCTTTTTCTCGCAATGGCTACAGTTATCCTGGGGAGCGGTCTGGCATGGCACGAAGGTAATTTCAGTTTACGTACATTTATCATCGCATCGATACTAGCTGTAACTATACAAATCCTGGCGAATCTGGCAAACGATCTTGGCGATTTTCAGAAAGGCGCCGATGTTACCGGAAAGCGACAGGGGCCAACCAGGGCAATACAGAGCGGGAAAATATCTCCCCTGGAAATGAAAAGAGCAATCTTCATATTTTCTGTCATATCTGTTGTTACCGGACTTTCCCTTGTGATAAGTGTGCTCGACTATATCGACCGGCAGGCTGCACTTATACTTATTGGCCTGGGTGGAGCCAGCATTCTGGCAGCTCTTTTTTACACGATGGGTAAATTTGCTTATGGTTACAGAGGCTGGGGCGATCTTTTCGCCTTCATCTTCTTCGGCCCCGTACCTGTTGCAGGTACCTTTTTCCTTCATACCCACTCATTTAGTATTCTGCCGTTACTACCTGCAACAGGCATGGGACTTATAAGCACTATGATTCTGAATATAAACAATATGAGGGATATAGAAAACGATAAATTTTCCGGAAAAATCACCTTGGCCGTGAAATTGGGACTTAACGGTGCTAAAGCCTATCATTCCGGTTTAACTCTCTTCACACTTTTCTGCTTTCTCGGCTATAACCTTATGTATGAAATATTACCCTGGTATCGTTACTTATATCTGTTTGTTTTCATTCTCCTGTTTAAAATACTAAAAGATATACTTCGAAAAAACGGCCAAACACTCGACCCCTACCTCAAGTACACATCGCTGTCGGGTTTTTTGCTCGCGATAATGTTCTCATTGTGCATAAATATCTGATCTGTTAATAAAAAAAATCAACATCATATAAGGATTTGATTCTTCCGTTTTTTCAGCAGCCTTATTAATAAGGCTTTTTCTATTCATAATAAATTATTGCTCCAAGTTGATTAATGGACAGACAGTTGCCATTAGAAAGTGCAATTTCCGGAGATTTCAATTTGTCGCTAGGATTGAATATTGACAATCACACGGACAAGGGGAATCGACAAAGTGCAAACAATAACGCAGCACCAAAAATAAATCTTACTTTAGAAAGATTGATAAACCAGGGCATATCACTTGTATATGCCCTGAATAATCTGATTCGCTTTTCAAGGGAGTATCCCAATAAGTGTGTAAATAGCAATAGAAGGGTTTTGACAGGCTCTTTCGCTTGGGCACAAGGCGGGCTAGAAGCTGCTGTCCCGATCCTGGGGAACGTTAATGCGGGGCAAGCCTATTCTCCTGCCGGTGTCACTAAATTAAAAGCACGCCTTGCAATAAGAATGATCGATCTATCCCTAACAACCGCGATAGTTCGTTGAAAGATACTTCGTGCCCTACTTGCAAAGCAAGAGCCTGAAGAAGTTTCTCGATCACTTCTGGTTTTCTAATATCCTGAAAATCAAATATATCTTTAAATAGATAACTTGATACGATGTTAGTTAGTATTTCTCTTTCGTTTCCAAGGTTATTGACTACATCTGGATAGGAACCAAAAACAATTCGATTTTATAATATTCTCAAGTTCTCGTTTTATCATTTTAACTCTGTATGCACTCAAAAGTATAATTATTTGTGGATGTAACCAACAAATATTATGTTTTCAGCAGAATTAGGGTAAATAATGGAACTTTTAGTCTGTATTCAGTTTTCTATCTTGTAATCCAAATAGAAAGAGAATAATTATATTTTTTAATTCATGCTATTATCTTTGCATCCAATGAGTTGAGAGGGAAGCGAGCTCTGCCGAGGAGCAACTCGCCAGCAATAAACTCCCTGCTTTACACCGTAACACTTTCAGGGCCGGGACTTTTGTTAATGCCCTTCGTGCATAGTACTTAACTTGGTGGTGGAAATCCACTATGGGGGTTTGTAATCGCCCACCATTAGCTGAAGACAATAGTGTCTATCGCGAGATGGAATCTGAAGGAAATCGTAGACAAAGTTCCACCCCGAGGAACACGAATCATATCAGGCATAACCGTCGGGATGAGGCTAAATAACAAGTCAAAGTCCAAAGATTACACGGACTGCGGGATGTAAATATTGCGGGGACATGGAATGAAAGTGAAGTATCTTGCCATGGGAGGTCTCACGGACGTACAGAAGCAGTGTAAGAAGTACGGACAACAGTTGTCATGAGAAGTCAGCAGACGCCATAGTAGTATTGAAACGATCCATTATAGAAAAATGGAAGTCTCACACTGCGAGATTATTCACATGCCCGATATACAAAAAATAGGGTTTCCGAAGAAGTATGTTAAGCGTCTTTTTCGGTAAAAAATAAACTCTCAACACAAATATATGTAGGAGTAATCAAAGCAAAACTGTATCTTTGCCTTCTCATAAAAAAACATCATGATCGAACAAAACAGAGAAGAGGCCACAGAACAAAAAACCATCAGTCCGGTAGTAGACTGGTTCGTCCGTTTGATAAAAGGCACTCTTGTTGGCATAGGATTTATTCTTCCAGGATTATCAGGAGGCGTACTGGCAGTCATCTTCGGCATCTATAACCCTCTGATTAGGTTTCTCGCCAATCTGCGGCATAAGTTCCTGAAAAACATTTTCTACTTTCTCCCTGTCGCCATCGGTGCTGCTATTGGCATTGTCCTTTTTGCAGTTGTGGTGGAAAAAGCATTCGGAAGGTATGCAGCTCAGTTTGTATGCCTCTTTGTGGGTTTTGTGGCAGGCACCTTTCCCTCTCTCTATAAAACGGCTGGGAAAGAGGGCAGGAAATCCTCTGACTTGTGGATACTTATCGCCGCTACACTGGTTATTTTTACGCTAATGCTCTTTGGAGGACAACAGCTGACAGAGATAAAACCCAACTTCATGGTTTGGCTGGGATCAGGATTGCTTATGGGACTCGGGTTGATAGTCCCGGGGATGAGCCCTTCCAATTTTCTTATCTACTTTGGACTTTACGATAAAATGGCCATAGGAATAAAAGATTTCGATTTTGGTGTTATTATCCCACTTATTATTGGATTTATCATTTGTGTTCTGCTTTTCGCTAAAGCAGCCTCATGGCTTTTCCGAAAATACTATTCAGGTATGTACCACTTTATCCTTGGAATGGTAATTGGTTCCTCACTAGCTATCTTTCCCACAGTAGTCTTTCCGGCCTTTGCTTCCGAACAGCTTGCTATTGCAGGGTTAAATTTCGGTGGCGCCTTTCTTTTTTGTGTATTACTTTTTATCACAGGCACATATGCATCTTACCTTTTCAGCAAGGTAGAAGAAAAATATCCCAGGGAAGAGATATTCTAGATACACCAGGGAATATATATATCTTGGGGAAATATTTATAACTCGCTCTCTTCAAGTATTCTTATTCTAGGATTTCGTTCTTTCAGTTCGGCTATCAGAGAGTCAATATCCGATTCATTCACTCTCAACACCTCAAAACCACGAACCTTGTCGATACGTAGAAGGTTTTTTTTCAACTTTTTCATGCCTACTATATCTCCAATGGCTATACGTCTTTTTTTTGAGAACAGTTTCAATAAAAAACGAATCTCTAGAAAATTCTGGTGTGTGATGGCATACTCTTTTATTGTAACCGACAATATAAAAACGATTGAAAACGCGAAGTAAAGGGAAACGAGCCAAATACTTTCTCTATGTGTAAACTTGTATATCAGAATACCCAGCAGTATCAGCGTCATAATTCCCCAAAAGATATTCCCAAGCCCGTTATCTGCTTTGTATTTTTTCTCCACAACTTTTCTGTTTATTGCTTACAAAGATAATATCAACTAAACGATTTTCCTTGAACCTCTGCACAAAATTTCAACCGGTGTTAATTTATGAGACAACATTTGCCAGTTAACTACTGTTTTTCATGAAGGTTATTGTTAATAAATGCAAATATGATTGATAATAGACAAATAAGTTGTTTTTGTCGACGAACTGGTACTTTATATATATCAACATTCTCAAAAACTCTATATAATACTGTAAACAGGCTGATTAAAGATATAGAATGAAAGTTAAACAGCTACTGCCATATTAAACATTTCCTTACCTTTAAACGTCATAACAGCAGATATTTTATTTTTATTATTCACTTTTAAAATTTTTAGTATATGAGAAAAATTGCAATGATGGCTTTGGCTGCAATATTTATTATGAGTCTCCAGGCAATGGCTCAGAACAATCCTCGCAATACAAGACAGGATAACCGTCGTAGCCAAACCGAGATGAGGTGGACAGCCAAGGAGCGTGCCGAAAATATGGCAAAACAGCTTAATCTGACAAATGATGAAACAGCAAAGGTGCAGGCGCTGTTTGAAAAACAAGATGCAGAACGTGCAGAACAGATAGTCAAACACAGGGCTGAAAGACAAAATGTTATGCAGGATAGAGAGCAGCGTCGCACTGAGATGCAAGCACTTCGTGAAAAAGCAGTTGCCGAAAACGATGCTGAACTAGAAAAGATTATCGGGAAAGAAAAATTTGAGCAATGGAAAGAGTATCGTTCTGAACAGCAAAAAAAATTTCGAGATGCAAACCGTCAGGGAAGACGTAACATTAATGCGCCCGGAGCAGGTAAATAAGTAAACGTTATTATTTTTAAAAGCAAGAGAGGCTGACACCCGGGTGTCAGTCTCTTTTTATCTACTCAAACAATTGATATATAAACCATTACTCAAAAGCTTTTCGTCTTTTCCAACTATACTTGTTCTTGCACGCTTGAAAAAATCCCCGACTCATTACCCAACGACTCTCCTCTTCTTCAAGTGTATGTAAGTAACATTTTTATTGCACTTTAGCCGGTTTTACGATAAAAGCAAAATCTCTTGATTAACAATGTTTCGTGACCCGACAAATAAAAATATTATCGATTTATCTTAAGATTAATGCTTCGTTAAAACTTCATTTATAATACTGACAGTCAACAATTTATGTCAGATCCTCAAAAAAGCGCCATAATCTATTGATATTCAGTGAATTATAAGAACTATTTTAAAAAATTACCGAAGTATTGTTAAGATAATACTTATCGAAAATCTGATTATATTCTTTCGTTGTCTTAAATCGGTCAAGCCAGCTATTCAGGCTGTCAAGCAATACCGGCGAATCTCTGCGTACTGCCCACGACTCCAGTTGTGTAAAACTTATATCAGTATCAATATCTATCTCGGGAAGAGCTTTGGCAAGTAGAGTGGCCACCTTTTCGTCACATACTGTAAAATCTATATCTCCTGATGCCACCATCATTACAAGCTGTTCAACCTCGTAGGTCTGATCCTCTTTAATAATAATAGTGTCACCTATTTCATGTGCAAGATTATTCAACCTGAGAATAACAGGCGAATCTTTTGCTACATAAACAATTTTTTTTGCAAGATTCAGGTGCTGCCGGATTGGCTCTATATTATTGTTAAACGCGGCCTTACGCTGTACCAGTACCTGTTTATTGAGGGTTATGGGATCTGTAAAGGCAAATGTATCTCTCAAATGCACGTTTACTGGAATATTCCTTGCTACCAAGTCGTACCGCAATGACAATAATCCCTCCAGATTCTCATCAAGGCTGTTCTCGAGAAAAAGATTAACTTTTATCCCCCACTCCTTCTCAAGCGCCTTCATCAGCTCCAACTGAAAACCTTCAGCAGAATCGCTTGAAACATAATATCCAATGGTGTTATAGTCGGTAACCACATTAATCATGCCAGATGATATAATCTCCGGATAATCTCGAAATCCTAAAGGCACTTTAGAAGGGCGACTTATCAAGATCAGTAATATCACCAAAATGCAAAGTACAGAAAATAAAAGTAAAAAGAAGAAGCGTTTTTTTAATTCCAAGATTGAAAAATGTTAGTTGTGAAGATTAACTGATAATCCCATTTTGAAAACAAAGGGATTAACCGGATAGCCAGGGAGTGAAAAATACTCACGCGGCTTCAAAACTTGCGATGCAACATTGTAGAACATTAAAAAGAAGCGTGTCTGCTTAAGATGCATGTTGGCATAGATGGTAGCAATGGGATAATTTCCAATCTCTTTCTCCTTCTGGTTATAAAACTGCAACAAGGCAGGCTCATAACCGGGAACAAAATATTTGGTATGATAATGTGTATCTATTCCCAACTGAAGAGTAAGCTCGTTTACAATTTTTGCCTTCAGATACATATTGGAATATAGGCTGATCATGGGAACAGGTATCACATCTTGATTGCTAGAGGTTTGATATACAGCCTGATTATCCCAGTTGAATATACCAAGACTCAGATTCTGGTCCACTCGTGCCGATAGAACCTGTATATTGTTGCTCTCCTGCGCTATGTTCTTATCCTGACCGTAATAAATAAAGTTCTGCAGATTTTCAACACCTACGCTTAGAGTGGTGTTCGTAAAAGGTATATGTAGTTTTCCGCCCGCATAAACTCTTCGTATATCTCCAAAATCGTGATTCCAGCTGAAATATTTTGAGTAGTAGTTATTCTGAAGGTACTTTGGCTTCAGATTTTTAATGTATGCTTCAGCATACAATGTAGTACGTCTGTTGGCGATGAAGAAACCGGTCTCCACGTCAGCCAGCGCTCTGAATTCTCCCAGATTTTCCCCCAGGACACCCAGGTCGGCACGAATATTGAACAGCAGGTTTTCACCCTGTTGCTTATTGAGTACACCTCCTATAGTGACTGCGCTTTCGCGATGATTCTTCCACTCCGCGCCTTCACT
This sequence comes from Proteiniphilum propionicum, assembly GCF_022267555.1. Classification (NCBI taxonomy): domain Bacteria; kingdom Pseudomonadati; phylum Bacteroidota; class Bacteroidia; order Bacteroidales; family Dysgonomonadaceae; genus Proteiniphilum; species Proteiniphilum propionicum. The sequence goes on from NZ_CP073586.1 coordinate 3,436,823, forward strand.
GTCTCTTGTTGAATAGTTGCGCAAATCGTACTCGAGAAAAGCGGCAAGGCCAAACTTCACCCAATCTTTGAACCCTTCCCTCAGGCTCAGAGAAACACTGTTTTTAAACGATGAATAGTGGATACTGTCATCCACTGCCCCCTCGTAAAAACGGTTTTCATAAAACCGGTCAATGTGCTGCATCTGAACTCCATCAACATTAACATAGGTGGTATCATACGACAAAAAACGGCGATGCTGCTGAGTATAATGTGATGAGAAACCAATGCTTGCTACAGGTACAAACTGTCCAGGCCCTTTGTGGAGCGAGTCGGTTGCAATCTCCCTGTATCCCAAATTATATCTTCCTGATAAAAAGTAGCGGTTGTTGCGCAAAGAATTCCAGGTATTGGTAAATTTCACCGGGATTTCTCTCGGAGTAAAACTTTGCTGTATGGCATCGGGATCGGTAATAAACATCTCGTTGGTTATTCCTCCATTTTCAAAATTCGACAATGATCCCTGATTCATAAAAGCATGTATTTCAATCCTGTCGGACAGATAGTTGCCAAAAAGGGTGAAATTGTTGTGCTTTACAGCCTGAGAATTGTAAAACCCTTTGGCGTTGATCAGATTCAAGTCCATACCAACATTCAGGCTCTTCCCGAAATTAGATGTAAGCCTTGCATCAAAAGTCTCTTCCCTGTTTTGTTTTGAACCTGCGCGATTATAGTTCAGCCTTGAATAGGGCACGCGCGTATTAACAAATAGCAGTTTTTCGGGATCTTTCAAATAGTTGTGGTAAGCATTGTTAAATATAAAATGCCCGGTTTCGGGGCGGTCGAAAAATATTTTGGAAATCGAGGGTGAGCCAATCGGAGCAAGGAAGCCCATAGCTACCGATTCTCCATCCGGCAACGTTGTTTGCTGGTAATTATGGAGCAAGGTGTCGGGAATTGCGAGCAAACGGTTACCCGTTCGTGCTTCTACTGTCCAGACAGTCATACGTGCAATACGTTGCAACGAGTCGGCCATCGCACCATGATCGTTTAACAGATGGTCGAGATGAGATGATTGGGCTGGCTGCTTATCTGACTCTACCTTCCTTGGAAGCAGATCCAGCGAATCGGGATTCGTTGTGATCTGCGATGAATCGGGCAATATGATACGTGCCTGCGGGTATGCAGCCATAGTGTATATGATACATGCCAGAAGAGATATGAACAGCTTTACTTTCATCGGGTGCAAACTTACATAAAAAATTGTCACGAGAGATAATTCATATTCATTTTCTATACTTTTTGAAGTTTTTTAGTAAGATATAATCCCAATTTCAACCATTAAAAGTCAAATAAATCTATCTTTCATTTTTAACTGAATAAAAAAATCTTTTTATATGGCATTTCAAATAATTCCATTATCTTTGCACCATCAAAACAGTAAAAATGAAAGCAAACATGTTCCATCATCATCATTTTCATACTTGCAATCGGGCGAGTTGAGATAGATATGTACGAACATAAGAGAATATATTTATAGACCCGTCTGAATAGCATCAGACGGGTTTTTTATTAAAAAGAACGCTGATGCTATCTGGTAAAACAAATAAGAAATGGAAAAAATAAATATCGCTATCCAGAAAAGCGGCAGGCTGAGTGAAAAATCGCTCAATCTGCTTACAGAGTGCGGGATAAAAGTATCTAACGGCGACCGCAAATTAAAAACTGAAGCACGGAATTTTCCTATGGAGATTCTCTTCCTTCGTGATGATGATATTCCGCAATATGTGGAACAGGGCGTGGCAGATATTGGCATTCTGGGTGAAAACGAAGTGTGGGAGAAAGAAAAAGACGTAAGGGTTGTTGAAAAATTAGGTTTCGGAAACTGCCGCTTGTCACTTGCTATTCCAAAAGATGAGGAGTACACGGGACTGGATTATTTCAACGGCAAGCGTATTGCCACGAGCTACCCTAAAATATTGAGAAACTATTTTACGGTAAAAGGCATTAAGGTACAAATAGAGGAGCTGGGCGGGAGCGTTGAGATTGCCACCGGCATTGGGCTGGCAGACGCAATTTTTGATATAGTGAGCACCGGAAGCACACTCATCATGAATGGATTGAAAGAGGCTGAACCAATCATTAAAAGCGAAGCTGTGCTAATCAGCAACAAAAACCTCTCGCCTACTAAATCCGAACTGCTTGATAAATTGTTATTCCGTATAAAAGCCTATAAGAACGGGCAAGGAAAAAAATACGTTTTGCTGAACGCACCCAACGGGATAATTCCCAAAATTGTGAAGTTGTTGCCCGGAATGCGCTCACCCAGTATTCTCCCGTTAGCCGACAAAGGCTGGAGTAGCGTTCACTCGGTGATAAAAGATGATGATTTCTGGGCAATTATCGATGAACTGAAGCTACTTGGAGCCGAAGGTATTTTAGTTGTACCTATAGAAAAAATGATTCTTTAGTACTCTGACTTCGCACCTTTTCTGTTTTCGCCTTTCACCGTGTTATCAAAAAAGATGATTCTTTAGTGCTTTAAGATGTGGTTGCGTAAAGATGACAATAAAACTGCAGTAAGTTGAAAAAAATAAACGTAAAAAAACTGATATGAAAACAATCTCAAACCCTTCACATACCAAATGGAAAAAATTGGCAGAACGCCCTATGATCAGGCAACAAAAGCTGATGAATACAGTTGAAAAAATGTTCTATGATATTAACCGAAAAGGTGATAAGGCAGTTATTTCATTCAGCAGGAAGTACGATTATTCCGAACAGGATAAGCTTGTTTTGGATCAAGATACAATAAATAAAGCTGCAGATCAGATCTCTGAACAATTGAAACTGGCAATCGACCTGGCACGAAAAAACATCGAAGCTTTTCACCTACAGCAAAGGGAAAAGATAGAGAAGGTTGAGACCGCCCCCGGAGTTTTTTGCTGGCGTGAATCGAGGCCTATCGAGCGTATCGGCATCTATATCCCCGGCGGCTCAGCCCCGCTCTTTTCAACTGTGCTAATGCTTGCCGTCCCGGCTAAGATAGCCGGATGCCGTGAGATTGTGATGTGTACGCCCCCAAATCAGAAGGGAGAAATTCATCCCGCTATACTCTACACTGCTCAACTGGCAGGCGTAACAAAAATCTTTGCTGCAGGAGGTATTCAAGCTATCGGCGCAATGACTTTCGGTACGGAAAGCATACCCAAGGTTGATAAAATATTCGGTCCCGGCAATCAATATGTGATGGCTGCAAAACGTTCTGCACAGTATTACGGCACAGCTATCGACATGCCAGCCGGGCCCAGTGAGTTACTTGTGATTGCCGACTCAAGCTGTAATCCCGCATTCGTAGCTGCCGACCTGCTCTCGCAGGCAGAACACGGCCCGGACAGCCAGGTAATATTGTTGTCTGATAACAGACAGGTTATTAAGAATGTAAAAAAAGAGATCGATATCCAGCTGGACAACCTTCCCCGCAAGGAGATTATCTTGCAATCGCTCAAAAACAGCAAAGCCATTCTTTTCAAAGAGCTAGGTGAAAGCGTTGCTTTCAGCAATTTCTATGCTCCTGAGCATCTTATACTGGCAACAAACAAAGCGGTACTACTGAGTCGTGATGTAATAAATGCCGGCTCAGTTTTCCTTGGCAACTTCAGTTGCGAGAGTGCGGGAGATTACGCAAGCGGGACCAATCACACGCTTCCTACAGGCGGAAATGCCAGAGCCTACAGCGGCGTTTCGCTGGACAGTTTCGTAAAAAAAATCACTTTCCAGCAACTCAATGAGGAAGGGATTATGAGCATTGGCAGTGCAGTTGAAGTAATGGCGGAAGAGGAACAGCTTTACGGCCACAAGAATGCCATTACACTTCGCTTAGGAGCTGCGACAACAAAATATCTACAAATTAACAATCAAGTGAATCCAGATGAACAACTTTGATTTAAATACTCTGGTACGCCCCAATATCCGTGCGCTTAAGCCCTACTCAAGTGCGAGAGACGAGTTCTCAGGCGACAAAGGTATTTTTTTAGATGCCAATGAAAACCCTTTCGGTAAAATGAACAGGTATCCCGATCCACATCAACGTATGTTGAAAAAAAAATTGTCGGAAAGAAAGAAGGTAGCGGAAGAGAATATTTTTATCGGAAACGGTAGTGATGAAGTGATCGACCTGGTTTATCGGATATTCTGCGAACCGTCAAGAGACAGCGTAATCCTGTGCCCTCCGACATATGGAATGTATGAGGTGTCTGCAAATATCAACAATGTGAACGTGATTAGCGTGCCGCTTACCGGTGACTTTGAATTGAATATTGATGAAATTCTGCAACAATCTGCAAAATGCATTTTCCTATGCTCTCCCAACAATCCCTCTGGAAACCGGTTAAAAGATGTGGAAAGAGTGTTAAATGAGTTTCAGGGGATTGTTGTTGTAGATGAAGCATATATAGATTTTTGCATAGGCAGCACTTTTCTATCAAAGCTTTCGTCCTACCCCAATCTCATTGTTATGCAGACCTTCAGCAAAGCATGGGCGCTTGCCGGTGCACGTATTGGAGTAGCCTATGCCGGTGCAGAGATTGTAAGGCTGATGGATAAGACAAAGCCTCCCTACAACGTGAGTGCTCTTAATCAGGAAGAGGCTCTAAAAGCACTTTCTAAACCGCAGAAGTTTGAATACCGGCTGGCCATAATACTGGAACAGAGATTCTTTCTTAAAAAAGAATTGACAAAATTACCCATTGTACGTAGGATATATCCTTCAGATGCAAATTTCCTGCTGGTGGAGGTGACTGATGCCGATAAAATTTACAATTATCTGGTTACAAAAAAGGTGATAGTCCGGAACCGCAATGCTGTTGTCCGCAACTCTATCCGTATAACAGTGGGAAAGCCCGAAGAAAACCGGAAATTGTTGGAAGAATTAAAAAATTATAGTGAAATATGAAGAAAGTATTATTCATAGATCGTGACGGAACACTAATTATAGAGCCGGAAGACGAACAGATTGACAGTCTGGAAAAGTTGGAGTTTTACCCGCGAGTATTTCAATCGCTCTCAAGCATCGCCGATGAACTGGAATATGAACTGGTAATGGTCACCAATCAGGATGGTTTGGGCAGTGCTTCATTTCCCGAGGAGACTTTCTGGCCGGCTCAGAATAAGATTATCAAGGCCTTTGAAAACGAAGGAATTAATTTCAGTGAAATATTAATCGATCGTTCCTTCCCCAACGACAACCAACCAACCAGAAAACCGGGCATTGGCATGCTCACACACTACCTGAAAGGGGGATATGACCTGGAAAATTCATTTGTCATAGGGGACAGAGTGACGGATGTACAATTAGCTGAGAACATAGGATGTAAGTCTATCTTTTTAAGTGATATTCCACATCCTGGCGCACTCCTTTGCACAACCGACTGGCGAGAGATTTATAATTTTCTGAAAGCAAAGCCCCGTACCGGAAGGGTATACAGAAAAACATCAGAAACAGAGATTCTCGCAGAGTTGAATCTCGACGGGAATGGGAAAAGCAATATTACTACAGGATTAGGATTCTTCGATCATATGCTCAATCAGATTGCCCGCCACGGGAACATCGATCTTATAATTCAATCGAAAGGAGACCTGCATGTTGATGAACACCACACCATAGAGGATGTGGGTATCGCGCTGGGAGAAGCTATCTTGCAGGCAATTGGCAGTAAAAAGGGGATTTCCCGTTATGGCTTCTTGTTACCTATGGACGACAGCCTGGCTCAGGTGGCAATAGACTTTGGAGGCCGCCCCTGGCTGGTGTGGAATGTGGAATTTAAGCGTGAATTCATAGGCGATATGCCCACGGAGATGTTTATGCATTTTTTCAAGTCGTTCAGTGACAATGCGAAGTGCAACCTCAACATCAAAGCTGAAGGCGACAATGAGCACCACAAAATAGAAGCCATCTTTAAAGCCTTTGCCAGATCAGTAAAGATGGCGGTGAGACGGGGTGAAACTTCCGGTATTCCCAGTACAAAAGGAACTCTTTGAAAGTAAAAACTAACGGTCAATAACCGAAGCAAACAGATGATTGCTATCATAAAATACAATGCTGGAAATATTACGTCGGTCTACAATGCAGTAAAGCGACTGGGCTACACATGCATAGTGACGGACAATATTGATGAAATCCTGCAGGCGGGGAAAGTTATATTCCCCGGAGTGGGAGAAGCCCGGTCTGCCATGTTGTATCTGAAAAAGAGATGTCTGGATACAACCCTGAAATCGCTGAAACAGCCAACACTGGGTATATGCCTGGGCCTACAACTCATGTGTAATTATTCCGAAGAAGGTGATACGGAGTGTTTCGGCATTTTTGATGCTGTAGTAAAAAAGTTTCCTTCAGGGGAGATCGTTCCTCACATGGGCTGGAACAGCTTAAGCTTGACTAAGGTAAATGACCCCCTTTTCGATGGATTCGGCACCGGTGAGACAGTCTATTTTGTGCACAGTTATTACGCCGGTATATGCCCTCAGACAATTGCAAAGTGCAATTATATTTTGCCGTTCAGTGCAGCCATGCATAAAGATAATTTTTATGCCACACAGTTTCACCCCGAAAAATCGGGCAGTGTGGGAGAAAGAATATTAAAAAATTTTTTAAAACTATAGACTTTTATGAGAATTATTCCGGCAATAGACATTATCGACGGAAAATGTGTGCGTCTTACCAGGGGCGACTACAACACACAAAAAACGTATCATGAAAATCCTCTTGATATAGCCAAAAATTTCGAGGCTAACGGCATACGGTACCTGCACCTGGTGGACCTGGATGGAGCAAAATCCAAACATATTGTCAACCACTGCGTATTATATGAAATAGCATCCGGCACATCGCTGAAGATTGATTTCGGTGGTGGGATCAAGTCGGATGATGATGTGCGGATTGCTTTTGAGAACGGAGCTGAACAGATTACAGGAGGGAGTATTGCAGTGCAGCAACCGGAACTGTTTTCACGGTGGCTATCGCACTACGGGCCTGATAAGATCATCCTGGGGGCAGACAGCCATCATCGCAAGATAGCTACTCACGGATGGCAGCGGCAATCGGATACAGATGTAGTAGATTTTATCTCGGAATACGAAAAAAGAGGTATTTGTTACACCATCTGTACAGATATATCGAAAGACGGAATGCTGGAAGGCCCTTCTGTTGAGCTGTATGAAGAGATACTTGACAAAACTCGCGTTCACCTTATTGCCAGTGGCGGAATCACCACAATGGATGATATTCTTTTGCTACAGCAAATTGGATGTGAAGGAGCTATCATCGGTAAAGCTATATATGAAGGACGAATAACGATGAAAGATTTATCCGGCTTTTTTCTGAACAATCCTTTGAAGGAACAATTCAAGAAAAAAACTGTTCTGATCGGGATCTGAATCCCATCATTATTGTCAGTAAAAAAAAATTGAAAACAAACAGTTCACATCAAATCAACAATTATAAAAAATGCTAAAAAAAAGAATTATACCATGCCTTGATATAAAAGACGGACGCACAGTCAAAGGTGTTAATTTCGTTGGCCTTCGTGATGCCGGCGACGCTGTGGAGCTGGCAAAGCGATATGTGGAAGAGGGAGCTGATGAGCTTGTTTTTCTGGATATTACTGCTACGATAGAAAACCGGAAAACTCTCACCGCCCTGGTACAGCGAATAGCCCAGGAAATCAATATTCCTTTCACTGTTGGAGGTGGCATACACTCCGCCATGGATGCGGTTTCTATTATCAAAGCCGGAGCCGATAAGGTAAGTATCAACACATCGGCAGTAAAACATCCTGAGCTGATTACTGAAATTGCGGAACAATTTGGTAGTCAGTGTGTAGTGCTTGCCATCGACACAAAATTAGAGGAGAATGGAGAGTGGATGGTATATATACATGGCGGGCGCACCTCCGCTAATCTCCGTACTGTCGACTGGGCAAAAGAGGGGGAAAAAAGGGGCGCGGGAGAGATACTGCTCACTTCGATGAATAATGACGGCACCCGAAATGGTTTTGCCATCGATATAACTCACGCTATAAGTGAAGCGGTAAATATTCCCGTAATAGCCTCCGGTGGGGCAGGAACGCCGGAACATTTCGCTGAGGTATTCACAAAGACAAAAGCCAGTGCTGCCTTAGGTGCCTCTGTCTTCCATTTTGGAGAGATCACTATTCCGGCATTAAAACAATATTTAAAAGAACAAAATATACCCGTACGATAACCTATTGAAAAAGGAGACGGTTTTATTAACAAACAAAAAGGACAAAAGTGAACATTGATTTTAAGAAAAACGGAGGATTGGCCCCGGTCGTCATACAGCATGCGAATACGCTACAGGTACTGATGCTGGGCTATATGAATGAAGAGGCTCTTGAGAAAACCATTGCAGAAGGTAAGGTAACTTTTTTCAGCCGCAGCAGACAGCGGTTATGGACCAAGGGAGAGACATCGGGTAACTTCCTTTTCGTGGAAGAGATACTTCAGGATTGCGACGATGACACGCTGCTTATAAAGGTTATTCCGCAAGGGCCTACCTGCCACACCGGTGCCACTTCCTGCTTTAAAGAGGAGACTTCGAAAGGTTTTCTGTATGAATTGGAGAAGGTTATTGAGCAACGCATCTCCGATAATCAGGAAGGTTCTTATACCGCCCGACTATTCAGCCGAGGAGTGAACAAAGTTGCGCAGAAGGTGGGAGAAGAGGCTGTGGAGTTGGTTATTGAGTCAAAAGACAACAATATTGACCTGTTTAAAAACGAAGCAGCAGATCTGCTCTACCATTTCCTTATTTTGCTGAAAACTAAAAGCCTGAAGCTACAGGATATTGAAGAGATATTATCAGGAAGGCATAAATAACTGATTATTAAAGATATGATATCTTATTTTGTGGCTGAAATGTTAAGTATTCAAGTTTCGCATATACAAATTAAACCATATACAGCTAAATATGAGATCTATGCCTTGAATCAGTGAAGTTTTATGCTTTGCCGTTTGCCTTCCCGCTATCTTGGTGAGCAATAAAGGCATATCTTCTCCCGAATAACGGAGTGCCAGCTCGTGCACATTAATGTTTTCGTTAGAAAGGATAATTTTTTTGTGTAACAGATAACAGCATACGAAAAAAGAACAACCTACTATTTAAAAGCAGGTTGTTCTAATCAACTAAAAAATTATTATTTTATGGTTCAAGTTCCCTTTAACCGGGACAAAGACATTCGCAATTACGCTTCTGCCTGTGCCTGTGGCTGAACTGATACGAATGAGCGATTATTCCTTTTCTTGCGAAATATCACAATGCCATCGGTCAGTGCAAACAGGGTATGGTCTTTTCCCATACCAACATTTTCTCCAGGGTGATGCGCTGTTCCACGTTGACGCACGAGGATGTTTCCGGCTTTCACCGTTTCACCACCGAATATCTTAACGCCCAATCGTTTACTTTCCGATTCACGGCCGTTCTTCGAACTACCTACACCTTTTTTATGTGCCATTTTCTTCTGATTTTAACTGATTAAGCTATAATTTCTTTTACTCTTATCTCAGAAAATTGTTGACGGTGACCGTTCAATCTTCTGTATCCTTTTCTCCTTTTTTTCTTGAAAATAAGAACTTTATCTCCTTTCACATGAGAAAGTACCTCTACTACTACTTTTGCTCCATCCACAACCGGTGCACCTACAGTTACATCGCCGTCTTTGTCGATGAGCATCACTTTTTCGAACTCCACTTCACTACCCTGATCGGCGTTGATCCTGTGGACAAATAATTTTTGGTCTTGCTGCACTTTAAACTGCTGACCCTGAATATCTACAATTACGTACATATAAGAATAACTTGACGTTATACGCCTGAGGCGAGTCGCTATATGCGCCTTCTTTCCAAGCCTATTGGCAAAATGAGGTGCAAAAATACATAATTAATTCATAAATTACAAATGAATCACATATTTTTTTCCAAAATGCTGTATGCGTTGCCTATATTATCGATGATGTCAGAAGCAATAAAAGCCCGGGGATGAATTTTATGCTGCGTCAGATCAGCCGTCATTCCGTGAAGATACACCCCCACCCTGGTTGCATCTAACGGTTCATAACCCTGTGCAAGCAAGCTCGTAATAATTCCCGTCAGTACATCTCCGCTTCCGGCTGTCGCCAATGCCGGGGTTCCGGTGCTATTCACATAGATATTTTCCTGATCAATAATCAGCGAATAAGCCCCTTTTATTATCACAATAAGACCATATTTCTCAGCAAACTGTTTTGTTTTCAGTATTTTGTCATAGTCGTCGCTCCATTCACCTATAAGCCTTGAAAGCTCTTTCGGATGAGGTGTCAGAATAGTTTTTGGGGGAATGAGAGTGAGCCAATCCTTATGCCTGGACAATATGTTCAAGCCATCTGCGTCTATAACCAGCGGCGTATTATTCTTTTGCAAAAATTCGAAGAATGCATGCTGTGTATCATCATGTTGCCCCATTCCAATACCTATACCAATTGCATCCGGTTTCATTTCATAATTTATATAAGAGATATGCTTTTCTCCTCTATCCTCAATCACCATCGCTTCGGGAAAATTTGACTGCACTACTACTACCCCACATTTTGGCATATAAGCGGTAACCAGTCCGCATCCCGCCTTCATAGCCGCCTTTGAGGCAAGACAGGCCGACCCGCACTTACCAAGGCTTCCTCCTATAATAAGTACATGCCCTTCGGTCCCCTTATGAGCAAATCTGGAAAGCGGTTTTAACAAAGGCCGGATCTGTTTTTTTTCAGTATAAAAAATATTACTCTCTGCTTCTTCAATGGCTTGTTCATTCAATCCAATGCCGACTATTGACACATCACCTGCATAATTTTGATTTTCGGGAAGATAAAGTGCAAGCTTAGGTATCTGAAACGTAATGGTATTTTTAGCCTGTATAGCGTACAACGTTTTTCTGTCAAGAAACATCCCGCTTGGCACATCAATGCTGATAACAGGCTTGTCACTATCATTAATATGCTGAATCACCTTTGCAGCTATACCATCCACTTCTCTGGAGAGTCCGGTTCCAAAGATCCCGTCAATCACAACATCATACCTCTTTATATCGGGAATATCTTTTTCAGAGATAACCTTTTTGCAGGTTATGTTTTCCGCTCTTACACGGCGAAGATTGTGCTCACAATCTTCTGTATATTTCTCGCTGTATTCCACAACAGACACTGTAACATTATAGCCAGACTTATGTAACAGGCGGGCTGCTGCAAGCGCATCGCCACCATTATTACCCACCCCCGCAAAAATAAGCAAAGAGATGTTTTTCGCGTATCTGCCAGTAAACCAGTCACAGAAAGCAGTAGCTGCCCTCTTCATCAATTCGAGAGAGGGTATCCCTTCCCTTGAAATTGTTTCTGCATCAATTTTACGAATTTGCTCCGATGTAAGAATTTTCATTTAAAATTTAATTTATGGTCAAATATGGGTGAAATAACTTTACAATGCGACAAAAATAATATACACACCTGTTTTTATACCTGTTTACAGCAAAAATATTTTTCTGCTAAGATAGAAAAATATTTTTGTATTTTTGTATTACAGGTTTTGGATAGCCATATTATGAAATCGGGTCAATTATACCTTTGCTGCGGCAAGCGAAAGCGTGACTTTAGTGATAATTTGCATTAAGTCAAAAAATAATCAATATTGGAAACATGAAGCTTGCTTCAATGTTTTAGTAATGCAGGTACTTGTGGTTCCCTGACTACCCTCGGGTACCATGAAGCCAGTTTTAACTTTTTAGTCAAGCTGAATAAGCATAATCCGAACTTGTTTGAATGATGTCGTTCACAGAAGTTGCCTGAAAGGCAGAAAGGAAACAACCAACATTAGTGAACAAATGAAATGAATGATATGGAGAATAAAATTTTCTCATCGAGTGTTATCGTTGTTGTAAATAATAAAATCCTTTTAATACAACGCAGTAATTATGACGGACAGGGTGAACTATGGAACACTCCTGCGGGGCACTTTAAAGAAGGAGAAACAGCAATAGAATGTGCGGTAAGGGAGTTATACGAAGAGACTAAGATTTCAGTAAAAGAAGATGATTTTATTTTTTTCACTGACTTTGAATCCTCAATAGGTAAAGTTTATTTTTACATTCTACGTCTGGAAAATTTTCCTGAAATTGTTCTGTCCGCTGAATCACTGAGATACGAATGGGTGACTCTGAATGATTTGAACAAATACAACTTTCTGTATGATAAACAAAAGGAAATCCTTGAAATGTTCATTAAGAATAAGGGACCGGGTAGGTAAACTAAAATAGCATTAATACCTTAGTTGAAACAAATACCACATCAACCGGTCAAATCCGGGTTATGTAATTAATATTTTTTCTATAATAAATAAAGTACCGAAAGGTAATTTCTTACTGTCATTATAAAATGTTTCATTAAATTTGGCAATTATTTTAAATACATCTATGGTCAATTACATTTTAAATATTACCATGATATGAAGAAAACCGGCCTTTTTTTAATTCTTATAATGCTTGTACATTCTATCAGTGCACAAGAGCCGGCAATAGTGTCAGATTCTGTCGAATTACTTCTCCGCCAACAATTGATTGCTTTTCCACAGGAGAAACTGTATGTGCAGACTGACAAATCGGGATACCTCTCTGGTGAACGTATCTGGTTCCGTGCACATATGGTGGATGCGCTCACTCATCGTCCTGTTTTTATTAGCCGTTATATTTATGTTGAATTGATCAATCCTCTTGACGATCTGGTAAAGCGAGTAAAGATACGTCCCGACAGTACCGGAGCTTATTCCGGATATATCGACCTGGAAGATGATCTTGTACAGGGAGCTTACACACTGCGAGCCTACACTCAATTTATGCGGAACATGGACGAGGACTTTTTCTTCAGAAAATTTATACAGGTACTCGATCCGTTTTCATTGCAAATAGAACCTCTGTTGACATTTGATGTCGAGAAAAACGACATTCGCATCTCTCTTCATTTCATTGACCGTCAAAACAGCGATACCATACAACCTGAGGTTGTTACCTGCAAAATCGGGTACGGAGCCTTGAAAACTCTTCGGCCAAAGGAGAACGGATTTTATCGCCTTGATGCAAGGTTATCGGAAAAGGAAAAGAACAGAACCATGCTTCTGAGCCTAATTCACAAGGGCCGTAAATACAACCGGTACTATACTATTCCTTCCGATCCCGCCGAATATGATGTGATGTTTTTCCCCGAAGGTGGATATCTTATTCCCGGGGTTTCTTCACAGGTCGCTTTCAAAGCACTGAATGCGGATGGATTGAGCACACCCGTTTCAGGAACATTATATGATTCGTCGAGTAATGAGATCCTCTCATTCGAAAGTATACATCAGGGAATGGGCTTATTCCATTTTGTACCATCCGGGAATGAGTCGTATTATGTTATCTGCCATAATCAATCAGGGACTGCAAAACGTTTCGACCTGCCTTCTTCTAAAACGGAAGCAAGCATTATTTCGGCACGTACTGCAGGTGACTGGATCAAAATTTCTTGCCTTAAAGGCATTGAATCACAGCAGGACTCTCTATCACTGCTAATACACTACAAAGGGCAAGTTTTGCTTCACAGAATGTGGAATCCTGAGGTTGAAATGTATAATATTGCTGCCGGAGAACTACCATCAGGAATAATACATATCCTGTTGCTGAACTCAAGACAGGAGGTGCTGAGCGAACGTCTTCTTTTTAACCTGAATGAAAATGAGTTTGCCCTCATGCAGGCCACTACTCCCGAATCCACCTACAAACGAAGAGAACACATTTCTATTAGACTGAAGATGAACGACCCGGATCTTACTCCCTCTACCGGAAATATTGCCGTTTCAGTAACAGATAAAGAGAACGTTGTACGCGACAGCACGATAAACCTTATAAGTACAATGCTCTTGTCGTCGGAATTAAAAGGACATATAGAATCACCCGTTTCTTATTTTGCAGACGGAAAAGTCAACAAATATGCTCTCGATGCCCTGATGCTGACACAAGGGTGGAACAGATACGATATTCCTGGAGTTTTACAGGGAAAAATACGAACGCCAGATGCATTTACTCCCGAACTGTCACAAAGAGTAACCGGCAAGGCCTCTGGACTTTTTAGATCGCTAAAGGAAGGGCAAATCAGCCTGCTTGCCAAGCTCGACACTTTGGTCAGCACTATTACCACACAGGCTGACGAGAAAGGGCGGTTTACTTTCAACGTTGAATATCCGGAGGGAACCACAATCCTTGTTCAATCGAGAAGTAAAAAAGGTGGAAAACTAAATGTTATCAACATCGATCAGGAAGTATTTCCTCCTCTTCAGGGTGCCGGAATTACCAATAGATCGGAAGCTATAAACCAGTTCTCCTCCACGCAAGACTCCTATCTAAAAATAGCTGATGAAGACTATACACAGAAAAATGGCATCCGGACAATTTTGCTGGATGAAGTGACTATTACGGCACAAAGTCTGGAAAAGTATAAGGAATCAACTTTTTATTCTCCCATCAGTGCAGTAGGGTTAAAAACAGCCAAAGACATTGAGAAGATGGTAGTATCAGATTTGCGGTCGTTGCTATACCATCAACCTGGAATTATAATCAGAGGGGATGAAGTGACCACTACACGTTCAGACTTACCTGTGCTTTTTGTTATCGACAATGTTAATTATGAAGATTTCTCCAGTTATCTTGACAACATTGAAGTCAATTCTATCGAAAGCATATTTGTATTGAGAGATAATACCACAATGCCCGGTTATTACCCTAACACAAGTGGCGCAATAGTTATCACCACTAAGTCAGGCAACTACAAAACCGATACACACAGGCCTCCTAGCATTGATGAGATTGTTCCTCTTGGTTATCAGCAGGCAGCCGAATTCTACTCTCCCAAATACGAAACACCGGAGCAAATAGAATCATCGTTACCAGATCTCCGTACCACAATCTATTGGAAGCCAAATGTACTGTTCTCTGAAAAGGGCGAAGCTGTTATCAATTTTTATACTGCCGATTATCCGGCAGTATATCTGCTGACAGCCGAGGGTGTAAACAACAACGGGAAGCTGATTCGTTTCACAAAGGAAATAACAGTAGAAGGCAGCAATAGCCGATAATTTTTTGAAAATCTATAAACAGCTCTTTAGTCAAGTTCTTTGATCCTGATATTTCTGAATTTAACCACGGAGTTGTGCCCCAGAAATGCAATATGTCCTTTCTTATACAACAAAGATTTAGGTATTTTATTCTCTGGCACATCCTTGACGGCCTCCTGAATATCAGTATCCAGAATGGTAGTCCCGTTTAATATAATTTTTATTTTACTTCCTTCTGCAATTACTTCCTGGTAATTCCATTCTCCAGCAGGTTTCAAGTATCCCCTTTTGGCCGGAACCCATCCGTAGAGAGAGCCATGATACTGATACGGTTTTAAGTTTGCATATATTGGAGCCGAATTGTCAAGAATCTGCAATTCCATACCGTCATAGCCGCTTTTAGTAGTTATCATCTTATGTCTCAGGCCAAGCCCGCTGTTAGCTTCCGGAGTGAGTAAAAATTCAAATCGTAGAATAAAGTTATCATATTCTTTTTTAGTGTATAAATTACCATGCCCATCAGCTGGTTGCATTACTATACATCCATCCTCAAGTTTATATTCATCGGTATTACTTGTCCAGCGTAACATATCTTTTCCATCGAAAAGTATTTCATATCCGGCTTTCTTCTCTTCTGCAGACAAACTGAAACGATCTCTGTTTCCTCTCAAATTTATGGACGAACAGCCTGTAGTAATCACAAGCAAAGCTATCAATAAATATTGTTTCATACTATGATTTAGTTTTATTAAATTTTGTTCCTTTTATTATATTTAAGAATAAGTTCCCTTTAAAATTATCTGGAATCAGCGGTTTGTATACTTAACAGGCTGATATACAAAAAGCAGTTTCATAAACAACTGTTTTTGTCAGGTGGGTTCAAGATTGTTTTTTTAATGTTAGTTCCCCTGCATTCCAGTAAAGGGCCTGATTGCGCTGACAACTCTCGTAACTTAACAGAGCTGGTGCGCTGGATCGTACACCGAAAAGTACATCAGCGGTCAGCTGTTGATTATTTTTTATCCCGTCAAAGAAGTTCAGGAAGTGGTGGTAATGTCCTCCTCTGTATTCCTCTTCTGCCTGATATAAGTACTCTCGCGACGATATTTTCTGAACTTTTTGGAGATATCCTCCAACCTCTTCCCGAATGTCTGCTTTTTTTTCATCAATATCGTAGGTAGTTTTGAGTCTCACCTCATTCCAGCCTACCTCAAGTGAGCCAAGTGAACCATTTATACGGAAGTTGGTACTCCCCCATTTATTGGAAATACCATCCACATAATTAGCTCCCAATGAAAGCGTGAATGCTCCCATGTTGTTCCTGTCGGGATAATCGAAATAACCGAGCATTATATCCGGTGTATCACGTGATCCATCGGTATAGTGATGAATACCTCCGGTAGTATATATTTTTTCGGGCCCTAACGCATCCATGATGTAATGAACACTTGAGATAACATGTACAAACAAATCTCCCGCAATTGTTGTACCATAGTCTTTCCAGTTGCGCCATGCAAAAAATCGCTGGGCATCGAAAGACCTTTTGGGTGCATTTCCAAGGAATCTTTCCCACCAAATTGTTTGTGGGTTGGCACTTTCTGGAGCATTAAATGAATTAAGTACACGGGGACCACCGGTAAACTGACCGTCGATAAGATTCACTTTACCAACAATGCCTTTCTTAATCAGAATTTTAGCTGTCTTATTGCCCACAGAAGCCATTCCCTGACTTCCTATCTGAAAATATGTTTTATTTTTCTGCTGAGCTGCTACCAGTTTTTTCCCCTCACCCAATTTATGGATGACCGGTTTTTCACAATACACATGTTTACCGGCATTCATAGCCTCAATTGCAATCGGCTGGTGCCAGTGATCCGGTGTGGCAATGATCACTGCATCCAAATGTTTCAAAGCCAATATCTCACGGTAATCCTTTGTAATAAACAGATCATTACCCCATTGTCTCTTAGCCTCTTCCAAACGTTGATCGTATAAATCACAAACAGCAACCAATTTCACGCCGCCGACAGATAAAGCAGTCCTCGTATCAGAGGTTCCCATACCACCCTTTCCTATCAGAGCAATATTGATAAAAGAGTTGGGTGATACCGACCTATTTATTGAACTGATAAAAGTATCAGGGGATGGAAATAGAGACGATGTGTAAAGAGCGGAGGTCCCCAATACTATATTTTTGATAAATTTCCTCCTTGTTGTGTTTTTGTTCATAAGATTTTTGTTTATTTAGTGAATAAATGCAGATTCTTTATATAACTCATTTATAAAAAAAATTTATTCATCGAATTCTGAATAAACCCCAGATATTTATATGACAAAAATAGTTTATTATTCAATAGAAAAATTAATTTTATTATTTGATTTAACAGGATTTTTATTGAATAACTTTATTTCAATAATAAGCTATTATAAAAAAGAATAAGATGGGATATCCCATCTTATTCTTTTTTATTCATATCTTAGTATCCGGGGTTTTGGACAAGTCCCGGTTCCACTTTCAGGCTGTTCTCATGGAACGGCCATAGGTAGTTGTGGGGTTTAAAGGACCGGTCCTCCACCTTTAATGTTTCCTTACGTCCCTCAACGATCTTCGTATGTCCTTCTGCCGGCTTGTTTAAAACATTCTCTGCAATCTTCCAACGGATAATATCATCATAACGTTGACCTTCTGCAGCAAGTTCCAACCTTCGTTCATTCCGGATCAACTCAACCCACTGTTGTTGAGTATACGAAGCATACGCAGGAAGAGTAACATCGGCAAAATTCATATCCAGACCAGCTCTTCTTCTTACTTCATTGATACATTTCTTTGCCAGATCATCGATCTGGTTCAGCATGATCTTTGCTTCGGCGTAGGTCAGTAATACCTCGGCATAACGCAGTAATGGGAAATCCATATTACCACCGCTTTTGAAAGCATCCGTTTCATCCACAAACTTTTTGAACCAGAAACCCGTTCTGCTGGACCTCAATTTTTGATAGAACATTGGAGAGTTTTCATTGTAAATATCTATTTCCTCACCATAAAAATTATCTCCATGACCCATAATTGACGCACTGTAACGGGGATCTCTGTTTAGAGATGGGTTTAGTTCATACTCCTCTTTAGTATGCAACGGACATTCATCAATGGGCCTTCCCTGTGCGGTCCAGTAAGCATCGACCAATGCTTTCGTAGGCACACAGTATGATTGTCCGGGTCCTGTCCTATAATGAGGCCCTAAATGCTGGAACGACTGTGTGGCGCTGTTGCCGTGACTGGCCATATCAAACCATATGATAAATTCATTATTCGCTTTTGCAGCCTGGTAATTAAAAAGATCACCATATACCGGATGGAGGGAATATTTCTTACTGTCCATAATCTCTTTTGCCAGTTTTGCAGCCAACTCATACCTGCCGTTATAGAGAGCATAACGCATAGTAAGCGCTTTAAATGAGTATCTGTTGAACATATATTTATCGGAAGTATATTCATCGGACGGCAATTTAGCTGCTATCTCGTCGGCCAAAGGGAACAAAGTTTTTAGAATCTCTTCTTTGGGTGTGGCCGGTTGACGTGCAGTCTCCAGATCAGCCGGTTCCAGGACAAAGGGAACATTCCCCCATCGCATGGTCAGCCTGAAATAGTGCCACACCCGCAACGCTTCGAGTATGCCTTGGTATTTATCACGCACACTCTCATCTTCCACATACGGCACATCTGTATTAGCAATAAACGTGTTCAATCGTCCCAGATGTTTCATATAAAGCTCATAATAATAGAGAAAATCATAAGTATTGCTGTTGAAATTTCCGTTGGCAATATTCTGATGCCTGTCTCCTTCAAGCCTACTGTATGCATTATCCGACTTTGCTTCATCCATATAGAAAATAATTCCTCTTGAAGTTGGATGTGTAAAAACATCCAGATAACTGCTATACACAACCCTTCGTAAGTCTTCCTCGTCATTGAAGAACTCGACGAATGATGTGGCAGTAGGATCTTTTTTATCCAGAAAGTCATTACAAGCACTTGCCGTGAACAATATTAATATTGAGTATAGAATTTTTTTCATCATTGCATAGTTTTAATGTTAGAATAATGTCACCTGAAAACCAACGCTGTAAGTAGCCATCCTAGGGTATGCCCCATTACCACCGTCACGCTCCGGCTCAAGTCCCTCCCAATTGGTAAAGGTGAGAAAATCCTGAGCATTGAAATATACACGAAGATTTCTTATATTGTTCCTCACCTTAGGTATAGTATAACCCAACTGAAGCGATTTAATGCGGAAGAAAGAAGCGTCGCTCAGCCACACATCACTTAAATATGTATTCGTGCTTGAGCCTGTCCAGACACGGGGGAAACGGCTATTCGGCGTCTCTGGCGTCCAACGGTTATCGGCATAGTATTGACGGGGAGCACCTAGATTATTGCTCCCTCCATCCACAAACACCGGATAACCTTCCTGACCTCCCAGTCTGCCCACTCTCTTTCCTACACCTTGACCAAGCAAACTGAAATCCCAATTTTTGTAACGCATATCTAACGTAACAGAATAGTTGTAGTGAGGTGCGGTATCACCTAAGTAGGCCCTATCTTCATCATTTAATATACCATCTCCGTTCTGGTCTACGTACTTAATATCTCCAGGGAGCGTATTGGGAAATTTTGCTGCTGTTGCGTCAACCTCTTCCTGATTTTGGAAATAACCGTCGGTTCGGTAACCGTAATAGTTATTAATGGGGATACCCCGATACCAAATCCGGTCGTTCGTTCCTTTGAATATCAATGTATCCGTGGTGTTATACCCGGCCTTAAGAACCTGATTCCTGTTGTCGAACAACATCCCGCCTATACTGTACGAGAACTCATCAAGCTGGTCTGTCCATTTTGCCGAGATCTCCCATCCCTTGTTTTCAACCTCCCCAATATTTACTGAGGATGTCAGATAATACGATCCTGTTAACGGCGGAACCGGAAAGTCGGAGTATATCAGGTCAAATGAATGCTTTTTATAAATATCGGCAGTGACTGTCAAGCGGTTATTCAACACCCCCAAATCCAACCCAAGGTTCCCTTGATTCTGCTTTTCCCAGGTAAAATCCAGATTCGGCACTCGCATAGTCCATCCCCAGGTATTCACTACTTCCTGCCACAAATAGGGATCTACATTCTCATTTCCGATTCTTCCCCAGGAAGCCCTTATTTTAAGATTAGAGATAGCCCCCGATTCTTTCAATGGCCTCATAAAAGCTTCATTATGAGCATTCCACCCAAAAGAGGCTGAAGGGAAAAAACCCCACTGACGGCCGGGAGCGAACTTGCTGCTTCCATCGGTTCTGACAGTTGCTTCCAGCAAATATCTGTCATCAAAAGAGTAGTTTAGCTTGGAGAAAAAGGATGCTTTAGTTATTTCCCGATAATCTGTGAATATATAGGACATTACTTCTGTCCCCCCCACGGCATAAAGTTTATCCTTACCTCCCCTCAATTCTTTTTCGAAATTCAACAGGGCCCTTCCGGTCAACTGGCTCTGACTCACGTTCTGTTCAGCACCAATATCATTACCCCATGTTGTCACCGGCTTGCCGTCTCCATCGAAAAACTTATGTGTTAAACGTCTCCATTTGCTTGCTGATTTATCAATCATATACGATACGTTTCCCTCAAAATTGAGATCATCCGTAATATAATAACGCGGGCGCAGATTGATCGTACTCTTATCATACATATAGTTCCAGGTTCCTCCCTTATCAATAAAGGCCACAGGGTTCATATCATTGTGAAGAATATAATGGTTAGGGATATCCGTGTCTTTATAAAACACCCCCTGAGTAGGATTCATTCTCCAGGCAATCTGATACAATCCATGCCCGTCATTGTTCCTTCTAAGCCTGTCTACTTTCAATCGATGCGCATAAAAGTCGGCCAAAAGAATAAACCGGTCCGCAATATTGATATTTGTATTAAAACGGGCACTAAACTTATCAGAACCTTCAATCTTATTCATCCCGTTCTCTTCAATATAACCAAGCATGAGGTTAAATGTTCCTACACCTCCCCCTCCGGAAATACTGGCCGTTGTATTGTAAGCCGTGGCTTGCCTTTCCATAATCTCTTTCACCCAATCGGTATTAGGGGTAACGCCCTCTTCTGCCTGACTGATATCCAAATCCGTATAAAGCAGAGGCTGACCTTGTAACGTATGTGCTTCATTTCTGAGTTTCATAAAATCGGCCGAGTTTACAAACTTCGGCAGATTGAGAGGGTTTTGAATAGCAAACCATGAATTCACATTCACCCTGAACTGCCCCGTCGTTCCTCTGTTAGTCTCAATGATAATAACTCCGTTTGCGCCTCTTGATCCATACATAGAGGCAGCAGCAGCATCCTTTAGAATATTAATACTCTTAATCTGATTCGGATCCACGTCGGTAAGAGGCTGCTCCATACCATCTACAATCACTAAAGGAGCAGCATTTTGAAGAGTACTGACTCCTCGAATAGAGATACTTCCTGGAACAGATCCGGGGAGATTACTGCCCTGTAGCATAGTCACGCCGGGAATAGTTCCGGCAAAAGCTTCCTCCAGTTTAACTATAGGACGACTCACAACTCTTTCCATATTTACAGACTCAATAGAAGACGCTAAATGCCTTCTTTCCACCGTATTATATCCGGTTACAACAACCTCTTCCAGCCTTACAGTATTCTCTAACAGGATGACATCGATCTTTGTCTTTCCAGCTGTTGTTACTTCATAATCTCTAAACCCCATGTAACTAAAAATCAGTGTTACATCTCCGTCTACATTAATTTCATAAATACCATTTTCATCAGTAGTCGTACCGATATTGGTTCCTTTAATAACTACAGTGACGTAAGGTAAAGTTTCACCTTTCTGGTCAGTTACTATTCCATATACCCTCTTTTGTTGCTCCACATTTACTTCACTGGAATGTAGAGTGACCGCTTCTTTTCTTGCTCCTTTTGCGTTTTCGCACAACAACCATGAACAAAGAACGAAAAAGACAATAAAAACATTGAACTTACTCATATTCATTATTTTAATCTGGTTACTTTAATTTCATTTATCAAACCTTGTTCGGTTACAATAAACTGTGCTTTCTTTATTTTCTTTAAACGGGATGCGGCAGCCCTGACAGAACTGGAATTAATCGTTCTCGCAGATATCATCACAGTTTCACCTACCTTTAAACTTAATAGTGTATCGGGTATCGATATTTTAGTAACCGGTTTTATGGTATTTGCCTGATTATTCATATCTTTGTGAAATGTCTAATTTTGTTGCAACGCATTAAACATTAATTAACAATGCAAATATACTGTATATATTCAGTGATGGCAAGTAAAAAGCGAATTTATGGTGTAATTTATACTGTTTCTAAATAACAAAAAATCGATAATTACCTGAGGAACAATACAAAATATGGAATTCATAGACAGGTTAAAATTATTCATAAAATCAAAAGGACTGGGACAAACTAAATTTGAAGAGCGGGTTGGTTTTTCGCGGGGATATATCAGTAAGGTAAAAACTTCGATTGGTGCGGACAAACTGTCCAATATCGTGGAAGCTTTCCCCGACCTGAACCTTGATTGGCTTATCACGGGAAAGGGGAAGATGACAAGCACTCCGGTTCAGCCAGCCGCTGTCGAACAAACAACCGACACCTTGGAAGAAAACTCCGTAAAATATAAAAACAAATACCTGGAGATGCTGGAAGAAAACAGGAAACTCCGAATTGAGATAGAAAGACTTCGCAAGATAAAAAAGTAACGGTCGAAAGAATCATGTGTACAGAAAACATGAAGGCAACAAAAAATACTCATTAGATCATGAAAAATATATTGCAGATAAGGTCTTGGCGGAAGTGTAAAGAGAATAACAAAACAATGAAAAATTCAAAAGTAAGGTGAGAGAACTATTCCAAATGGTACGAAAAAAATATAAGAACAACATGTGACTGAGAATCAACAAAGTGCGCAGGATGAGAGTCGAACTCACACGCCGTAACCGGCACTACCCCCTCAAAGTAGCGTGTATACCAATTTCACCACCTGCGCATTGCAGTGCCCGGAACAGGGGTCGAACCTGCACGTTGTTGCCAACACTAGTCCCTGAAACTAGCGCGTCTGCCAATTCCGCCATCCGGGCTCATAACTTACCAATATATTAAAAGGCCTCCGCCTGATAACGCATCAGAAAAATAAAAACACCAATGTTTTTGTTTCCGTAGCTCAACGGCCATACTTCCCCTACTCAGGGAAAGGCTGGCCGTACAGCTTTTTCTGAATTGCGGATGCAAAGATACAAGATTTTTTAAATTGAACCCAATATTTTTTGAATTTTATTTTATGTCGAACTGTTTTAAATTCAATTTCGGGTCAATCCGATGCGGTGTGTATATCAGTTCGTCCCATGTGACCTTCTCCTGCCTGGAAGCCGCCTCTCTTCCCAAGATAGCACTTAAGGTAGAATTACATCCAGATTCAAGCTGATTCATATATACTCCTCCTGTTATACTATCAATAAAAGCCTTGCCTTTATTGATATCAGCATCGTCTAATGACGACGAGCTGGCGCCTTTTGCAATAGATTCAGGCGTAAGCTCCGACGAAGAACGTACAACTCCAGAATCCCATTTATTCTCGCCCATAATAAACACTCCCCCGCTGTAATGTGCTTCAGCAATACCTTTTGTCCCAATAAACCTGGCACAAACATCACCGAAAACTTTCCCGAATTTACTGGAATGTACCGAAACATTCACATCATTCGGATACTTATAAATTACCTGATAGTTTGTCCATGCATTACCAAAGTCTGGACCTCCTTTCCTGCTTCCTTCACCTATGGCATATAAAGGATTGGCACCCAAAATCCAATTGCATGTATCGATCATATGAATGGCCTGATCGAGATAACATCCGCCTGAAATTTCATGGAAATGGTAATGATTACGAATACGTGTTTCGTCGTACGACATTCCTTCGTGGGGAATAATTACAGCACCCGATGAAAAATAATAGAGCTGTACCGTGACAAGGTCACCAATATCACCTCTTTTAATTCTTTTTGCCATTTCTGCATAAGGAGTAGCATAACGAATCTGGAAACCGTCGAACGCCGATACTTTTCCATTAATGTTCTTCCCTGTTCTGAGTACCTGCCTGCATCCGTCGGCATCTACAGCCATAGGTTTTTCACAATAAACATGCTTCCCCGCAGCAACCGTATCTTCCAGAATTTGAGGATGTGAATAGCCTGGAGATGCAATAATTACAGCATCAACATCTTGGTTTTCCAATAATCTAAGATATGCTTCAGATCCTGTATAGGTTCTATTCTTCGGAACAGGAGCATAGCCTCTTTTTTTGTTAAGTACATTGGCAAAGTCGATCCCCTTTACGAGCTTATCTTCAAAAAGATCAGCCAATGCGGTAATCTGAATATTTGAGCTTTCAGACATACTATTAAGGATTCCCGTTGCACGTGAACCGCACCCCACAAGCCCTACCCTCACAGCAGAATTATTACCTGATGCAAAAACTATCTCCGGTTTTAATACGGTAAGTGTTGAAATGGCGGAAACATTCCTAATGAAATTTCTTCTGTTCATAGTATATATTATTATATATTGTTCCTTTACGTTACCAGATTTATAGCATTTTAATTATTTTCTTACTGCGGATTGGTTCCGTGTAAGTTCAGCCTTAGCTAATATAACATATAGAAAATGTTTATTGTGCAAAAATAAACATTATTTTGATAATTACACACTAAAAAGGGCCGCCATATGGGGCAGCCCTAAAGAACGACAATGAAAAGTTATGTAAAATAAAAATTACTACTAAACCGTATCTCTTTTTTCTATGTTCTCAAATTCTTGTCCCGAGGTTTCGGCTTCAACGGGAAAATATGTACGGGAAAAGGTTCTGACTCTTTTCCTTACAACTGAGGGTGTTTGATTATTTTTGTACTCCCTCAGTGCATCGCTAACTTCAACTTTTTTTCCTGCCGGGACAAATATTTCAATGGTTATACTCTGATCCCTGAAGCCCTGATTTACCGGTACTGCCAGAAATTCAGGCAGGAACAGTACGGAGTCTTTCTGGACAATGTTATAGGTAAACTGCTCAATATCGGCTTTTGCACTGCGAAGATTTCTGCCTCTTGAAGCTGCAATCGTCCTTATGTGAAATAGTGAATCTGAACTTTTCCCTATCTGCAGATTGATTTTTCTGAAAAGTAGTGAATCTTCGTTAACTGTGGTATATGGTAGCTCATCGATCTCTGAACCTAATCCAAAACCGTATCCTAATTTAAACTCGGAAAAATCCTCTCTGTAGGTCTCCATTTCAACATAGAGCTTACCTGAATTAACCGGCGATAGTGCTACTATCTCTTCGCGGGAACTTTCAACGTTGAATTTTTTTGCAACACTTGTAGCAAGTACGCCCATTATCGCAAGACCGGCAAACCACAGGACAGTTGCAACAACACCTATTATAGGCCGTGATTTTACTTTCATCACTCGACGAATAACCCAAATTATTACAGAAATGAGGGGCACAAGAGTTATCATAGCTATTGATGTGAAAAGCAGATTAGTCTCGTACCCGGGATCAATAAAGAGTGATTTCAACGGCATAAATTGCGATCCGGCAAAAAGTAGTCCGAAAAATAGTACCACCAGCATGAGCGCGAAGATCCCCACGAAAGAGAAAAAGATGATTTTCAGAAATATAACCAAAACGTTCAGACATCCCGATCTATCCGGTTGTGGATATTGTGCGGTCCTTGAATTAGGACGGGGAGGTTCGGGTGGCATATTCTCCGAAGAGGGTTTTTGGTCATTATCTATTTTTAAACCCGAAGAAGCAAATCCAGTATTTGCATCATAGCGGCCCGTATCTGTACGGCTTTTTGCACTCGCCACATTATCAGTCACTTTATCTCTTATGGATTGGATATAGTCGTCCTCTCCCATCATCTCAAGTTTCTGCTTCACGGTCTTTGCTTCGGGAATAATTATCCACAACACCACGTACAAAAGTACAACTCCCAGATTAATATTCCAGTTGAAGCCTATATTATGAAAAAAGGTGCTCAAAGGAAAAATTGATACCATTCCAACCACATTCAACATAATGGGCAGCAAGAAAAGAAGACGTGGTATCCATGACTCTATTTTGAAGTATGCACCTATACCTCCGCAAACACCACTTAAATATCGATCGTTGGGATTTCGATAAAGACGTTTGGTAACATTAGATTCGAGGGGTTTAGATTTTAGCACGATCCACAAAACGATATAAACCCAAAAAAGAACACCGAAAAACAATACGAAGAGAATTCGAATCCATGCAGGGTCAGTCTTGAAATAATGCGCCAGGCCACTGCAGACACCACCAATAATCTGATCATTAGCATTTCTGTTGAGTGAGCGGGATTCACCTGATGTTACCTGTTCGGATAAGTTTGCTCCGTTATCGGAACATACACCTGTTGTTGATGAAGATTCTCCGGCACCACGTTCTCTCTGAGAAGATTCATAATAATCTGAATCGAAATCCTTAGGTCTGCCGATACTGCTGATGATAACTTCCACATCTTCATCAGTGATGCAGTTGATACCGTGCTTTAAACGGTTACCGAAAAGTTCAGCGATACGGCATTCAATATCGTTAACAATCTCATCACCACCCTCCTCTCGTGAAAAGTACTCTTTGAGACTGTCGATATACTGTTTCAATATTTCGTAAGCAGTCTCTTCAATGGCAATTACCTGTCCTTGAAAATTAATGTTGATTACCTTCTTCATATATTGATGTTATTCTGATGGATTTTGATCCGGTTGATTATTATACATTTCGTCAGTCTTTCGCGTTAAGCATTCTACCCCGCCGGCAAGTTCATTCCAGGTGGTTTGTAAAAGTGTATAGAATATTTCCCCTTTTCCGGTAAGCTGAAAGTATTTACGTGGCGGGCCCGAAGTGCTTTCAACCCATCTGTATGTAAGTATCTCAGCATTCTTCAGTCGATTAAGCAAAGGATAGAGTGTCCCCTCCAGAAGTTGCAACCCGGCACTTTTCATCTCATCAATGATATCACCCGGATAAGCCTCTCCTCTCTTTATAATGGAAAGAATACAGTATTCCAGTACCCCCTTTCGCATTTGACTCTGCGTATTTTCAATATTCATATTCTTTTTATTTTCACTTTTACAATTTTCTTATACAATATTCTATTCAACTGTTTTTATATGGATACTGTTATTTTGCGCTTTATAAACTCTGTATTAATTACCTAATGTGTAATTTACTCTATTGGAACTATTAAAAACCATAAACAATAGTCTTTCGATACAAAATTACTCAAAGCAAAGTATTATGCAATACAAAGTACCATATATATTTATATATTTAGCGTTATTTAACATTGCGGAAATATTGAGATCGTTGAATGAGTTAAACTGAATTTTCTAATTTAACGATATTTTGTTGGCAGCAGCTGTGAAAGTTGAACAGTTTCTATCGTTTCATTGGCGGGGTTCAGAAAATTCGGCTATATTTGCAACGGTTAAATCAACAGTTATGTCGCTGAGGGGAAAACATATTGTTTTGGGAATTACAGGCAGCATCGCGGCCTACAAATCGGCAATTATCACCCGGTTATTGATAAAAAAGGGCGCAGAAGTGCAGATCGTTATCACTCCTTCCGGAAAAGAATTCATTACACCGGTAACACTGTCTGCCCTGTCAGGCAAACCGGTAATAAGTGAGTTTTTTGCCACGGGTGACGGCACCTGGCATAGCCATGTGGATCTGGGTTTGTGGGCCGATCTGATGGTCGTTGCTCCAGCCACGGCATCCACCATCGGCAAGATGGCAAACGGCATTGCCGACAATATGCTTATCACCACCTACCTATCCATGAGAGCTCCTGTATTTGTTGCACCGGCTATGGATCTCGATATGTACAGGCACATAACAACCCAGCGTAATCTGGAAATACTGAAGAGTGACGGGGTGCGGATTATTGAGCCTGCCGAGGGAGAGCTGGCCAGTCATCTCGAAGGCAAAGGGCGGATGGAAGAGCCTGAAAATATTGTAGCTATTCTGGAACAGTTTTTCGCATTACGGAACAATCTTCACAAAAAAAAGGTTCTGATTACTGCAGGCCCCACCTATGAGCGCATCGACCCGGTTCGTTTTATCGGTAATTTCTCATCAGGGAAGATGGGTTTTGCACTGGCTGAAGAGTGTGCTTTACGCGGTGCTGAGGTCTTGCTGATAACCGGTCCAACAGCACAATTAGTTTCTCATCATGGTATACGGAGAATAGACGTTGAATCGGCAAAAGATATGTATGATGCCACCATGAAGCATTTCCCTCAAATGGATGCTGCCATTCTCTCTGCTGCTGTGGCCGATTACCGTCCTGAACAGAAACAGGATGAAAAGATAAAACGGAATGAGCTGGAGAGTATTACCCTCACCCTGACAGCCAATCCCGATATTGCCGCATCGTTGGGAGAAATGAAAAAGACACACCAGCTGATCATCGGTTTTGCATTGGAGACCAACGATGAGGAGGCTAATGCCATTAAAAAGCTAGAGAAGAAAAACCTTGATTTCATCGTGCTCAATTCACTGCAGGACAAAGGTGCCGGATTTGGGCATGACACAAACAAGGTAACGATACTTTCCCGTGACGGAGGAAAAAGATCGTTCGATTTAAAATCAAAAAAAGAGGTTGCAAAAGATATTATTGATACGGTGTTCATCTCTTTTTCGAACAAAACAACGTAAGATGAAACAATTTTGCTTTTTATTATCATATCTCTTTTTTTTTGCTACTTCACTTCTATCCTTTTCACAGCAATACATAAATCCATTAAATATACCCCCTGCGCTGAGTGGCAACTTCGGCGAACTAAGAGGCAATCATTTTCATTCCGGAGTGGATTTCAAAACACAAGGTGTGACGGGGAAACCAGTTTTAGCAGTCGAAGATGGATATATATCCCGCATAAGTGTTTCACCTGGAGGCTATGGATTGGCACTCTATGTTGATCATCCGGCAACAGGCCATACCAGCGTTTATGCCCATTTGAAAAGCTTTTCAAAAAAAATTGCCGACTGGGTTATTATTAAGCAATATGAACAGGAGAGCTTTCAAGTAAACCTTCACCCTGAGAAGGGAATGATGCCTGTAAAGCGGGGTGAGCAGATCGCATTGAGCGGTAATACTGGGAGTTCGGGAGGGCCACATCTCCATCTCGAAATCCGGGATACCCACACACAGGAGCCGCTGGATGTACTGGAATACATAGGGCAGGTACCCGACACACAAAAGCCCGACCTGAGGGGAATTGCCATATATCCGGTTGCAGGCAAGGGAATTGTCAACGGAAGCGGTAATACTCTGAGAATGAATATTGGTAAGGACAAAGCTGGCAATCCGTCAAGTCCGGGAAAAACTGTGAATGCATGGGGACGTATAGGTACAGGTGTAAAGGCATATGACCGGATGAATGGCCAGTCAAATATATATGGCGTGAAATATATTCGTCTGTTCGTAGACGACAAACAGATATTCAGCAGCACCATAGGACGTTATTCTTTTAATGACACACGCATGCTGAACTCCTTCATCGACTTTGAGGATTGGAAGAACCGTCGTTCATTTTTTATGAATTCATTTATTGAGCCCGGCAACAGGCTTCCGTTTTATGAATCAGCAAACAGAGGATATATAGATATTGACGAGGAGAGAGCCTATCGGTTCAGATACGAGCTGGAAGACCTTTATGGAAATATGCTTTCATACTCTTTCACTGTAAACGGTCAACGGCAGGAGATACCTGAAGAACCCGGCTGCTCAAAATGGATGGCATGGAACCTGCATAACTCGTTTTTAGATTTGGGATTTTCACTGTCAATACCTACAGGGAATTTATATGATAATTTCTGTTATTCCCACTTCATCACAAAAAAACCTACCTACTATTCAGATGTGCACCATGTAAATAATAATCCCGTTCCACTACATAAAAGCGGAACAATCTGGATTAAACTGCATACAGATACGCTGCAAAACCGCAACCAGTACGGTATAGTAAAAATAAGCGACAACGGTAACGAAAGCTGGATAGGAGGCAGTTACAAACGCGGTGGAGTGGAAGCTTCAATTAGGGAGCTGGGTGACAGGTATGCAGTAAGCTCTGACACGGTAGCTCCTGTTATCACACCACTGGAACCTGCCGGGTGGGTAAGCCAGAAAAAAATACGCATAAGGCTCAGCGACGATAAAAGCGGGATAGCTTATTTCAGGGGAGAGATAAACGGGAAGTACGTACTTTTTACACACGATTCAAAATCACCGGTCTATACCTACATTTTTGACGATTCACGGCTAATAAAAGGAGAGAAACAGATATTGGTATTCAGGGCAACGGATAGAGCAGGAAACAGCAGCGAATACAGTTACTCATTCCACTATTAATAAATCATCTCCATGCCGGCAGGAATGAGGCATCATTTTCACACACTATATGGGCATTCACTTTACTTAATATGAATTACTAATTGCATTTTCTTAAAGGCCCAGCGTCTCCTTCACCAGGGTTATCTCACGTTCACTTCCTGTATGCTTTCCTTCCACATCAGACAGCTTAACGCACTCCTGCCACTCCTCCCTGGCAATCATCTTGCATCTGAAAAGCTTCATTACAATATTCATCCCTTTTATATCATTTCCCACATCATTAGTCAGATTGGTACCAATGCCAAAAGTGGCACCAATGCGGTCGCCACAATAGTCCTTGATGCGGATAGCCTTCTCTACGTCAAGGCTATCTGAAAAGACCAGGTATTTCATTTTGGGATTTACACGAAGCTCTTCGTACCGTTTGATAACTTTATCGATAAAAATAAACGGATCGCCGCTATCATGCCTCAAGCTGGTAAAAAGTGCCGCATGCTTCTTGCTGAAATTACGCAAGAACACACCGGTAGTATAAGTATCGGTAAGTACGGTTCCCAGATCGCCATCAAACACGTTGATCCAATCCTCCATAGACATGTAATTTGCCATCTTGTAACCGTAGATAGAACCGTGGAACTGCACCCACTCATGCGGGTGGGTGCCCGATACGTTCAGTTTGTGTTTGAACGCCATATAAACATTACTAGTTCCATACAAGCTCTTTCCGGCATGAATCTTCAGAAGCTCCGTCACTCTGTCCTCTACATCAAAGCTAAATCTTCGCCTCATCCCGAAGAGAGAAAATGTGATACCGTGCTCTTTCATCTTCAAAGCTTTTTCTATTGCTGACGCCTCCATATATTCCAGATCGGGGTGCTGCCCTGTCTCCCGGAAAAAGAGTTCGGAGATTGTAGCCAAAACCGGCGTTTCCCACATAGTAACCCTATAAAGTAAACCGCTAGCTTTGACATGCAGCTTGTTGCCATCCATCCATATATCCACTTCCGACGGATCAAAACGGAATCCTTTCAGGAAGTCAATATAAATTGGTGGCAGATATGGCATCTGCTTTCTAATAAAAACTTCTTCGTCATTTGTCAACACCAGAGCTGACATCTCCTCCAGCTCCTTTCGCAGTAGCTGATCAAATCCCTGTGGATAATCTCCGTTGCTTCTGTCCACAAATTCAAATTCACCATAAGCGCGTGGAAAGAGTTTTGAATATGCATAACTGGTAGTAAATTTATAAAGATCCGTATCGAGGATACTTCTGATGATTCCCATTTCAATTATTGTTTAATTAGTTATATTAATGCTTCGTTAAAACTTCATTTATAATACTGACAGTCAATAATTTATTGGTCGACTTGCAGCTAAAAAAAACTCCACGGGGGGGGCTTATATATAAACTGTAAAACATTTATAAACCGATTCGGTTCACAGAAAATCAAACGGTTGATGATAGTCAGTTCTTATCAGGTTATTTGCTGCAATTAGTTATTTGCTACAATTAGTACTTTGCAGCCTCCGTGTTCCGCTGTGCCATATATTTTTAGGCTTATAACTATATCATATCTTCCACGTTCCATACGAAGGCACGCAACCCCAGGTTTGCGGACTCTTCATCCTGTTTTTTCAGATAATTCAACAACAGGTGAACTCTATCATCATCTACAATGGTAAGGATAGCATTATTCACCGAAGGCCAAGCATGTGATCCATAATGCGGGTATCCATCTTTACTTCCTTTTCCGTAAACCTCTTTCCATGAAGTAAACCCACGAATATTCAATGAGCTCAGGTCGTTCACAATCTTTTCATAGTGCGCCTGGTCTAAAATTATCATTACAGCTTTCATACAATTAAAATTATTTATTCCTTTCAATTTGACACTACTTTCCCTTAAACATTATCAGTCAGAATATCGCGATGTTTCTTACGCTTTCTGCGCACGCCGTAACCGGCCATGATGGAATAGAGTGCCGGAATGAGAACAAGGGTAATAATTGTAGAAAATGTCATACCCCCAATGATGGAGATACCCAATGATTTCCACATCTCTGACCCCTGTCCTGTCCCTACCGCTAACGGTATCATTCCCAGTATTGTTGTAAGGGTAGTCATCAATACGGGACGAAGCCTCGAACGTCCTCCGTGCACCACAGCAGTGATAATAGTCATACCTCTTTCGCGGTTCAGATTGATGTAATCAATAAGCACGATGGCATTCTTCACCACCATTCCCACAAGCATGATCAACCCCACGAATCCCATTATACCAAGCGGCTCGCGGGTAATAGAAAGCATCAGGATAGATCCGGTAAAGGCAAATGGGACTGTAAGAATAATCATAAAAGGATAAGTAAGCGATTCAAACTGTGATGCAAGCACGATATATACCAACAGTGAAACTATCAACAGCAGCAAAGTCAATTCAGAAAATGCCTCCTGCTGGTCTTCTAACGAGCCGCCCATCTCCAGCTGCACACCTGTAGGCGGATCTACTTCTGCCAATATTTTATTTACATCTGCAACCACCTCACTCAAAGCACGCCCGTAGATTGTTCCGGTAACAGACACAATACGTTCCCTGTCCTGCCGGTCTATCTGAGGGAGTGTGGAAGTCTCCACAACCTTTCCCAGGTCACGTACACGAACACCTGCTCCCATAGGGTTGTAGATAAGAATAT
This sequence comes from Proteiniphilum propionicum, assembly GCF_022267555.1. Lineage (NCBI taxonomy): Bacteria > Pseudomonadati > Bacteroidota > Bacteroidia > Bacteroidales > Dysgonomonadaceae > Proteiniphilum > Proteiniphilum propionicum. Next base: position 3,470,189 of record NZ_CP073586.1, read on the forward strand.
TTTCGATATCTTCAATCGACTGCCTGTATTGTTCTTCGAACCTGACACGAATATTATACTCCTCTCCCTCTTCGCGGTAGCGTGACATGGTGAGCCCGTTGATCCTGTTTCTTACCGCATTGGCTGCAGTGGTCATATTCAACCCGTTAAGAGCAAGCTTTTCACGATCGAACTGAATCTGGTACTCCATCCGGTAATCTTTCCTGGATACAACGATATCTCTAAGCCCCTTCACTTTTTCCAATTCAGAACGCAAACCTGCCGCTATCTTATCGGTTGCAGCCAGGTCGTAGCCATAAACATTTACTGCTATATTGCTTCCACCTGTCATGCCCATATCGCCACCTCCCGGCATTACCTGAAAACGATATAGTTCAGGCATGTCAGCAAGGTCTGCACGAATCTCATCAGATATATCATAAATATTTTTCTTTCTGTTTTTTGCTTCTGTCAGCCTCATTCTATAAGTTATTATATTTGAAGCGTTGTCCTGCATCGCTGCCCATGCGTTATCCTCATCAGCTGCACCCACACTGAAAGAGATGATCTCAATTTCAGGATATTTCTCCTTCATCACTTGTGCGATGCGGTGTCCAGTTTCTCGTGCGACTTCCATACGAGTCCCTGTAGGCATCTCCACGGTTATGGCAATGGAGTTATTGTCCGATGCCGGCATAAACTCTGTCTTCAGTGTAACAGCGCTAATTACCACGCTCACAATAAAAATCATCAGCACGAAAAATAACGCAAGTCTTCTCTTTCTTGCTACCTTGTTTACCAAGCGTGAATAACCGTGATCGAGCTTGTTCAGAAGTGGAAGGATATTCTTATTGTACCACCTGTCGAATCGGTTGACTTTCATATCCTTTTCGCCTCTCATCATCTTTGCACTCATCATCGGCGTCAACGTAAGGGCTATGATCAATGATAGCGAGATGATAATAGTTACCATCCATCCCAGCTGTTTAAACATAACACCGGCAAAACCGCCAACCATGGTCATGGGAAGAAACACCGCGATAATGGTCAGCGTGGATGCAATAACGGAAAGCGACACCTCTTCCGTACCGTAAACGGCAGCCTGTCTTGGACGACTTCCACGTTCAATATGTGTGGTGATATTCTCCAGCACCACAATAGCATCGTCAACCACCATTCCTATAGTGATGGAGAGTGCCGATAGCGATATAATATTTATTGTGTTTCCAGTAAGACGGAGGTAAATAAACGATCCTATGAGAGAGATAGGTATCGTTACCATGATAATTACGGTTGCACGCCATCTGCCAAGAAATAATAGCACAATGATCCCGACAATTATCAGTGCCAGAATAATTGTTTCTAACAAGCTTTCAATAGATACCTTTATATACTCCGATGTGTCCATTACCGTTTCTATCCTGATATCGGGAGGCAGGTTTTCTTGCAGTTCAGGCAGTCGCGTCCTTACGGCATCGGCAATGGCTACGGTGTTGGCACCAGACTGTTTCTGTACAACTATGCTGGCGCTTCGTTGACCGTTCGTGTAATTCTCCTGCACTCGTGTCTCAACAGTATCTTTCACGGTAGCCACATCACGCAGGTAGATGGAACGCCCCTGATTGTTACCCACAACAATATTGTTCAGGTCGCGGCTTTCTTTGAACTCACCCTCAAGACGCAGCATATAAGTCTGCGAACCTATATCGAAATTGCCTGCCGGGACATTCACATTCTCGGTAGCAATCACCTGGGCTATCTGCTCAAGCGAGATATTGTATGCCTCCAGTTTATCGGGTATCACATTCACCTGAATCTCTCTCTGTGGTGCTCCGGCCACAGATACCGTACCCACTCCGGTAATACGGTTGAGAGGATTTGCAACCTGCTCATCGAGTATTTTATACAATGCACCAGCACTCTCTTGCGCCGTTGCAGAGAGAATGACAACAGGTATCATATCGGAGCTGAACTTAAGGATCATCGGATCTTCCGTTCCATCAGGAAGAAATCCCGACACTATATCCACTTTATCCCTGACATCATTCATCACGGCATCCATGTCGGTGCCAAAATCGAACTCAAGCATAATCATAGACATTCCGTCTCTCGATTGTGATGTGATCTCTTTCAATTTTTCGGTTGTGTTAAGCACATCTTCAAGGGGACGGGTTACGTTAGCCTCAACATCCTCTGCTCCTGCACCCGCATAAGAGGTGATGACCGATACGATATTCAGGTCGATATTGGGATAAAGGTCGATGGGAAGCTGTCTGTAAAACAATATCCCGATCAAAACCACTCCGATAAATATTAATGATGTTCCCACGGGATTTTTCACCGAGGTTTCATATATCTTCATATAACAAATCTATTATATCATTTTTAAGTTTATAGGAACCCGGTCAACCTCACTTCTTAACTTCAGCATTAAAGGTACTACTTATACTCCGGGTTTGAAAAATTCTCCTTATTGTTTAATCTCTATCACTGCACTACCTGCACATCCGTACCATCAATCAATCCGGTATTTCCATGTACAATTACCCTGTCACCTGCTTTTAGTCCCGACAAAATTTCATATTTCCCGCCAACACGCACACCCAGCTCAACCAGCGTATAAACGGCTTTACCATCTCTCTCCACAAAAACATAACGATCGTTAGATCCAACCTGCTTCAATACTGCCATATCTGACAGAAGCGGGCTGTCATTAGTGCCAAAATTTATTTTCACGCGTGAAAACATACCAGGACGCAGGCGGTGGTCGCCGTTTGGGACGGAAATTTCTACCGCAAAGGTGTGTGAAACAGGATCGAGCGTAGGATGAATCAGAGATATAACCCCCTTGAATATTTCATTACCGAGTGCATCTGCCTGTACCTCAACCGGCATCCCCTTTAACACCTTGCTATAGTATGATTCTGATACATTTACCTTTACTTTAACAGGATTTATATTTTCGATAGTTAGAATTGGTAGCTGCATCACCACATCACCCGGATCGTAATTACGGGCTGTTACCAAACCGCTTACAGGACTGATTAGTGTGGTATTCTCAGCCAGATTGCTCAGGGCATACTCAGCAACATCAAGCTGCGTTTTAGCCTGGTCAAGCTGCTGTTTGGAAATTCCGCCCACTTCATAGAGCTCTTTATAGCGTTCGTAGTCTCTTTTTAATGTTGCCACCTGTGTCTGCTGCTGTGATAAATTAGCTCCGTCCATGGCCACAACTGCCTGTCCGCTGCGCACATTAGCCCCCACATCAACATAGATTCTTCGAATACGCCCACCCATAGCGGGTGCAATATTGTTTACCTGGTTAGCCTCAACCGTAGCGGTAAAGGTGGACACCTGTTCTACCGGCACCAACACCACCTCCTCAACACGCACCTTTTCAACCTGCTGAGAATCGCTTTCAGCTGTGCCGGACTTGTCTTTTACGCCGCACGAAGCAAGTAATGCTGCAGCCAGTAAAGGAGTAAACTGTAATAACTCTTTCAGTTTCATAAGATTTATTTAATTTTTTTCTATTTTTTTCTATCTGATTCAATTTGCATCCACAGGGGTAATATCGTAGCCAAGCACTTTCTCTAGATCTGCTTTAGCTGCCAGATAATCATATATCGCGTTCCTGTATTGCAGTTCAGCATTAAGCACAGCAAGAGCAGCAGCATTTACATCCACTATTGTCCCCATCCCGGTTTCATACCGTTTCAGGGTTATCTCATGTCCCTTGCGTGCCTGGCCAACTGATGATTGTGTTGCCATTACCTGCTCAATATTCTTATTAATAAGGTCGTAGCTATTCTTTATGGAAAGCTTCAATCCTCTTTCAATATCTTTTCGTTGCTCACTCAATTGCCAAAGCTGGATTTTCGACTGTTTCACATTATGATAACGTTGCCCCCCGTTAAAGATAGGTATCTGCAATGTAACACCCAGCATGGAATAGGGATCCCAGCGATATTCTCTAAACCTGAAGTCGTTGTTCTGGCTCATATAGGTCCAGTTAAACGAGGTAACAAGGGTAGGAGAAAACTGAAGCTTCTGCATCTCATAAGCGTTATGTGCCTGCTCAGCCTGCAGATCGAACTGCTTTATATCGCTGTTGTTGGTTAGTGAAGTATCAGCAGGTATAATTGCATTAAACATAGTCTGCTCATATTCATCAAGCGTGCCAATCACTTTAAGCGGCATTTCTCCATCAACACCCATCAGCATCTTTAACTGAAGCTCGGCTATCTTCATCATATTTTCCGACTGAAGGATACCGGGTATAAGACTCTTAAGCCTTACATCTGCCGTAATCACATCATATTCGGCCACAATCCCCTGGTTATATCTGTTACGGATATTTTCCAGATTAACGGAGTCTGTTTCATATGTTTTTTTGAACACGCTATAACTATCCTGTGCAAGCATCAGGCTAAAGAAGGCCTTCTTTACCTGATTCACCAGATCTATGCGGGAGGCACGCGCCTTTTCCATTGCCAGTCTAATATCCACTTCGCTCATCTGTATATTTTTCCAAAGTGAAGGTACCACAACTGGAAGGCTCACATTCAAACCTGCCGACCATACATTAAAACGCCCCATCTGAAATCCTTTTCCCGATGTTTCCGGATCGGGCATCATCACCTTGCTCAGCACCTTCAGTATCTCCAGCTCCTCTGGTGTATACTGGGTTGGGTCGATACTACCGCCACCAAGGCCAAAACCTTCATCAAAATAGACTGTCTGTCTTTTAATGGCACGCTGATACTGCCCGATAACATCAAGCTGAGGGAGAAGAGCCCCGTATGCCGATTTTTGGGCATACTGTTTCTTGGTAATCTCCATATCGGCAACCTTTACCGTAGGGTTCTCACTCAAAGCTATTTCCAGGGCTCTATTCAAGTCGATCAGCAAGCTGTCCGGCTCTTGAGCTGATGCCGTTAATATGCCTGTAAGGCCTATTATCAGCACAGCGAAACGCGTTAATATTTGTGGTCTGTTCATATCTTTCTTAATTATAATATTCTATTTTTAGCTTTCTGCTGTTCTAAATACGCATCAATAATTTTTATTCCTTTTTCGGTAGAGATACCGCGTACAAAGTTTATCATCATTGTATAAAAAAGTTCTGAAAAAGTAAAGGGGGGTTTATCAAGCGAAGTAGCACGAATGTAAATATGTGTACTCTGTTCCACCAGAAAAGCTGCTGCATCAACGTTTAAATCTTCCCTTATATATCCCTGCTCAATACCTTTTTTGAGAAAATTACTCAAAAATGTCTTGTTTTTATTAACATCATCCTGAAGATAATTGTTAGCTTCAGGATAATACTTATATATATCCTCGAAAAACTTCACATTGCAAATGGGTGTGGATTGCTGTATCTCAATAACTTTCACAAATATTTCCACAACATTGTTGTTATCTGATATAAGCGAGGTGAAAATTTTTTTTCGTTCATCCCTGAGCCTGACAAGCAGTGACAACAAAATTTCCTCTTTATCCTTAAAATTCTTGTAAATAGTTCTTTTTGAGATACCCAATGAAGAGGCCAGCTCATCCATTGATACACTTTTTATACCATACTGGAAGAACAGATCTCCGGCTTTGACAATAATTCTTTCTTTAATTCCCATTTAGTTGCAATTGAAAAACTCACAAAGGTAAAACGTAAAACTAATAACATCAAATTAGTTTTCTTAGTTTTAACATACTTTAGATTAAGATTATGTTACATATTTCAAAACTTCGGTAATTATTTTTTAAAACACCTGACAATCAGCAAAAAAGTACTACATGATTTTGGATAGATCTGTTTTGTTGTTAATTAATCGATTACATTGCATTTCGATACTTTCTACCTGACTGTCGATATTTCAGAACAGAATGAAAATCATGGAACATAAAGTGTGTCGTTAATCATGAACAGTTATATTTTCCCTACAAATGAATCTATTTATCCTTTAAATGAACACCGTTTTTTCCTCATCCTGAAAAAATAGTTATCTTTGAAATCGAATTCAAAAATGAGTCTGCTCCTAAAACCCCAAAACCCGATTTCAGGAGGTCGCAACTCGCTGGAAATCAATGGCACTTTTTGTGGAATTTTCAGCAAAAAAGACTTATCGGAGGGGACTCAAAAATTAAACCAGCAACGGAAACAAAAATATCAATAATCATTTATTCCCGATCAGATATCGGAAACGTAAGATCACAATTCTTTAAAAAAAACAGGCAACAGTATGAAACTAAACAAACATTTTAATCTCTTCATTGCACTGACAACTATTTTATTCCTGTATACAAACTGTACGGGCAACAGAGTAATGAACGTAGACGATCTGCTGAAGAATGCAGAATCACTGGTAGGCCAAGACGTTGTTGTAGAAGGCCTTTGCACACACGTATGTGCCAAAAGCGGCATGAAGCTTTTTCTGCAGGGATCGGACAAGCAGCAGACACTACGTGCCGAATCGGGAAGTTCTCTGGGCAAATTCAATCCCGAAAGTATAGATAAACAAGTTATGGTGAGAGGGAAGCTGGTGGAAGAACGCATAGATGAAGCATATGTGAAGGAACTGGAAAAAGAGATCCTTGAAAAGACAAAGGTGAGTCACGGTGAGGGCGAGGCAGGATGTGCTACCGAACAGGCTGCAGAGGGGGTTACCGCCGGCAGTTCCGAGATGGAGAGGATTGACAGTTTCCGTGCCCGCATAGCTGAGCGCAAAGCCAATGAAGGGAAAGAGTGGCTATCGCTCTATCATATAGTGGTGGAATCATACCAGATCATCGACTGACAAAAAAGCAAACATAAGGGAAAAAACACACTCTTTTCTCCTGTTTTCTTAAAAGATTTTTCATTTAACGGACTTAAGGTAATAGTTAAGCCGGATTATAACTATTAACGCTCTCATGGATTTTACTATTGAGTGGCGGGTAATTGTATTGTTTACAGTATGATGTTCGAATCTGTTCGACGAAAATTGATAAGGTAGTTGAATATATATTATAATCTGTCACATTATTTTTATAATTTTGCATCTATTCTCATTTTTACCACACAATTATTATCAAAATGGCAAATAATAAACTACGCGACGACGCACTTGCCTATCATTCGCAGGGGCGTCCCGGAAAAATTGAAGTCGTTCCTACAAAACCCCATAGCTCACAACGCGATCTCTCTCTAGCCTATTCCCCAGGTGTTGCAGAACCATGCCTTGAAATAGAGAAAAACGAACAGAAGGTCTACGATTACACATCGAAAGGGAACCTGGTAGCAGTGATCTCTAACGGTACTGCTGTACTGGGATTGGGTAATATCGGGGCAATGGCAGGTAAACCGGTAATGGAGGGCAAAGGATTACTTTTTAAAATATTCGCGGGAATAGATGTATTCGATATAGAGGTGAATGAAAAAGATCCGGAAAAATTCATACAGGTGGTGAAAGCCATCTCTCCCACATTCGGTGGTATCAACCTGGAGGATATTAAAGCACCGGAATGCTTCGAGATTGAAGAACGGCTGAAGAACGAACTGGATATCCCTATAATGCACGACGACCAGCATGGGACAGCAATTATTTCAGCCTGTGGACTGCTTAACGCGCTGGAGTTGAATGGCAAGAAGATTGAAGATATAAATATTGTTGTAAATGGTGCCGGCGCTGCTGCAAACTCATGCACGAAGCTATACATGTCGTTGGGGGCCAAACCGGAAAATATTGTGATGCTTGATTCAAAAGGGGTTATAAATACCTCAAGAACCGATTTGAACGACCGTAAAAAACCTTTTGCCACAACCAGAAACATCAATACACTGGAGGAAGCCGTAAAAGATGCAGATGTATTTTTGGGTCTCTCCGTGGCTGATGTACTTACACCGGAAATGTTGCAGTCCATGAATCACGATCCAATCGTTTTCGCACTGGCAAACCCTAGCCCCGAGATTTCCTACGATCTGGCCATGTCATCGAGAAAAGATATCATCTTCGCTACGGGTCGTTCTGATTACCCCAATCAGATAAACAATGTACTTGGTTTTCCATATATCTTCAGAGGAGCATTGGATGTGCAGGCTAAATGCATCAACGAGGAGATGAAGATAGCCACGGTATATGCATTGGCGGAACTAACAAAAAAAGCGGTTCCAGACGTGGTAAATGCTGCTTACAGCACAAAACAGCTTCGCTTCGGAAGAGATTACATTATTCCAAAACCACTCGATCCGCGGTTATTGACAACAGTGGCACCGGCAGTGGCAAAAGCTGCCATTGCATCGGGTGTTGCACGTAAGCCCATAACCGACTGGGAAGAATATGATCATAAGCTGCGTGAACTGATGGGGCTAGATAACAAAATGCTCCGTCGCCTCTATGATATGGCACGGCAGAATCCCAAGCGGGTGGTCTTCTCGGAGTCAAACCACCTGAATATGCTCAGGGCGGCAGAAACAGCTTATGCCGAAGGTATCTGCAAACCCATACTGCTGGGTAACGAAGAAAAGATAGCGAGCGTAGCACGCGAAAATCTGATCAGCCTGGAGGGAATTGAGATAGTGAACCTGCGTCACGACAGGGAGGAAGAGCGCAGGTTACGCTATGCGGAAATCCTTACAGAGAAGAGAAGGCGTCAGGGGATGACTCTGGACGAGGCTACAGAGAAGATGTTCGAACGGAACTATTTCGGCATGATGATGGTGGAAACAGGCGATGCTGACGCCATGATTACAGGTGTATTCAGCAAATACCTGAACACTACGGATATCGCAAAAGAGGTGATTGGAATTCGTGACGGACTGAAGCATATCGGCGCCATGCATATTGTAAACACCAAAAAGGGTGTATTTTTTCTTGCCGACACACTTTTCAACCGGCATCCCGATACAGAGGCCCTTATAGATATAACCAGGCTGGCAAATTCCACAGTTAAATTTTTCGCTCATAACCCGGTGATTGCTATGGTATCTTATTCAAATTTCGGGGCAGACACCATAGGGAGCCCCGCAAGTGTTCATAAGGTGGTTGAAACTCTGCACGATAGGTACCCCGAAATGATTGTGGATGGAGAGATGCAGGTGAATTACGCGTTTAACAAGAAGCTGCGAGATAAAAAATATCCATTCACCAAGCTGAAAGACAAAGAGGTAAACACCCTGATATTTCCCAATTTAAGTTCTGCCAACTCAGCTTATAAACTTTTGAAAGAGATTGGTATGGATGATCTGATAGGCCCGATACAGATGGGACTGAACAAACCTGTACATATACTGGACGTTGACACATCAGTGCGAGATATAGTGAACATGGTGGCGGTAGCAGTTATAGATGCAATAGTGGAAGAGAATATCCGTTTAAATAATCTAACAAGAATTGAATAAATCGAGGTTATTCGCCTCCTCACTTTTGACATAAGTAAAACTGTTTTAAAACAACAATATCAAACTAAACAAAATATAACGATGGAAAAGAGAAAAAAATTCATGCTCCCGGAGGCAGATATTCCCACACAGTGGTACAACATAACTGCCGAAATGAAAAACAAACCTAAGCCAATGATCAATCCACAGACAAAAGCGCCTTTAAAAGCAGAGGACCTTTATCCTCTCTTCTCCGAGGAGCTGTCACGTCAGGAGATGAACCAGACAGATGCCTGGATAGATATTCCTGAAGAGGTGAGGGATAAATACAAGATCTACCGCCCTACTCCGCTGGTAAGGGCTACCGAACTGGAAAAAGCATTAGACACACCGGCGCATATCTACTTCAAAAACGAAAGCGTGAGCCCTGTCGGTTCACACAAACTCAACTCGGCGTTGCCGCAGGCATACTATAATAAGATTGAAGGAATAACAAACATTACCACCGAAACAGGTGCAGGGCAATGGGGTACAGCGCTGGCATTCGCCGCCAGGACGTTCGGGTTGGAGCTGGCTGTATATATGGTAAAGATAAGCTATGAACAAAAGCCTTACCGGCGTTCACTGATGCAGACCTGGGGGGCACAGGTAATCGCTTCGCCCAGCATGTCAACCAAAGCAGGGCGGAAGATCATAACCGAAAATCCCAACTACCAGGGTAGCTTGGGTACAGCCATATCAGAAGCAATAGAGCTGGCTATGCAGACACAGAAGTGCAAATACACGCTAGGGAGTGTACTGAATCATGTAGCTCTTCATCAGACTATTATTGGTCTGGAAGCCGAAAAACAGATGGCCATGGCTGAAGAGTATCCCGATGTGGTTATCGGTTGTTTCGGTGGCGGCTCAAACTTCTCTGGAATATCCTTTCCCTTTTTGCGTCACAACATGGCAGGAAAAGCAAATACCCGCTTCGTTGCTGCCGAACCTGCATCATGCCCAAAGCTTACAAGGGGGCAGTTTCAGTACGACTTCGGCGATGAAACCGGTTACACTCCACTTATCCCTATGTATACACTGGGACATAAGTTTGCCCCGGCAAATATTCACGCCGGCGGCCTGCGCTATCATGGCGCCGGCAGCATCGTAAGCCAGCTGCTGAAAGACGGAATGGTGGAAGCAGTGGATATCAAACAGCTTGATACATTTGAAGCAGGAGTGCTTTTTGCCCGTACCGAAGGTATTATTCCGGCTCCGGAATCTACCCACGCCATTGCCGCAGCCATAAGGGAAGCGCAGCAGGCAAAAGAGGAGGGCAAAAAAAGAGTGATTCTGTTCAATTTATCCGGACACGGCCTGATAGATATGAGCGCCTACGATCAATTTCTTGCCGGAGATCTGGCAAATCACGAAGTAACTGATGAAGATATTAACAGGTTTTTAGCAAAAAATTAGTTTTACTGGTTAATAACTATTTAGCATGAAAAGGTGGTTAAAGGGGAAAAAAATGTCACAAAATATTTGGATATTAAGTTTAGACAATCTATCTTTGGGTATATAAAATGAATGAGTTATTGCCGCATTGGTCGATTGGGAAACTCATCAATTACATTTTATAAACCGAGACTCGTTTTTGGTATCGATGGCGGGCCGCAGCCTTCGGGATTCGTCTTCGGGCGGACAGCGGATTACAAAGATACCGGGACACTCAAATCCTGTCATAAGGAGTTTCGTCTTATTCCACCGGTGCGGCTTCTTATAAAAAGCAGATTAGCAACAGATTACATCTTATTGCAGTCTGCTTTTGCTTTATATATAGTCTTCAAATGAGAGTATTAAAACAGTATTGGGAACTTTTTCTGGTTTTTTTTAAGATCGGAGCTTTTACGTTTGGGGGCGGATATGCAATGATACCACTTATAAGAAACGAGGTGGTAAATAAAAAACTGTGGCTTGATGACAGCGAATTTATGGATATGCTTGCCATTGCCCAGTCCATGCCTGGCCCCATTGCATTGAACACGGCGCTTTTTGTAGGTAATAAACGGTCTGGATTCAAAGGAAGCATCTTTTCCGGAGCTGGGGTTATCTTACCCTCGTTTATAGTAATCCTGCTTATCGCAATGGTATTTACCCGGTTCAGGGAAAACCACGTGGTTGAACGTATTTTTAGAGGTATACGACCCGCTGTGGTGGCACTTATCGTGTCACCGCTACTTGGACTGGGCAAGTCGGCCGGAGTGAATTTTAAAAACATCTGGATCCCTTTGGTTGTAGCACTATCGGTTTGGCTACTAAAAATCTCCCCTGTCTATATCATTCTTACAGCTATCATACTGGGGATTTTCCATTTTATTCATGTGAAACAGATAATGAAAAAATAAGATGGAACTCCTTGATCTCTATTTGGCTCTATTTGCATCGTTTTTCAAAATCGGACTTTTCGGTTTCGGTGGTGGATATGCCATGCTACCGCTCATACAGCGTGAAGTTGTGGATGTGCATCAGTGGATATCGGTAAATGACTTCACCGATATTGTGGCTATCTCGCAGACCACTCCCGGACCCATCGCGTTCAACTCAGCCACTTACATCGGATACACTACGGTCACGGATATGGGATTTGCAGCCGGTTACGGTGTTTTAGGCTCCGCCATTTGCACTCTTGCCGTAAGCATACCCTCTCTGGTAATCATGACCGTTGTTTGCGCATTCTTCTCACGTCTCAAGGAGAACCCCTGGATGAGGGCCGCTCTTTCAGTACTGAAGCCGGCTATCATAGGACTTATTGCTTCTGCTGCCCTGATGTTGATGAACGGCAATAATTTTATTGATTATAAAAGCTGGATAATCTTTAGTGTGGTTCTTGTGGCTTCCATAAAAAAAGTAGATCCCATATTGCTGATAGTGCTATCAGGTGTTGCCGGACTATTGCTCTACCCTATGCAGGTATAAACACTGAAGGGCTTTAGCATAAATAATATTGTAACCAGCTATTGCTCTACCCTTTGCTGGTTTAAGATTCAGTTTTCTGATAAGCCAGCCGTTCTGTCCCATCTAAAACATATATGATGCCGCAAAAAGTGAAATCCAGCTTCGAAAGTATATGCTGCATAACACGGTTGTCGCGGTGTGTATCCACCCTGATATTGCGGCATTGTTTAAAGCACCATCGAAAACAGGCTTCTGCTACCCCTTTTTCCTTCCCGGCCGATGCTATTCTGTGTACCGTCCCGTAACGATCGTTATTGAGCCACTTCCCCTCGTAAATATTTGCGTAAGTGGAATCGTCCCCTATGATAAAGCAAAAGGTGCCGACAAGCCCACCCGTTTCGTTTTCACACACAAAACTGTGGCCCGCATCAATCTCTTCACGAATATACAGCTCTGAGGGGTATCCCGAATCCCATTGTGAAGCATTACCACTGCTACGCATAAATTCACGGGCAACAGCATACATCTCCATCACTATCGGAAGGTCTGCATGGGTCGAAGGACTGATGCGTGTGATCATGTCACTGTTTTTTCACCGTAGTTTTTCCGGAAGACGCTTTTCCGGAAGACCCCCGGGTTGTTGTCTTTTTTCCCTCATCTGTTTTAGCAGTTCTCTTTCCAGACGTTTTTGATGCTGCTTTCCCAGCTGTCTTTCCACCTGTTTTTCCCGTTTTTGCCTCTTTACCCTTATCGGTATCGGCAATTATCTGTCTGCAATCCTCCAGTGTCAACTCTTCCGGTTTAAGTTTTTTCGGTATCTTGTAGTTCTTCTTTTTATAGGCTATATAGGGCCCGTAACGTCCGTTCAACACCTGCAGTTCGGGTTCTTCCTCAAAAGTACTGATAATCTTTTCCAGATCTTTTTTCTCCTTCTCCTCAATCAGTTCAATTGCCTCGTCAAGTTGGATCTCCAAAGGATCAGCTCCTTTAGGCAATGAAACGAACTTGTTGTTGTGGCGGATATAGGGACCGAATCGTCCTACACCCACAATCACCTCTTTGTTCCTGAATTCACCGAGTTTCCTGGGCAGTTCAAAAAGCTTTAGCGTTTCTTCAAGAGTGATAGTCTCAATAGATTGTGACTTCTGCAAAGAGGCAAAGAGCGGTTTTTCCTCTTCGTCGGGCGTACCAATCTGCGCCATGGCACCGTAACGCCCTATCTTCACCGAAACTTGGCGTCCCGTCTTGGGATCCGTACCCAGTACCCGTTCACCTGCCTTGTGCTCGGTACGCATCTTGGATGTTTCCTCCACTATCGGGTGAAACACTTTATAAAAATCGGCTATCGATTTGTTCCATTGTTCCTTCCCCTCCGCAATCTGGTCGAAATTTTTCTCTACCTTAGCAGTAAAGTTATAATCGATAATTGAAGGAAAATACTCCACAAGGAAATCATTTACAACCATACCTATGTCAGTAGGCACCAGTTTGTTCTTATCGGCACCGGCAATCTCCTTTTTGTCGGTATCTTTAATAGTCCCTTTTTTGAGAGTAAGAATATTATAGATCCTCTCCTCTCCATCCACGTTTCTTTTTTCAACATACTCGCGGTTGATAATAGTAGAGATTGTGGGTGCATAGGTAGAGGGACGGCCGATACCCAGCTCTTCCATCTTTCTTACAAGCGCCGCCTCGGTATAGCGTGGGGGGCGCTGTGTAAAACGCTCCGTTGCAATGGTCTCCTGCATGGCAAGCAGCTCGCCCTTTTTCATTGGAGGCAGTATAGCCTCATCGTTTTCTCCATTTTCCTCATCGGTACCCTCAAGATAAACGTGCAGAAAACCATCAAATCTGATCACCTCGCCGCTTGCAACAAATTTGCCTTCGGTATTTGATATGATAATATTGGCAGTAGTACGTTCCAGTTGAGCGTCAGCCATCTGCGAAGCTATTGTACGCTTCCAGATCAGTTCATAGAGCCTTTTCTCCTGAGCGGTACCATCTATCTCGTGCTGGCTGATATAGGTAGGTCTAATGGCTTCGTGAGCCTCCTGTGCTCCTTTCGACTGAGTTGCATACTGACGGCTCTTCAGATATTCTTCACCATACTGAGTGGAGATCTCCGTTTTTGCAGTACCGATGGCCAGTCCCGATAAATGTACCGAGTCGGTACGCATATAGGTAATTTTACCCGACTCATAGAGCCGCTGCGCCACCATCATGGTCTGTCCCACCGAGAACCCCAGCTTTCGGGATGCCTCCTGTTGCAGAGTAGAGGTGGTAAACGGGGGTGCGGGCGATTTCTTTACAGGCCGGGTGGTAACATCTTCAACAGTGAAATGTGAAGATTTGAGTTTCTCCAGCAGAGCCAAAGCCTCTTCCTTGGTTTTAAGCCTTCTGTTGTATTCAGCTTTTATTTCATACTGATGACCATTCTCTTCTTTTGTAAAATGTGCAATTATACGATAAGCTGCTTCAGACTGGAAATTTTGTATCTCCCGCTCCCTTTCAACGATCAGGCGCACGGCGACCGACTGAACTCGCCCGGCCGACAGAGCAGGTTTTATCTTCCTCCAAAGCACCGGCGACAGCTCAAAGCCAACAATACGGTCGAGCACCCTGCGTGCTTGCTGCGCATCTACGAGATTCTGATCTATAGCACGGGGATTTTTAATTGCTTCCTGAATAGCATCTTTGGTTATTTCGTGAAAGACTATGCGCCTAGTGTTCTCCTCTTTGAGCTCCAGGGCATCGAACAGGTGCCACGAGATTGCCTCTCCCTCACGGTCTTCATCGGATGCGAGCCACACAGTATCGACTTTTTTTGCTGCCGCTTTAAGTTCGTTAACAACCTTTTTCTTATCTGAGGGGATCTCATATATAGGTTTGAAACCATTCTCTATATCTATGCTGAAATCTTTTTTCTTCAAATCACGGATATGTCCGTAGCTCGACATAACGTGAAAATCCTTTCCTAGAAATTTCTCAATTGTCTTTGCTTTTGCAGGCGACTCAACGATAACCAGGTTTTTTTCCATTCAAAATTGTCTTTCTTCTTTAATTTATTGAAAATATTCTACTTCCAATCAAGTGGAATACTACTCCTTTTAGGGTGCAAAAGTAGTAATTTTGTGTAAGGAACAACACATTTTTAAGAAATTCCTTCTTTATTAAGATTTTTTTGTGGATTGTCAAAGGATACACCGTGGATTGATTCCAGCATCCCGGTAAGTTGCGAAGCAAGCGAACGGCGTATCTGTAGTCGCATACGGCAACTTTCTCTGAAATCATGCGTCCATTGAAGCGAGTCAAATTGTTTTAACACACGCATAACCTCGTTCATCAGCGGATAATCAAACACTATATCAATAATGTCATCCACCGTCTTCTCTGTGATCCCGGCATTGGCGATGGCATCGGCTGCCGCCTCTTTATATGCCTTTATCAGTCCACCAGTTCCTAGTAAAGTACCCCCGAAATAACGAACAACTACAACCAACACATCGGTGAGTCCAGCAGAGTTGATCTGACCCAGAATAGGCTTACCTGCTGTACCCGATGGCTCTCCGTCGTCGTTTGCACGAAACTCTTCCCGTTGCCATCCCAGCATATATGCCCAACAAATGTGGCGGGCATCATAGTATTTCTTGCGCTGTTCTTCCAGGATCTCTTTCACTTCTTCAGCACTCTTTACCGGAAAAATATAAGAGATAAACTTGCTCTTCTTCTCGGTAACATACCCTTCTGCAGGCCGGTCAACAGTTTTATACGTATCATTCATACTGCAAAAATAGTAAAAGTGCTTGAATATACCCATCAGCATACCAGTTAACTGAAAACAGACAGCGATACTTTTCAGGCATCGCTGTTCTATTATTACTGATAAGTGTGCTTCCTATGTGACTGTTCAGGTGTAAATCAGTCACTGGTACCATCTATTACCCGCATTTGGATGCGCCGCAGTTCCTGCATTTCAGACACCCCTCTTCATAAACCAGCGTTTCCTGTCCACAAACGGGGCATTTTTGCCCTTTAACTTCGGTTTCGTTGGGGAGATATCTCTTCAACGCCCGCTCCACACCATTCTTCCAAGTGTTGATGGTTTCGCTGTCAAGCTCGAGTCCCGACACCAGTTTTATCACCTGGTCGATGGGCATCCCGTATCGTAGCACACCCGAGATCAACTTCGCATAGTTCCAGTATTCAGGATTAAACTTTCCGTCCAGCCCTTCAATAGTTACCTTATAACCTCGACGGTTTTGGAACTGAAAATCATAATGTTTACGACCATCATTATCGTATGCTTTAATGATCTTCCCGGACGTGACGTTCTTGGGCACCATGATACCGTCGTCTTCATCGTTGATACCAGTAAAGATCTCGTAAGGCCTTCCATTTAACAACCCGATAAAGGCGATCCATTTCTCCTTGTTGTTCTGAAACTTTATCACATCGGCTTCAAGCTCTATGGGTCGTGAAGTAACAATCTGCGGCAGTTCGTAGCAACCATCCTCTTTTTCTTCTTTTTCCTCTTTACTTTCGTCATCACCGTTAGAGATAAGCACGCCCGCCCGCGACCCTTCACGATAAACCGTACATCCTTTACATCCGCTCTTCCAAGCCTCCATATAAAGCTCTCCAACAAGCTCTTCCGATACATCATTCGGCAGGTTGATAGTTACGCTGATGGAGTGGTCTACCCACTTTTGCACGCGTCCCTGCATCCTCACCTTCTGCAGCCAATCCACATCGTTTGATGTTGCTTTGTAATAGGGTGATTTGGCTACCAGCTCATCAATCTCCTCTTTTCTGTAGCGCTTGGTAGTGGGATAACCATTGGCCTCCATCCAGGCAACGAATTTGTGGTGAAAGACCGTATATTCTTCCCAAGAGTCACCATTTTCGTCCACGAAATCGATTTTTACATCCTTATCGTTAGGGTTTACTTTGCGGCGGCGCGTGTATACAGGCAGGAAGACCGGCTCAATGCCCGATGTAGTCTGCGACATAAGGCTTGTGGTTCCGGTAGGGGCAATGGTTAGAAGTGCAATATTGCGCCTGCCATATTTCACCATATCTTCATAAAGATCAGGATCGGCCTCTTTCAGACGATTGATAAAAGGGTTGTTTTTTTCTCTTTCGGCATCGTAAATTTCAAAAGCGCCACGCTCTTTTGCCATCTCTACAGACGAGGCATAAGCATTGAGAGCCACAACGCGGTGAACTTTTTCCGAGAAGTCGTTCCCTTCATCCGTTCCATAGCGAATACCTAATGCTGCCAGCATATCACCCTCGGCAGTAATACCCACGCCGGTACGGCGCCCCTGCATTGTTTTGCGCTGAATCTTTTTCCACAGGTTGCGCTCCGAATATTTTACCTCTTCCGACTCGGGGTCAGCATCTATTTTCTCCAGTATCAGGTCGATCTTCTCAGACTCCAGGTCCACAATATCGTCCATAATACGTTGTGCCAACCGCACATGTTTTTCGAAGAGGCCAAAATCGAAATAGGCATCTTTTTTAAACGGATTTACAACATAGGAGTATAGGTTGATAGCCAATAGCCGGCAGCTGTCGTATGGACACAACGGGATCTCACCGCATGGATTGGTAGAGACAGTTCTGAAGCCAAGATCGGCATAACAGTCGGCCACCGACTCACGGATAATGGTATCCCAGAAGAGAACACCCGGTTCGGCCGACCGCCATGCGTTGTGCACGATCTTTTTCCACAGCTCTTGCGGATCAATAGTTTTTTTATATTTTGGCTCTTGTGAGTCGATTGGGAACTGCTGCACATAGGGTTTCCCTTCTGAGGCAGCTTTCATAAACTCATCATCTATCTTCACCGAGATATTGGCTCCGGTAACTTTTCCCTGCTCCAGCTTAGCATCAATAAAATCCTCGGAGTCGGGATGCTTGATAGATACGCTGAGCATAAGGGCGCCGCGCCTACCATCCTGTGCCACCTCTCGTGTTGAGTTGGAGTAACGCTCCATGAAAGGCACCAGTCCTGTGGATGTGAGTGCAGAATTCTTCACAGGCGAACCTTTTGGCCTAATATGTGACAAATCATGCCCAACACCGCCACGGCGCTTCATTAGCTGAACCTGCTCTTCATCGATACGAATTATTGCCCCGTAAGAGTCGGCACATCCTTCCATACCAATTACAAAACAGTTCGATAGCGAGGCCACCTGGTAATCGTTTCCAATTCCCGTCATGGGGCTCCCCTGGGGAATAATATATCTGAAGCGATCGAAAAGGGCGAACAGTTCATTCTCACTCAATGGATTGGCATATTTTTTTTCTATGCGGCTAATTTCTTTTACCATCCGCCAGTGCATATCCTCAGGTGTTTTTTCGTATATTTTCCCCTGGCTGTCCTTGAGGGCGTACTTGCTAACCCACACCTTGGCAGCAAGTTCGTCGCCTCTGAAATAGTCCATCGAAGCTTTAAATGCTTCGTTGAAAGTGTATGTCTCCTTTTTCATCTTTATTAATTAAATAACTGAAACGATTTTTAAAATATCAATAACTTTCCTGTTCCGAAAAGATAATTTTCTAAACATTATTCCGTTTGGCAATACAAGTTTATGGAAAGTTTCCAAGAATGCAAAATATTTCCTTATTATTTTATCATAAAAATATAAAGTTTCCCTATTTTTTCCGTAAATATTTGTCTATGTGCGCGTTAACATTTTAATAAGTGTAGAATGTTTCCCTTTTGGTACAACTTCATTGAAATTCAAATAGATATAATTCACTATATATAATTTCCAGGAAAGGGACAAATTTAAAAAGATATTTAAAGCGCCGAACAATCCTATTCATTAAAACCCTTTACTGCTCCCATGAAAAGAATTGAACCGGTTGAATTTTCCTGTATTATATAGATAAATGGCCTGTTGGCGTTAAATGTAACCGTTTTGGGCGGTTGATACGAAGTTAATTCAACCCCGACCACTGTAACAGCGGCAGCCTCTGTCCCCACCTCATCTGTATTGATATATGTAAACTGATCTACAAAAGAGATAAAGGCACTTATATCAGACATACGGGAGAAATTTGCCTGGCCGGGCTTGAAAGCTATCTCCATACCCATATTTTTAAGTACATCATTTAAACGTTTACTGTATTCCGTTTTGAACCTGGGCATAAAAATATCGACTTGCGTATTGCTCAATCCAGATTTCAGGCTGCTCAACGCATCATTATTTTGTAGAATGGCAGTGATATCGGTGATCTTTTTCCCCTCATTGGGCAACAATAACAACATGCTGAATGCCTGATTTCCGTACGGAAGCTGTACCATTTGAAATGTTTGATTGCCGGTATAGTTGAAATCCGACTTCTGATGCATCATTTCCACACTCTTCACAGTGCCGTTTTCGCAGGTAAACGGTTTTTTAGATGTATTCTTGGGATCGAATTTCGAAGTCCAAATTCCTTTAAAATATATGGCATTCAATAAATACATCAGATCCATCGGGTTGGTCTTATCCAACACATGATCAATAAGGTTATTTGTATTGTCTGCAGCCCACCGGTTGATTCGATTAACAGTATTGACATCGGTAAAGTCGGCAGACTCAACTGTTGAGCTGAAATAATCTTTATTAGCACTGATAAATTCAGGCTTTATGGGCACGTTCCGGTTAGTCCAGATAGAGTTAGCGATAGCCAGTTTTGTAGAGGGATCGGTCTTAAGCAAAGCGTCCCTCAGCTTCTTGTAATATTGGTTTATTTCTTCATCGTTTTTAAATTGCGATAACTTCAATGTTTTCTGAATGGCATCTTTGGTTTCACCATCAGCTCCGTTCCATGTCATAGCCAGCGCCATGCTAAGGCTCAGTGGAGACACCATGAAGTTTTTATCTTTATCAGCAGACTCTTCAACAAACACTTTTTCAAAAAACTCAAATGCGAATGAGTGATCTGACTTTAACATTTCCTGTTCAGTCAAGCGCAGATTAATTTTAATGGGCTTGGGCAAATTATCACCATCTAAAACAGTACTGTTTTTATCGCATGATGTGCAGGCAAGCAAACTTACAGCAGTCACAAACGCAAGTTGGAGGGGGTAGGTTTTAAATCGCATAGAATTATAATTTTTTAAAGTAACTGTTCTTTTACATATATATATATATGATGCTTTTAAGCAGTAAAAGTTGCATGTTTATCATTAAAAAAAGTTATAATATACTTTACTTCCTGATATATCTGCATAAACAATTTGTTTTCCATATCATTTTAACCATTGCAACATTAAATGACAAAATTAATCACTATTTTTGTGTGCTGATTTGTCAGTTTTAATGTATCACCTTTAATTAGTGTTTGTTGGAATGAGAAAATGGCGAATTGAAGATTCGGAAGAGTTGTATAATATCAACGGATGGGGAAATGGTTATTTCTCCATAAACGAAAAGGGGCATGTTCAGGTTACACCACGTAAAAAAGAGGGCAGTAGCGTTGATCTGAGCGATCTGATGCGTGAACTTTATCTTCGAGATGTTTCCTCTCCTGTACTGATACGTTTTCCCGAGATACTTGATAACAGAATCGAAAAAATATCCAACAGTTTCGCCATTGCCTCAAAAGAGTATGAATACGAAGCCCAGCACTATATTATCTACCCCATCAAGGTAAACCAGATGCGCCAGGTAGTTGAAGAGATCGTATCAAGCGGAAAGCGATTCCACATAGGACTGGAAGCAGGCTCAAAACCGGAACTCCATGCAGTGCTTGCCATCAACACGGAAAGCAACTCCTTTATTATCTGTAACGGCTATAAAGATGAAAGTTATATAGAACTGGCTCTACTTGCACAAAAGATGGGTAAAAAAGTGTTTATAGTGGTGGAAAAGCTGAATGAGCTGGGCCTGACCATCAAGATAGCTAAGCGGCTGAAAGTAAAGCCAAACATAGGCATACGTGTGAAGCTGGCCAGTTCCGGAAGCGGCAAGTGGGAGGAGTCGGGCGGTGACGGCAGCAAGTTCGGGCTCAATTCCAGTGAACTGCTGGAAGCTTTGGAAGTACTCAGAGATAATAACCTGAGCGAATGTTTCAGGCTGATTCACTTTCATATCGGTAGTCAGATCACAAAGATACGCCGCATCAAGACAGCCCTTCGCGAAGCAGCCCAGTTCTACGTGCAACTGCATTCTATGGGTTTTAAAATTGAGTTCGTAGATATCGGCGGTGGCCTGGGGGTTGATTATGACGGAACCCGCTCCTCTTTTACCGAAAACAGCATCAACTATTCAATACAGGAGTATGTAAACGACTCAATCTTCACTTTCGTGGATGCTGCCAACAA
The DNA here is from genome assembly GCF_022267555.1 of Proteiniphilum propionicum. Taxonomy (NCBI): domain Bacteria; kingdom Pseudomonadati; phylum Bacteroidota; class Bacteroidia; order Bacteroidales; family Dysgonomonadaceae; genus Proteiniphilum; species Proteiniphilum propionicum. The sequence continues at coordinate 3,491,779 of NZ_CP073586.1, forward strand.
GAATGGAATACCCCACCCAAATATTATTACCGAATCGGGGCGAGCGCTCACGGCACACCATTCGGTGCTGATTTTTGAAGTACTGGAAACCGCTACACTTCCCGAATGGTCGGAGGAGATGGATATTGAGGATAACGATCACGAGCTGGTAAAAGAGCTCTATAACATATGGGATTCACTTACACAGGCACGCATGCTGGAAGCCTGGCATGATGCTCAGCAAATACGTGAAGAATCCCTCGACCTTTTCAGCCTGGGTATGCTCGATTTGAAGACCAGGGCACAAGTTGAACAGCTATACTTTTCAATTGCTCGAGAGATCAACATTACCAGCAATCGTTCTAAACATGCACCCGAAGAATTGCGCCAGTTATCGAGTCTGCTACCAGACAAATATTTCTGCAACTTCTCTCTGTTTCAGTCGCTTCCCGACTCATGGGCTATTGACCAGGTATTTCCCATAATTCCTATTCATCGATTAGACGAAAGACCCGACAAAACAGCCACTCTACAGGATATCACATGTGATTCGGATGGAAAAATTGCCAATTTTGCCTCTCAGGATGGCTTCCGTTCATCATATCTCCCCGTTCACTCTCTAAAAAAGAACGAATCTTATTATATTGGCGTATTTCTAGTAGGAGCTTATCAGGAGATATTGGGCGATCTGCACAACCTGTTCGGCGACACCAATGTAGTGCACGTATCCACCAGTGAAACAGGCTACAAAATAGACCAGGTGATTGATGGTGAGTCGGTAGCCGAAGTGCTGGAGTATGCTCAATACAACCCGAAAAAACTTGTGCGGACTGTAGAAACATGGGTGATGAGTTCTGTGAAACAGGGAAAAATCTCAGTGGAGGAAGGGAAGGAGTTCCTCTCAAACTACCGCTCAGGATTGTACGGGTATACTTATTTGGAATAATCTGTTCAAGGTAAGCAGATATGTCTGTTTACGAAACAGGTGTAATATTTATCAGCAATCTTCCAAAGCACAATCCTCGTCATACGATTCAAGTTCTATTGTAGAATGCTGTATTCCCATAGACATTAATCTTTTACGGATAAGTAGTTTCAGACGTTGGTGCTCTTCCATAGTTAGGGCATCTTTAAGTACAACATGGATAGTCATGACGTTGTATTCACCATCTACCGACCAGGCATGTATATCATGCACGCTCTGAACCTCATTGATATCCATGATCGACTGCTTCACCTCTTCCATATCCAATTCAAGGGGACTTCCCTGCAGAATGATATGCAGACTCCGACGAATATTACTGTACACATTATAAAGGATGAAAAGAGATATGGCAACGGAAAGCAGAGGATCGATAAAGGGAGCATCGATGAAATACATTATACCCGCTCCTATAAGTACAGCCATCCATCCCAGCACATCTTCAAGCATATGCAGAGATACTACCCGTTCATTAATAGAACTTCCCTTTCTCAGGCGAATGACCGCCAGTCCGTTGATAATCACGCCCAACACTGCGAGCAGCAACATACCCTTCACATCGGGTTGCTGAGGGTTGAACAGACGGGGAATGGCGTGAGCAAGGATTACCACGCTTCCCACTATCAGTACTAACGAATTTATTACTGCACCCAACAACGAAAATCGTTTGAAGCCATATGTATACTCCTTTGTACGCGGTTTTTTCGCAACTTTCTGAAAATACCATGATAAGCCGAGCGAAAAGCTGTCGCCCAGGTCGTGAACGGCATCCGAAAGTATCGCTACGCTGTTGGTCAGCAGCCCTCCGGCAAGCTCGATAAACGTAAAAGTTAGATTCAGGAAAAATGCCGCTTTGATGTTCTTCACATCTTCGTGCCGAGGTTTTTGTTCGTGTGAATGCATTTCAATCATCAAGTTCAGATTATAACGTTATGAGAAAAAGATTGTTCATATAGTTTTCTCAAAAGAAATGTGTACTTTTGCTCTTTATTATATGAAAAATTGTTATGAGACGATCAATCAGGTCTTTTATATTTATATTACTGCTTCTTTCTCTGACTTTTTGTGATAGGGGTTCAAAAAACAATGTTTATAAAGAGATCGAAACAGATAAAGAGGCTATAATGCCAGCCGCCACGCTTCCGGTAACTTCAGAAGCAGGAGATAGGGATACTCAAATTCAGGAGCGAAAACTTACCAAAACGGGTACAATTCGTTTTCGCACTTCGGACATGAACAAAACAGAAAATGATATAAACAGAACTGTTACTGATTTAAAAGGTTATATATCAAATGAAACCACGTCAGGATATGAAAATAGGACAGAGAATACACTCACGATTCGCGTTCCATCAGAAAATTTTGATAATCTGTTGCAAAAAATCGAATCCTTCTCATTAAAAATTGACTATAAAAGTTTTGATGTACATGACGTTACCCAGGAATATTATGACCTGGTCACACGTATTAATACAAAAAAAGAGATTGAAGCACGTTATCAGGAACTGTTGAAACGCGCCAATACAGTGGAAGATATCCTGAAGATTGAAGAGCAAATAGGAAAAATTCAAACTGAGATTGAATCTGCAGAAGGCAGTATGCGTTATCTTTCCAAACAGGTTGATTACAGCACACTAACGGTTACTTATTACGTCATAAACAGACAATTCAGTTTTTTTGATAAAATAAGCAACGCATTCAAAAACGGATGGAGCAACCTGCTCTGGGTGCTGATAGGCATCACTAATCTATGGGCTATTATCTTATTATCTTTTATTCTTTGGTTATCAGCCGTTTATATAAAAAAAGAGAAGAGGAAGAAGAAAAAGGAATAATATATAAAATCTTAATTGAACTTATCATGAAATCAAAAAATTTAATTGCAGTCTACGCAATGGCATTATTATCTCTATCGTGCAATCCTAAAAAAGAAGAAGTGAAGATTTTAAAGCAATCCGATTTTCCTGCCCCCCCGGTGGCAGAAATAAATTCCGTTACGTTTACAAATTTCGGAAAACAACGCATCGACAACTACTATTGGCTGAAGGACAAAAAAAATCCTAAGGTGATAGATTATCTGAAAGCCGAGAATGCATATACAGATAGCTTAATGGCTTCTACGGAAACTCTCAGGCAAACCATCTACAATGAAATTGTAGGGCGCATAAAAGAGGACGATGAAACATATCCCTCTTTTAGCGATGGCTATTACTACTACAGCCGTACGGAAAAAGGGAAACAGTACCGTACCTATTGTCGCCGCAAAGGTACAATGGAGGCACCGGAAGAGATTATCTTTGATGTGAACAGGATGGCTGAAGGTAAACCGGCATTTATTTTTGCAGGGTATTCCATCAGCCCCGACAACAGCAAAGCAGCCTATTTTTTCAATGAAACAGGTTCGTATGCCGAGTTCATGATGAAAGTGAAAGATCTCGCCTCTGGCGAAGAGGTGGGTTTCAGTGTCAGTGGAGCTACCTCTGCAGCATGGGCAAACGACAACGAAACGCTATTTTACAGCACTATAGACAACACATTACGTTCCTGTTATATATATCGGCGTATGCTCGACTCTCCCGAAGGTACGCTTGTCTATGAAGAGACGGACAACAAATTCAGTACATACGTTTCAGGCAGTAAAACCAAAGAGTATATTTTTATAGGCTGTACCAGCTCAACTACATCTGAAGAACGATACATTAGGGCCGATCGTCCGATGGATGAATTCAAAATTTTCTTTCCCCGTGTAAAAGATGTAGAATACAGCATTTATCCTCATAAAGAGAAATTTTTTATGCGCTATAAGGATAAAGAAAACCTGAACGGGATGATTTTTGAACTTCCGCTCAATGGATACGAGGAGCGGTCGGCCTGGAAAGTTTTTGTGCCACATAACAAAAATGTTCGCATAGAAGGGATTGATATCCTGAAAGACTATGTGTCGATGGAATTGCGCAAAAACGGACTTACTGAGATACAGGTCAAACCTGTTTCGGGCAATAATGTAAAGACCATTGCTTTTCCTGAGCCAGTCTATTCTGCATGGCTAAGTGGAAATCCGGAGTATGATGCCATTACCTTCCGCTATTCCTACACATCTCTCAACCGGCCCACCACGCTTTATGAGTACAATATTGAAACGGGAAAAACAGAGAAACTGAAGGAACAGGAGATACCGTCAGGGTTCAATCCAGATGATTATTCAGTAGAACGCCTCTGGGCGACCGCTCCGGATGGAGTAAAGGTCCCGATGGCAGTTGTTTATAAAAAGGGATTGAAGAAAGATGGTAGCAGCCCTGCACTTATCTACTCATACGGAAGTTACGGCAGCAGCTCTGATGTTTATTTCAGTGCAAGCATGTATAGCCTGATAGATAGAGGATTCGTGTACGCTATCGCCCAGATCCGGGGTGGCAGTGATCTTGGAGAACAGTGGTACGAGGATGGGAAGTTGCTCAGGAAAAAGAACACTTTCAACGATTTCATTGCCTGCAGTGAGAAACTGGTGCAAGAGGGTTATACCTCCCCCTGCAAGCTGGCTGCCATGGGAGGAAGTGCGGGCGGACTGCTGATGGGTGCAGTTGCGAATATGCGCCCGGACCTATATAATACCATCGTAGCACAGGTACCCTTTGTGGATGTTATAAACACAATGCTCGACGACACACTGCCGCTAACGACCGGCGAATACGAGGAGTGGGGTAACCCCAACGAGGAGGAGTATTATAACTATATCCTCTCCTACTCGCCATATGACAATATAAAGGCTCAAGATTATCCAAACATTCTAGTGACAGGTGGAATAAACGACTCACAGGTGTTATTCCACGAACCCGCCAAGTACGTGGCAAAACTCCGGTCGCTAAAAACCGACAATAATATCCTGCTGCTTCGTATTAATATGGACTCGGGACACGGAGGGGCCACCGGACGTTACGAAGGAATAAAAGACACCGCTTTCGAGTTCGCCTTCATCCTGAACCGCGCAGGAATAGCGAAGCAGATCTGAACTTACAGGACAACTTATTCGTTATAACCTGGGAACCGGTTAGTTTCCGGAAACGAATAATGACTTACCCTTCAACCATAGAAGGAGGGAAGAATAATCCTGAATAAACAATGATCGGAATTAAGCGTATATATGAACAATTGGGCGACGACGGCTACCGTATATTGATAGACAGACTCTGGCCACGCGGTTTATCGAAAGAAAAAGTACATGTAGATCTCTGGATGAAAGAGATAGCTCCGTCAACAGAGTTACGGAAATGGTTTCATCACGATCCCGCCAAATGGAACGAGTTTGACAGGTTATACAGGAAAGAGCTGACCGAAAAGGGAGAGCTTCTGCAACAGATAAAAGATCTGGAAAAGGAGCATGGAAAAGTCACATTGCTCTATGCTGCAAAGGACGGGGATCATTCTCAGGCAGCGGTTCTGATTGAGGTATTATCCGGCAGAGAGGTTTTATCATCCTGAAAAGAGACTCGATGTCAAGCGAAGAAAAGAAATAGAAAATCAACCACCATTAAAAAGATGTTCCAGCAATATTTTCAATCCTATTACTGTAAGGATAACTCCACCTAAAATCTCGAAATTGAATCTGAATTTATTTCCAAGACGAACACCAAGAAAGATACCTGTGAAGGAAAAAAGAATTGTTACCAATGCAATAGCAACTACTGCTGAGAGTATTGTTCCGGGATAAGTGGCAAAGATTAACCCTGTTGCCATGGCATCAATACTTGTAGCAACAGCCAGTATACATACTCTCTTCCAATCGATGGACAGATTTGCTCTGCAATCACAGCCTATACAGTCTGGTTCACCTTCAGGCAATAAACCTTCGTATATCATTTTAAATCCCAAAAGAACTAAAATACCGAATGCGACCCAATGATCAAGCTGCTTTATCCAGGCCGACAGCCCAATACCCAGCAGATATCCCGCCAGAGGCATCAAACCCTGGAACAGACCAAATACGATGGCAATCTTGAGTGATCTCCAGACGTAAAAACGTTTACGACACATGCCCTTGCCAATGCAGACAGCAAAAGAGTCCATCGCCAGTCCTACGGCAATAATGATTATTGAAAGTAAATCCACTTATATCTTAAAAGAGGTGCAAAGTTACCATTTTAGCCGGAATTATTCGCGATATTTTCTGAAAACCACGCCTGAGCGTTGAACTTCTGAGTAGATCTTAACCGGAAATGGTGTTCTTATGAACCGAATTTAATCGAAAAAATTGGACTTATAAGTTGAACTTAACCTCTGGTTATTGCATCTCTTTATCTAACCTATCCGTAAACTAACATTGCTGTTACGGTTTAAGATTCTACACGTGAGTCTCCTCCGATAAGTCTTTTTTCTTGAAAATTTCAAAAGATGATCATTGATTTTCAACTTATTGAAAATCAATAAAATTGGGTTTCGAGGTTTTCGGAGAGGACTCACACGTTAAAATAATAAATAGATGTACAAACATGTTGTTTAAGAATAAATTGCTACCTTTGGGGCCGAAATAATTTCTTTTTTTATAGCAATATGGATATAACACAAAAAAATAGCGTGTTATCATCCCTTGCCTTTCTGTTACAACAAAACAGGAAGGAGATCATGGATGCCAATAACACCGATATGCTGGCTTTTCCCGATATGGACGATTCAATGAAAGATCGCCTGAAGGTAGATGAGAAAAAAATTGAAGGGATGATACGCTCACTCGAGGAGGTGGCTTTACAACCCGACCCCGAAGGAAAAATATTGTATGAGATTGCACGTGAAGACGGGTTAAGGATTGTAAACAGAACAGTCCCGTTTGGGACAATTCTTATTATTTACGAGTCGCGTCCCGATGTTACCATTGAAGCGGCGGCTACCGCTTTCAAAGCTGGTAACCGCATTCTGCTTAAAGGAGGCAAAGAGGCTTCTAATACTAACATTTTGCTTACAGAGCTTTGGCAACGGGCGCTGTCGGAAAATGGAGCCGACAAAAGTTATGTGAAATACCTGAGCCTGTCCCGCGAAGAGACCCAGATGCTTATCAAGGAAAACAGTCATAAGGCGGATCTGATAATTCCGCGTGGTGGAGAAGGGCTAATCAGGTTTGTGCAGGAGAACTCTTCCGTTCCGGTGATTGTAAGCGGCAGGGGGAACAATTTTCTGTATGTGGATGATGATTCAGATTTCAAAATGGCCATTCAGCTGATATTGAATGGTAAAAAGCGTATAAGCGTATGCAACGCTATCGATAAGGTGCTCATAAACAAAAGACTGCATCAGCTGGAGAAAAAGCTTAATGACCTTGTAACGCAACTATTGGAGAATAGTATCGAGGTATGGGGAAACAGGGAGATAGCATCCCTTTGCCATTTCATCAAGGAGGAGAACGATGCACATACACTTTGTGAGGAGTACCTGGCTCCGAAACTCTACCTTTCTCTCGTAGATACTGAATCTGAAGCCATTGAAATGATCAACCGCTACTCCGGAGGGCATACTGCGGTAATCGTCACCAATAATTCAGGGAAAGCAGGAGATTTCATGCAAAAGGTGGACTGTGCAGCAGTGTATCATAACGCCTCTTCACGTTTTACCGACGGTGGACAGTTTGGCGTAGGTGCTGAAATAGCTATCAGCACGCAAAAACTTCACTTCCGCGGTCCCCTGGGGACACAGGAGCTTGTGACAAACAAATGGTTCGTCTTTGGAAACGGACATATCAGGGAATAATATGAAAAAGAAACTGATCATAAAAATTGGCACTTCCACGCTGACGGCAGGAACAAACAGAATATCATTTGCCGTAATCGAGAGTCTGGCACGTCAGATCGTGGAGTTGAAGAACGAATATGATGTGGTAATCGTATCATCAGGAGCTATAGCTACCGCTAGGCAATTTGTTGAGATCAACGGATTTAACAAACGGGTAGATTCAAAACAGGCTATGGCTGCTATCGGTCAGACCAAGTTGATTGAGCTTTACGACACTATCTTCCGTACTTTTGGATTGAATATCGCTCAGATACTTCTTACCTACCGCGACTTTGAGAACCCGGTTGCTAACGAAAATACCCGGAACACCATCAAAAGGCTGTGGCATGCCGATTATATACCGATAGTGAATGAGAACGACACTGTTTCCATCGAGGAGATCGTACTGGGAGATAACGATAAGCTGTCGGCACTTGTTGCTGTGATTACGGAAGCGGATCTGCTGATCATTGTATCGGATATTGATGGAATATTCAACAAAAACCCTCACCTTCACCCTGATGCACAGCTTATTACAGATGTGGCTGATTTAAACTCTATCGAAGGATGCATAGAAGAAAAGGAATCTACTCTGGGCACAGGAGGTATGTCATCTAAAGTGCATGCTGCTGAAATATGTATGAAGAGCGGAGTAGAGATGTGGATAGTTAACGGACAGCGTGCTAATTATATAATTAAGGCTCTGAAAAAACAGATTCCTTTCACAAAATTTAAGTAAAGTAAATACTCACAGAGTTACATAGAAGATCTAAAAATAGAAATATTCACGTAGTATTAAAGATTAAGAGTCAAAAACAGAAGGCAATGAAACATGGATTTATAGGATTCGGCAATCTGGCAAGAGCGGTTTATCATGGATTGAAAGATGAGAAAGAGATGGAGTTCGCCTATTTTAACAGAAACCGAAAAGAGGTTGATATATTATTTTGTGATAAAATGGAAGACCTGGTCACCTTTTCCGATGTCATATGGCTGGCGGTAAAGCCACAGGACCTTGCCGGTATATTAGATCAGTTGAAGAAGTTCGATATAAAAGGGAAGGCTATCGTTTCACCTGTAGCAGGAAAGAGTATTTCATATATTGAAAAGTATTTGGGAAAGGAGCATCTTATAGTGCGTATTATGCCCAATCTGGCTATGGCTTATCGCAAATCGGTGACAGCTTTTGCCACCAACCGTCCGGGCAACAAAAAGGCTATGTATGTTTGCCGTATTATGGGTAAGCTGGGAAAAGTAGTACAGCTTGAGGAGAGCGGGTTCGACCTTTTTACCTCTGTGTTCGGAAGTGGCCCGGCATTTATACTGGCGTTTATTCAGATCTTCAAGAATAAGATGCAGGAATTTAATCTGCCCGGGCCTCTCCTTGACGAACTTTTGCTTGAACTTACACAGGGGACCACAATATATTTTGCCCAAAACCAGAAGCAATACAGCATTGAAGAGCTGATAAGAAATATTACAAGCAAGGGAGGCACCACGCAGGCAGGATTGGATTATTTCCGCTTACACGAGTTGGGAAAGCATTTCGAGGGTGTACTCGATGCCGCCAGAAACAGGTCGGCTGAAATGAGCAGTAACGGGAATTAGTTTTTTTCTGCTTTGGCTTTATATGCAATAGCATAATAACGGATCTGTTTAATTACTGAGAGCAGCCCGTTGGAGCGTGTTGGTGAAAGATGTTCGGTAAGTCCTATCTCTTTCATAAAACGCAAATCCACACTGATAATCTCATCCGGAGTGCGCCCATTAAACACACGCAGTACAAGCGCCAGAAGGCCTTTAACAATAATAGCATCGCTCTCGGCCTGAAAATAGAGCTTGCCGTCACAATAATCTGTCTGCAACCAGACCCTGCTCTGACATCCCTGGATGATATTCTCGGGAATCTTGTATTTCTCATCTAGAGGCTGCAGGGCATTACCCTGTTCTATGATGATCGCGTATTTATCCATCCAGTCATCGTAAATGCTGAATTCTTCAATAATCTCTTGTTGTACTTCGTTTATCGTCTGCATTTTCACTATTTTGTCTTATCATTACCTACTTTTTCCGGTAGCTGAATCAACGGATTTTTTCCGAGTAGACTACCTCCATTACTGTAATACCTACTACTTCCAACGTATTCCGGTCGATATTTCGCATATCATCGCTGAGTGTATGCCAATAAGGAACAAATCCGGTAGGGGAATCCTTTTTCAGATTTATGATGTTTATGCTTGGAGCAAGTTTCATTTGGTTCACCATCAGATGATCATCGGTAATATATCCTCCACTGCCGGAAGAGAAATAACTACCAAAGCCCATTTTGGAAGCTATGCCCCACACTTTTTCCACAACATACGGAGCATATTTCATTGAATACCCCTCTTTCAAAAATGTAGCATTTGCACCACCCACCATATCCAGCAGAATTCCGAAAGAAGCTTTATAACCTTCAACATGCGGCTGTTCAGACCAATATTGGGAACCAAGACACCACCAGTCACCCTCTACCCATTCGCTTTCGAAAGAGGGTTGCCCCCAATCTTCCAGATCGAAGAATATAATATCAATACCCACTTCAGGCGGTTGTTGATGCAGCTGGCGGGCAATCTCAAGCAGTACACCTACACCGCTTGCGCCATCGTCGGCACCCTGAACAGGCTGACGTTGCCTGCCGACATCTGTCTCCTCATCGGCAAAGGGGCGCGAGTCCCAATGGGCAAAAAGCAATACTCTCTTCTCTTTTTCTGGTTGATAGCTCCCAATGATATTGCGTACGGTCAAATTTTTGCCATCGTAGTGAGTAATATTGGCGCGCTGTTCTACTACCCGGGCACCAAATTCAGTCAGTTTTGCAACGAGATAATCGCCACAGGCATTGTGAGCTTCCGTACCGGGAACCCTGGGACCAAAACGCACCTGCTTCTCCACAAACAGATAGGCACTGTCGGCGTTAAATCCAGGTGATAGCCGCCGGTATGGCTCCATAACAACAGTATTCTTGCTTGACTGGCATGAGTTACACGAAATGGTAAACAGCAACCCGGTTATCAATAAAACCGGTATATATATTTTAGTTTTCACTTTCCTCTATTTTTTATTTCTGCAAAGTTATGACTTTCTAATCCGAAAATCTTTATAAATCAAACTTTATTATTACTAGTCTCCAATCAGCTGGCTCTGTTTCGTTCTTTTTCCTCCGGATTTTTTTCAGCCAATATTTTCTCTACTGATTCAATTACTTTCCCGTCAGTAAATCTTTAATTTGTAACGCTTCAACCTGTTCTGGCTACTCTTATTCTCACAATAAATGTCACTTGCATACAGCAAGAAGGTGAAAAATCAAAGGTATACCCTACTTATTCTTCTGATATGAGAAATCTGAAATTCCTATGTTGGAATATGTTTCTTTTAGTGCATCTTCGTCATCAGAAATAACCAATAGTTTATCTCCTGCATGCAGTTCGGTTTGACCGGTCGGCACAAAATACTGCTCTTCTCGTTTAATCATAACCACCAGAGTTTTGTCGGGCAGCGGCATCTCTATCAGATTTTTACCATATGTCAATGTCTCTTCGGTAATTAAAATCTCTGTCATAGCAGATTTTATCTCTTCTGCAAACTCCACATCGAAATCTTCGAAAGCTTTATATTTTGGAGGATTTTCAGCCAGCCCCAGACACCTTGCAACAATAGGCAGGGAAGTCCCCTGTACAAGCAGGGAGACAATAGTTATTACGAATACAATATTGAAAATCCATCTTGCATCCTGCACTCCGGCTGCAAGAGGCAGAATAGCAAAAATAATTGGTACGGCACCTCTCAACCCGACCCAGGATACGTATAGTTTATCTTTGAGGCCTATCTCGCGGAAAGGAGTCAGCGAAAGAAAGACGGCTACCGGACGGCCGATAAATAACAAAAAAAATGATATAATCAATGCCGGTACCAGAACTTGCACCAGCTCGCCCGGGTTAACAAGCAATCCCAGTGTTAGAAAGAGCAGTATCTGGCTCATCCAGGCGAAACCATCCATAAACTTCATAGAAGTACGCTTATGAGAGAATTTTGAGTTCCCGATCACCAATCCGGCAATATATACAGCAAGATATCCGTTACCTTTCAGATAGTAGGTTAACGCAAAGATAAACACACCGAAAGTTAACAGTAAAATTGGATAAAGTGAGGCGTTATCCATTCTGATGCGGTTGATAATGATTACCGCAGCTCTTCCAAGAAGATAACCCATTGCCGTACCTACCACCAGCTGAACAAGTATGTTAAAGGCTACCATTCCGATATTGGGATCACCTCCCGACTGAATGATGCTCATAAACATAAGGGTAAGCATATACGCCATGGGGTCGTTACTACCACTCTCAAGCTCAAGCAAAGGCCTCAGATTATTCTTTAGTACCAATCCTTTGGAGCGAAGTATCCCGAAAACAGAAGCTGAATCGGTAGAAGAGAAGGTAGAGGCTAGCAGCATAGCTGTCAGCAGGCTTATTCCCAAAGAAGGAAACATAAGTCCCGACAACCAGTAGGTGAAAAATCCTGTAAGTATAGCTGTAATTAGTACGCCTAACGTGGCAAGAACTGCACCCGGCCATATTACCGGCCTTATCTCAGTAAACCTGGTATCTAACCCTCCGGAAAAAAGGATGATAGTCAAACAGATTGTTCCTATAGTCTGTGCGGTTTGAACATTGTCGAAAATCAAACCGAACCCATCGGATCCGAAAACCATTCCCACAACTAGAAAAAGCAACAATACAGGAACACCAAAACGATGTCCGGCCTTTCCGACCAGCATGCTTATAAAAAACAAGACAGATCCTACAAGTAACATCAACTCTGTACTGATCGTCATTATGAATAATTTTGTTTATTGAATGAATGTGATATAATCACCACCTATGTTCAACGAGGCATGTTCACCCATGATAAGAGGGTAGTTCTGTTTCACATGCCCCACCGGAAAATCAAAACATACCGGAAAATCGTATTCTCTCACTGCATTGAATATCGATTCTTGTAATGATGAGTACATCCGGGCATCCTCTTCGTAGCCAGTGAACTGTCCAACGATCAACCCTCCGGTTTTCTCAAAGACACCTGAAAGCTTTAACTGATATATCATCCTGTCAACCCGGTATGGAGCTTCACCGATATCCTCTATAAACAAGATGCCTTTGTTGGGGATTTTTACAAACTTAGTACCCATAAGAGCACAAAAGACTGACAGGTTGCCTCCGAAGAGCCTGCCTTCAGCAGTTCCCCTGCGATTCAGAATATCATACTGCCTCACAGGCATCCGATACTCAACAGATTCACCAAACAGGAGACTTCGCATATATCTGACAGCTTCATCTTCTGCTCCTTCGTCAGACAAATGCTTAGCCATAGGCCCATGTACTGACGCAATGCCATTCACCTGCAAAGCGGCGTGAAGAGCAGTGATATCACTAAAACCCACCACCCACTTCGGAAATCTCTTTATACCGGAATAATTAAGCTTATTGAGCATATGAACAACGCCATAACCTCCTCTTGAGCAAAAAACAAGCCTTACTGACGGATCGTCGAATGCTCTTTGCAAATCAGACATCCTTTCCTCTACAGAGCCGCTGAAACGCCCGTTTTCGCAAAGAGCGTTTTCACCTGTCTCAGGCACCAGCCCCCAGGATTCCAATATGGCAACTGCATCCCGTACAACATTTTCGTCAATGTTTCCCGCGGGAGACAAAATGATGGCTCTATCGCCGGATTGCAGTGATGGAGGACGTTTCATCCGTAAAAATCAGATCATTTATGCATCTATATTTGCGTAGGTGGCATTATCTTCAATAAACTCCCTTCGCGGAGCCACCTCCTCGCCCATAAGCATGGAGAATATAATGTCGGCATCGGCAGCATTCTCAATTGTAACCTGTTTCAGGGTACGGTGCTCAGGATTCATTGTTGTTTCCCAGAGTTGTTCTGCATTCATCTCTCCAAGGCCCTTGTAACGCTGTGTATGGATAGCGTTTTCGTTCCCTTCGCCATACTTGTCAATAAAAACCTGTCTCTGGCGATCGTTATAACAGTACTCCTCAATTTTGCCTTTTTTGCAAAGATAGAGTGGCGGAGTTGCTATATATACGTAGCCATTCTCGATGAGAGGCCGCATATAGCGGAAGAAAAATGTAAGAATAAGAGTGTCGATGTGGCTTCCGTCGACATCGGCATCGGTCATCAAAATAATCTTATGATATCTAAGTTTCTCAATATTGAGCTCCTTGGAGTCTTCTTCTGTTCCTATTGATACACCAAGAGCGGTATAAATATTCTTTATCTCTTCGCTCTCCAGTACCTTGTGCGGCATTGCCTTTTCCACGTTGAGTATCTTACCGCGCAATGGCAGAATAGCCTGAAACATGCGGTTACGCCCCTGTTTTGCCGTACCGCCTGCAGAATCGCCCTCCACAAGGAATATCTCACTCTGAACTGGATCTTTGCTAGAGCAGTCGGCCAACTTTCCTGGTAGGCCTGCGCCTGATAGAGGCGATTTGCGCTGAACCATTTCACGGGCTTTACGGGCGGCATGACGTGCTGTAGCTGCCAGGATAACCTTCTCAACAATCACCTTTGCCTCTCTTGGATGCTCTTCCAGATAATTTCTAAGAGCCTCTCCTGTTGCCTGATCCACGGCACCAATCACCTCACTGTTTCCCAGTTTTGTTTTGGTTTGTCCTTCGAACTGTGGTTCGGCAACCTTCACTGAAAGCACCGCGGTAATTCCTTCACGGAAGTCGTCGCCGCTTACCTCCACCTTCACTTTTTCAAGCATTTTGGAGTCTTCAGCATACTTCTTCAGTGTACGCGAGAGGCCTCTCCGGAAACCGGTCAGATGTGTTCCTCCCTCTATAGTATTTATATTATTTACATAAGAGAATATATTCTCATTATAGGTGTCGTTATATGTTAACGCTATCTCAATGGGAATTTCGTTTTTCTCCGTAACTATATGAATAGGTTCACTGATAAGAGGGTCTTTATTTTTATCGATATATCTGACAAACTCCTCCAGGCCCGTTTCGGAATAAAAGCGTTCTGCCTTGAACGACCCGTCATCCCTCACTACCCTTTTATCGGTAAGTGTCAGCGTTATGCCTGCATTCAAATATGCAAGCTCCCGGAGGCGGGTAGCTAGAATGTCATAGCGGTATTCCAATATTGTAAAAATGGAATTATCGGGTTTAAAGGTAATCACCGTGCCGGTCTCTTTTGTTTCGCCAACAATCTTCACATCTGAATAGGGCTTTCCCTGTGAGTATTCCTGTACATATATTTTACCGTTTATGTGAATCTCAGCCTTCAGATATATAGAAAGCGCGTTCACACAGGAGACACCCACACCATGTAGCCCTCCGGAGACCTTATAGGTTCCCTTGTCGAACTTACCACCTGCATGCAGGACCGTAAGCACCACTTCAAGAGCCGATTTTTTCTCTTTTTCGTGATAGTCTACCGGGATTCCGCGTCCGTTGTCTCTTACGGTAACAGAATTATCTTCATTGATAATCACATCTATTTCGGAACAATATCCGGCAAGAGCTTCGTCGATGGAGTTATCCACTACTTCGTACACCAGGTGATGAAGCCCCTTCTCGCTCACATCGCCGATATACATGGCAGGACGTTTACGCACTGCCTCAAGGCCTTCGAGTACCTGTATATTTTGCGCAGAATAACTTCCGCTTGCCGATTTTTTTTCTTCTTCTGACATTTCTTGATTTTTTGTTGAACTATCTCTCTATTCGTCAATTATGATGAGTTATACGGATATTTTTAATGAGAACAAAAGTACGAAAAATTTGTCTCTTCACCAACCATTTTTGGCTTTTTTTGAACTGGATTATATCACCGATAAAAGGTGATTAACTTAACTGAAAGCCTCATCGTTATTGGGTACGATGGTTGCTCTATTTCAATTACAACATGCAATGAAACACCCTTGCCCGTAGCTAATGGCTGGTGCCCATACCCCCCAAGCATGCTTTAACAACGGATGTTATCCATTCAATGCATACAACCAAAAAAAGCGGACTTTTTGTCCGCTTTTTTTGATAATCGTATTATGTAGATAACGATTTTTAAAATTCGTAATCAATTGCCGCCCTTTCGGTTCTTACTTTTACTATAAACTCCCCAACTGCGATATGTTCAGGGTGGCGGGCATAAATTTTCAGATCGTCCAGTGTTTCAAATTCGCTGTCGAGTAAAATATCATAATTGACGCACGAAGCTTCAACATGATTTATAAACACTTCCATCTTTCGGATTACCGGAATAACATTTTTCAGGGCCTCCAGCTTCTCCTTAATAATGATAGCATTGGCTTCTTTCGAGTTCCCTTCAGCCTCATCCGCCAGCTTGAACAACACCAAGTGTTTTATCATATCAACTCAGGCTATTCACATGAGCAGCTAATTTTGATTTCAGATTGCCAGCTTTATTTTTGTGAATAACACTGTTTTTTGCCAATTTATCCAACATAGAGCAAACTTCGGGGTACATCTTAATCGCCTCCTCTTTGGAGGTTACTGCACGTAATTTACGAACCTTGTTCCTAGTCGTACGAGATGCATACCTGTTGGTCAACCGGCGCAATTTAGTCTGTCTGATCCTTTTTTCTGATGATTTGTGATTTGCCATTCTCTTGATGCGTATGTTTAAATCTTTTTTATTAGTAGCCCATAGGGGAATCGAACCCCTCTTTCAAGAATGAAAATCTTGCGTCCTAGCCGATAGACGAATGGGCCATTACCGGGCGTTAACCCTATTGTTAAAATTATTACTACCCAAATTGCGGGTGCAAATATAGAACGATTTTCCCAAAACACAAAACTTTTCTCTTAATTTTCCAGCGATTATTCTGTTTTTTCTTTATGTCATGTGGTACTTACAGATAATCATGACATTTAACAAGGCTTATTTTATTACGGTATCGATCCTGGCGCCTGGCCTGTTCCGTGATGATAGCGTACTATGCCACTTTGGGCATTATCAAGACAGAGCTCAAAAAAAAAAGAACAAAAATCATATATCTAACGCCAGTGAAATACTTAGCTGTAATCTCAAAACAGCCGAAAGTTGAATTTATTATTTATAAAATTGGTTCATTCAAATATTTTATCTAATTTTGCAGCCCGGTATAAAGAATAAACAAAAATATAACATATACACAGGTGGAGTAACATGCACCGGGTTATTTTTACAATAACAAGTAATGGTAGCAAGTTTCATGCACCTTAAGAAAAAGTAGGACAATCGTATGAAAAGAACATTCCAACCCTCTAACAGAAAGAGAAAAAACAAACATGGATTCCGTTCCAGAATGGCTACGAAAAACGGAAGGAAAGTACTTGCCTCACGTAGAGCAAAAGGCAGAGCAAGATTAACCATTTCCGACGAATATTAAGAAATAACTCCATTGGTAAAACAGGAATGCGATCATCGTATTCCTGTTTTTTATTTATCCAGATCAGGAACTGTTTAATTCAAATTAATAACTCTTTTTGGTTTCTCTTCCCTCCTGCTCTCATTTTTTTTGTACATTTGTATCCATAAAAGCTTACGTACATTATTGTCAATTGTCATGGGCAAAAAACGAACTGAAAAAACTCTTTTTGACAACAGCATACTTAAAAATCTGCTGATAATCATTGCTTGCGGTGCACTGCTTGTTGTATTTGCGTTGCTATTCCTGAATATTTACACAAGACACGGACAGAATGTAGTGGTCCCCCCGCTTGAAGGGCTTCAGGCAGATGAGGCTAATGCCATCCTCAGGTCGAGGGGATTACATGCCGAAATAGTAGATTCCGTTTATGAACGCGATGCCGTTCCAGGAGCAATCATTGACCAGACACCAAAAGTAAACAATAAAGTAAAAGAAGGGCGCGCAATATATATTACAATATATTCAAAAACCCCACAAGAGGTTGCCGTGCCTGGATTGACAGACTACTCCAGCCGCCAGGCTGCGGCACTACTGAACTCTCTGGGCTTCACTCAGCTGTCAATTGTCGAGGTGCCTGCTGAATACTCGGGCCTGGTAAGGGCCGTTGAGTTCAGGGGAAAGACACTAGCCCCGGATGAGAAGGTACCCGCCGGATCACCGTTAACTCTGATTGTCACCAGTGGTGCACTCGCTGATTCACTGAAAGTGGATAATGAATATATTGTTCCTCCCGGGCATACAAACAATAATAACATGGTGCCGCCAGAAGGCGCTAAAATTGACGATTCATTTTTCTAAAAAAATTGTCTTGTGGCCGAAAACAATTTTGATGATCTCGATTTCCTGACAGAGGATGATGATAATATAACGGAAGACTCACGGAATGATGATCAAATGTATGAACACTATCGGTTTGTAGCAGATAAAGGACAAAATTTGCTGCGAATCGATAAGTTTTTGTCGGTACGCATTGAGGGTATTTCAAGGAACCGGATTCAGAAGGCTGCCGATGCAGACTCTATTCTGGTGAACGGAACAGCTGTAAAATCGAGCTATAAAGTTAAGCCGTTAGATGTAATCTCCATTGTGATGGACAGGCCAAGGCGTGAACTGGAGATCATCCCTGAGAATATCCCTTTGGACATTGTTTTTGAAGATGATGCGCTCATGGTCATCAACAAACCGGCAGGAATGGTGGTACACCCCGGACACGGCAACTACACAGGAACGCTAGTAAACGCAGTTGCATTTCATCTAAAACAGAAAGGAATTAAAGATGTAAATGACCCAAGACTTGGGCTGGTTCACAGAATAGACAAGGATACCTCGGGACTGCTTCTCGTAGCTAAAACACAGACGGCCAAAGCACATCTCTCTGCGCAATTTTTCAACAAAGAGACAAAACGGATATATGTTGCGCTTGTTTGGGGGAATATTGAAAAAGACAACGGCACCGTTGAAGGAAATATAGGACGCGATCCTAAAGACCGTATGCTTATGCGGGTTTTCCCTGATGGAGATCAGGGAAAGACAGCAGTCACCCATTACAGTGTTCTGGAACGATTCGGTTACGTAACACTGGTTCAGTGCCGTCTCGAAACAGGCCGCACACATCAAATACGTGTGCATATGAAACATATAGGGCATACTCTGTTTAACGATGAACGCTATGGTGGCAACGAAGTACTTCGCGGTACACGTTTTGCAAAATACAAACAATTTGTCTATAATTGTTTCGCAATTTGCCCGCGTCAGTGCCTTCATGCTGCCACTCTGGGGTTCAGACATCCGGTAACCAATGAGGAGCTATATTTTGAAAGTAAGATTCCGGAAGACATACAGGGAGTTATAGAGAAATGGCGTACATATACATTAATAAACACCTGAATAAAAAGATCAATTAATCATATGAAAAATGTTGCTATTGTTTGGGGAGGATACTCTTCTGAATTTATTATATCCGAAAAAAGTGCCGCAGGTATCAGCTCCTTCATCGATAAAGAAAAATACAATGTATATAATGTAAGGATCGACATGACATCGTGGAATGTTGAATTTAACGACAAAATGATCCCGATTGATAAAAACAGTTTCAGTTTTACCACAGAAGGAGATGTAGTTGCATTCGATTTTGCATACATTACCATTCACGGAGCCCCTGGGGAAGATGGGAAACTGCAAGGTTACTTCGATATGCTTGGCATCCCCTACTCCAATTGTGGCGTGCTTGCATCAGCGCTGACCTTCAATAAATTTGCATGCAACAATTTTTTGAAGAGTTTCGGAATTGAGGTGCCACCATCGGTAGTCATCAGAAAAAGAGACACTTCATGTGCAAACGAAATAATCAATGAATTGGGACTGCCTCTTTTTGTGAAGCCCAACATGGGAGGCTCCAGCTTTGCAACCACTAAAGTTAAAGAAGCATCTCAGCTGGAAAGCGCTATATATGAAGCCTTTTCGGAGGCGCCCGAGGTGATTGCCGAGCGCTTTATTAAAGGCTGTGAGGTAACCTGCGGCTGCTTTGAGACAGAAGATGGTATCACTGTGTTGCCATTGACCGAAGTGGTTACCACTAATGAATTTTTCGATTACAACGCAAAATATAAAGGCCAGGTTGAAGAGATCACTCCAGCAAGAATTCCAGATAATATTGCAAAAACTATCCGCGAGGAGACTAAAAAGATCTATCGGCTCATCGGCGCAAAGGGAATCATAAGGGCCGATTACATCATTTCGGGTGACAAGCCGGTTCTTCTTGAAGTTAACACTACTCCCGGGATGACCGAAACCAGCTTTATTCCTCAACAGGTTGCTGCAGCCGGACTCTCAATGAAAGAGGTATTGACGAATATTATTGAAACAGAACTTAATAAGGCAACAAAAAAATAAAGCTTCAAAACAAACGTTAGACAATGGAAATAACAACCAACCGTTTTGACGACATACGTCCGTTACTTGACAGTGAAGTACCTGAAACAATCTCTCATCTTATCTCCAACGATTATTTCAGGCGGACTGCAGAACCTTTTGTAAAACCTTATACATGGGAAGAGTTTTCTGTACTTATGGGAGGTTGTAAATCGAAAGACGACTTTCAACACTACATTATATATCCGGTAATGAAGCGGCTAATTGAAAAAACGACGAAAGAGATGTGCGGATTCGGCTGGGAAAAGATTAGTACTGACAGAAGCTGCATGTTTATCTCCAATCACCGGGATATTGTACTGGATGCTGCTTTCCTAAATATATTGTTTTTTGACAAGAGCATACCCACCACCGAAATAGCTATTGGAGACAACCTGCTAATCTATCCCTGGATAGAAGAGTTGGTACGGCTCAATAAAAGTTTTATCGTGAAGCGGGGGGTAAACGTTAGACAGATGCTGGAAGTATCAAAACATCTTTCAGACTATATCCACTATACCATAAGAGAACGGAATCAATCTGTCTGGATAGCACAGCGAGAAGGGCGTGCGAAAGACTCAAATGACAAAACCCAGACAAGCCTTCTCAAGATGCTCACACTTCATGACAGCGCCAATCCTTCCGATGCATTGAAGAAACTCAATATTGTGCCGTTGTCCATCACATACGAATTTGATCCATGTGATTATCTGAAGGCCAAAGAATATCAGCTTAAGCGTGATAATCCGGGACACAGGAAGTCCAAAGCCGATGATATAGAGAACATGATCGCGGGAATTATGGGTTACAAGGGTCGCGTGCATTTTCGTTTCGGAAATAATATCAATCGGTTCATCAGTAATTTATCCAGAGGTACCGGAAGAAACGAACTGCTCAATATTGCGGCTTCAGCAATTGATGATGAGATTTACAGAAACTACTCCTTTTTCCCTTTTAATTATGTTGCGTATGACCTCATGACGGATACCGGCACATTTGCCACGGAATACTCCGACGAAGATCGCTCGCGGTTTGAATCATACCTGCAGGGACAAATCAATAAAATAGATATCCCGGGCAAAGACGAATATTACCTGCGCGAAAAAATGATAGAGATGTATGGAAACACGGTTAAAAACAATCTGGAGACCCGTCATATTGAACCATAAACAGCTCTTTCTGGTTTCACTCCTTTTTTTCATCTTATCTGGATGCGACAAGGAGGTGGAACGTCTTGACGATTATCTGGTGGAGATTGCCACCGTACAGAAAGAAAACGCAACCTATCGTTTTAAACTCGATAACAATAGGATACTCATACCCGAAGAGATAAAAAACTACAGCGGCAATGATGGGCAGCGTGTGATTCTGAGATACGTTCCGCTAAAAGACAACAATATTAGGATTATCAACATCTCCAACATTTTTACAGCCGGAATTCAACATGAAGGATATCCGGAAAAGTATTCGGATGATCCTGTAAAAATACAAAGTGTGTGGGTAGGCAGTGATTATCTGAATCTTATACTTGAGATAGAATACCACAGCGTGCCACATGGAGTGGCACTGCTTCGAAATAACTCATCCACCTCGGTTGACCTCTATTTCAGTCATTCCAGGAACAACGATCCCAGGGGATACCCTCAAACTATGCATGCTTCTTTTTCGCTGAAGGACCTCCACTCCTTATCAAACACTTTTCCCGTTCCATTCCGCCTGTTTATCAACACCCACTCAGGAATGCGCGAGTTTTGGTTTGAATTGAAATAACTGTTTTCTCACTCAGATTTTGTAAAGGGCGGTATAGGATCCTCATCAATGGTAAAATCTATCGGCAGAAGGCATTTTACATTTACCTTCTCACCCCCATTCTCGCCTGGAATCCATTTTGGCATCAACCCCAGCACACGCACAGCTTCACTATCGAGTGAAGGATCAAGTCCTTCCACCACCTCAATATTGGAAATTGAGCCATCTGCGCCGACTATGAATGAGCAGAGAATTCTACCTTCAATCCCTTCTTGCCTTGCTTCACGGGGATAACGTATATTGTGTGAAATAAATGCACCAAGACCACTCTCACCGTAAGAATACTGAGGCATCTTATCCACAATTGTATAGATGTCGTTGTTTTCCATAATTGAGCGATCGGTTTTGGCGTAGTTGCGCGTTACCGTTGTCTTGGAAGCTTTGCTGGCTGCAATAGCATTTTTGTTCAACCTGAAATACATGGGAACATATGTTTCAGCCCGCACAATCTCCCCCCTGTGCCTTGCAGGACGCCATGGAGGCATTGCCTCAAGAATACGCAATGCTTCTTTATTCAACAACGAATCGGCACGATGAATTATGTTAAAATTTGAAAGGGTCCCATCTTTTTCCACAACAAAGGTGTAAACCACTAATCCCTGAGCATTACGTTCAACAGCTTCGGGCGGATACTTCAAGGTATTGAAAATAAAACGGTTCATCTCCCCCGATCCACCGGTAAACATTGGTATAATATCAGGATCCTCAAAAATTCTGTCGCTTTTTGAAATGGGCGGTTCCTGCGCCATCAGGCACGTGTGTGCAACAGTAGCACTGCCGGCTAAAATAAACAGCGCCGCCAGAAGAAGAATTTTACGTAAATTCATGAAACAATTTTGAACTGAATGATTAAATTTTTTTGAAAGGCAAAGATACAAAAAACAAACAAATCATTGAAATAGAAATGTTAATTTCCGAAATTTCCAATCATTCCCATCATCAGTCCGTAAAAAAATTTCGATAAACCACTTAATTTACCAATTATCCGCAAAACAAACATAAACCGTTTTCCTTTCGTGACTTTACGCAGGCTCGCTTAATCTACTAATAATCCTCAAAATAAACCCGATCAAGGGAAATAAGCTTTTTTTTGCTGATTGAATAATGAAAAAGGTCTCTGGGCTTCAATCTCACAGCTTTCTTTTGTTACGTAATACAAACAATAAAATCATATATTTTAATAAACAGGCAGACATATATGAATAAATAGCCTAAAAAAACGTATCTTTGCGGAACAAAAAGATTGTTTTAAATGCAGAATATCCGAAATATTGCTATTATAGCCCACGTAGATCACGGCAAAACCACCTTGGTTGACAAAATGCTTATGGCCGGGAATCTCTTCAGGGATAACCAACAGACCAATGCCCTTATACTCGACAACAACGACCTGGAGCGTGAGCGGGGTATCACTATTTTATCAAAAAATGTATCCATCAGATATAACAACACAAAGATAAATATTATTGATACGCCGGGACATGCCGACTTTGGCGGGGAGGTAGAGCGGGTGCTCAATATGGCTGACGGATGCCTCCTTGTTGTGGATGCTTTTGAAGGGCCCATGCCGCAGACGCGCTTTGTATTGCAGAAAGCACTTGAGATAGGATTAAAACCGATTCTGGTGATAAACAAAGTGGATAAACCTAACTGTCGTCCAGAAGAGGTTCAGGAGAAGGTGTTCGACCTGATGTTCAGTCTCGATGGTACCGAGGAACAGCTCGATTTCCCCACTCTTTACGGATCGGCAAAGCATGGATGGATGTCGAACGACTGGAAAAAGCCATCAGACAGTATCACTCCACTTCTTGATGCGATCATAAAGCATATCCCTGCCCCGAAAGTGCTGGAGGGGACGCCTCAGATGCTTATCACCTCTCTCGATTACTCAAACTACCTGGGACGTATTGCCGTGGGGCGTGTGCACCGCGGATCCATAAGCTTTAATAAAGATTATGCGCTTTGTAAACGTGACGGAACTGTAAAAAAGATCCGAATAAAAGAGGTGGACCTTTTTGAGGGATTGGAACGTATTAAGGTTGAAGAAGCTACCTCAGGCGATATTTGCGCGCTTGTAGGTATTGAAGGGTTCGATATTGGCGACAGTATAACCGACCTGGAAAAACCCGACCCGCTTGATCCTATAGCTATCGATGAGCCTACAATGTCGATGTTATTCACTATAAACAATTCTCCCTTCTTCGGACAGGATGGAAAGTATGTAACTTCGCGCCATATATACGACCGGCTGATGCGCGAGCTCGACAAAAATCTGGCTCTTCGTGTTGAGGAGACCGAAAACTCTGATTCATGGATTGTTTACGGACGCGGTGTACTCCATCTCTCTGTCCTTATAGAGACCATGCGCCGCGAAGGTTATGAACTGCAGGTAGGGCAGCCACAGGTGATAATCAAGGAGATAGGAGCCGAGAAACATGAGCCTGTTGAACAACTGACAGTTAACCTCCCTGAGGAGTCGGCCAGCAAGGTCATAGACGTAATTACCCGCCGCAAGGGCGAACTACTTACCATGGAAAATAAAGGAAATCGCATGCACATGGAGTTCATTATTCCGTCGCGAGGCATTATAGGCCTGAATAATATTGTTCTCACACTCTCTTCTGGTGAAGCTATCATGGCGCACCGCTTTCTGGAATTTCAGCCCTGGAAGGGAAATATCGAGAAGAGACAAAACGGCTCCATCATTGCCGGGGAATCGGGAAATGCGTATGCTTACGCTTTGGACAAGTTGCAGGACAGAGGAAGATTCTTTATTGAACCTCAGACTGATGTATATGCAGGACAGGTTGTAGGGGAGAACAATAAAGAGGGCGACCTGGTAGTCAACGTAACCAAATCAAAAAAGCTGACAAACGTTCGTGCGTCGGGAACCGACGACAAGGCACAACTGGCTCCTCCCGTTATTTTCAGCTTAGAGGAAGCACTTGAATATATCAAGGAAGATGAATATGTGGAGGTAACACCCAAGCATATGCGTATCCGCAAAATCATGCTGGACGAAACCGACCGAAAGCGGGTATCAAAAAAATGATAAAGACTATTTTATCAACGCGATAAACTCCTCTCGCGTTCTCTGTTCACGAAACACGCCGGTGAAATCGGATGTAGTGGTTACAGAATGCTGTTTTTCCACACCCCTCATCTGCATGCACATATGCTGGGCTTCAATAACTACCATCACCCCCATAGGGTTCAGTGTTTTCTGAATGCACTCTTTTATTTGAGTGGTGAGTCGCTCCTGTACCTGTAAACGACGGGAATACACCTCAACAACACGGGCTATTTTGCTCAGTCCGGTAATGTAGCCATCGGGTATATAAGCAACGTGTGCCTTTCCAAAAAATGGGAGCATATGATGTTCACACAATGAAAACAGGTCAATGTCCTTTACTATCACCATCTGCCGATAGTTTTCCCTGAACAGGGCGGAACGCAGTATCTCCTCCGGGTCCTGCCAATATCCTCTGGTAAGATACTGCATGGCTTTTGCAACCCTTTCGGGTGTTTTAACAAGCCCCTCGCGGCCATCATTCTCTCCTAGAAGAGAAAGAATACCTCTCATATGATCCGCTATCACGGATCTGTTTTTTTCTATTTCTTCGGAAGACATCTCTTTTTGTTTCTACTGTTACTGACGATCATCACTTTCGAACGTCTTATTAATAGGAATTTTCACCTCATCCACTACAATATACATCTCTTTACCAAAAGAGGGAAACGCTCTTCTCAACTCTTTCATCATCTCTTCGGCCTGAGCCCTGTCTTCAAAATTACCGATACGTAAACGCCAAAACGGAGATTCAAACAGTACTACTGTCTCCTGACCGGGAAAAGCACTATTAATTAGCCCTTGCTTATGGAGTGCCTCGTTTTTGGATGTACGCTGATTGTTTCCGGAAAAGGCCTGAATCTTGTAACCACGCATCTTATAATATTGAATTGAGCCATCAGCACTTGAATAGACAGTCCTGGGAGGTGCCATATGGCGTCCCAATATGTGTTTGATGCTCTCATCCTCGTAAATGGTAACACGTCCTTTACCCGGGACAATTGAATTCAACTCATTCAGTATTTCTTTCTTTTGCGAAGAATGCTGTGCCCCAGCTTCTGCAGAGAGAGATAACAACATAAAAATAGTTATTACATGAGGAAAATAGTTCATACGATTATTTTTATATAAACTCTTGATTTGGAACCTGAATCACTAATCATGAGATCTGAAATTTTTGAATTACAAATAAAGAGTGAAAAAACAAAAGTTTTTTGGTTCCATTAATAACTGAGTTTTTATTGCATCCTGTTAATTAATTTTCTGCAAAGGTAAAAAAATACCACAGACCCATGAGGAATCTGTGGTAAAATTCTGTTAATCGATTAAAAAGCCTCAATAATAGGCAGGAATTTATTCACACCAAGTGATGCGCCGCCAATAAGTCCGCCATCAACGTCGGGATTTGAGAAAAGTTCCTTAGCATTGCCGGCATTGGCACTTCCTCCGTAAAGGATGGAGGTATTATCGGCAATTTTTTCTCCATATTTTTCTGACAGGGTTTTACGTATGAAAGCGTGCATTTCCTGAGCCTGCCCGGCAGTAGCTGTTTTACCAGTGCCTATTGCCCACACCGGTTCATATGCCAGTATAATCTTAGTAAAATCTTCCGGCGAAAGATCAAAAAGCGATGATTCAACCTGCGACTTAACTACGTCGAAATGTCTCCCCGATTCCCTCTCTTGCAGTACCTCCCCAACACAGAAAATTGGGGTAAGGCCATTAGCTAGCGCCAACAACACTTTTTCCTTCAGTATCTCCGGCGTTTCGTGGTAGTATGCACGACGTTCGCTATGCCCCAAAATCACATATTTTGCACCTGTTGATGCTACCATCTCTGCAGACACCTCACCGGTATAAGCTCCGGAAGCTTTATCGGCACAATTCTGTGCGGCTACACCTATTTTAGTAGTATCTACACTGGCTACTACACTAGCAAGGTGGATAAACGGTGTTCCTATTACCACATCGCAATTCACTGTTTTACCTTTTAGTGCTTCATTCAATTCCTTTGCCAGTTCAAGGCCTTCCTGCAGGTTTTTATTCATTTTCCAGTTACCTGCCACAATGTTTTTTCTCATACAATCAATATATAATTAATAAAAAATTATTCCACTTTTTTCCGGACTAACATTTTTCGATCGCCCAATTTTATCAGTAAAAGAGGTATCAAAAAAAGAAGTGCTATAATGAACAACTTCACTGTTCCCGTTGTTCCCGTATTATTCAACTCAGCTATAATGTCAGTCTGCTCAGCGACTGAGGCCATATCGCCAATTAACGGCACGCTGCTGTCGTCCCATTTATTGATAACCGTGCCCCCTTTCAACAATATTAGTCCGGGATTGGAGCGAATCATCGTCTCCAGTACCTTTTCATCGGAATGACAAAACTGAAAACCGCTTCTGTTCGACTTCTCCCAATTTTCCACAACATCGGTGCCAGATGAGGTAATCAGATAAAAAGGCCAACCGTTATCAATTGCATAGGTGCTAACCTTTTTAAACCGGTTTAAATGCTTCATATTCATCTCTTCGAGAGAAGAGGCGACCATAAGGAAAAGATATGAAGGCTCGGAAAGAATAATATCAGTGATATCGCTGCCGATATTCCATGAACCGGATGATTCGTCGTAATATAAAGCGTCCACTGAAAAATCCTCTATTTTAGGTTTTTCACCCTCTTTCACAAGGTGAGTCTTCATATCCACGTATGTCCAGGTGGAGTCGTTCCACGGATAGTTCTCTTCAGTAAATTCTTGTTGTACACCGTTCTTACTATAGAGAAATATAGTTTCATAAATATCGGCTTTCTCAGGATCAACATGCATCTGTTCAGGTATATTGGCTCCTATTCGGTAAGGCCTAAAATCAAATACCGGAAGCTTATAAATATTATAGAGAGCAAAAAACAATACAAAAAGAGCTGTGAACAGAACTGCAAGGGGAGCTGTTTTCAATGAAAACAGAGTATTTATAAGCTTCCACTTTGCAATAAGCAAGACAGTACCAGCAAGAAGAACAATATTCTTGTAAAAAGTATTCCAATTACTAATAATAAATGCATCACCGAAACACCCGCAATCTTCAACAGGGTTGGTTACGGCTATCCACAAAGTGAGCGGAGTGAAGAACAACATGAACAGACCTGTAAAGCGGGTTGTCCACTTACTGTAAACCCCAAGCAGAAGGAGAACACCCAACAAGAATTCTGACACAATAATTAAGAGCGCGACAGGTAAAGCAAGTGAAAAAACTTCAGTTAAATTTAACTCTATAAGGTAATCCTGTATCTTGTAGGTAAATCCCATAGGATCGACAGCTTTCACAAAACCCGATAAAACAAACGTTGCCCCCACAATAATGCGGGACAATTCCACAAAGATATTCACTGTTTTACTGGTTGCCTTCATTCGAATTTATCTAAACTCTTCACTCTTTTTTACCGTCAAAATGAAGTTTAATCAAGCCAAAAACAGCATAATTAACCATATCTTTATAGTTAGCATCTATCCCTTCGGAGATAAGTGTTTCCCCGTAATGGCTCTCTATCTTTTTTATGCGATAAATCTTCGTGAGGATAAGATCGGTATAGGAACTTACGCGCATGCTTCTCCAAGCCTCATCGTAATCATGATTTTTAGCACTCATAAGGTTTTTCGTTTCTGCAACGTAGCCATCGTAAAGTTCTAGAGCCCTTTCTGGTGTAATATCAACGTCATCCGAATATCCCATTTGAAGCTGGATAAGTCCGATAATACCATAATTTACAATGCCAATATATTCAGGAAAGACACCTTCATTCACCTTGTTCATTTTTTTAACTTCGAGTGTACGGATGCGGTTTGCTTTGATAAAAATCTGATCGGTAACAGACTCCGGGCGGAGTATACGCCATGATGCCCCATAATCCTGTAATTTTTTGGCAAATATCTCTCGACATATAGCTATTACTTCGTCAAATTGTCTACTGGTTACATCCATTGTGAATTGTGCAAATTGTTTAACATATAATATCCAAACAAAGATAATCAAAAAAAAGGTACAAGTCAGAAATCTTGTACCTTTTTCTATAAAACCGCCAGGTCTGTAAATGTCAGGAAATGCGGATTGACCTTCCTATACGTAATGTTGTCCTGGTATTCATATTATTCAACGTGCAGAGCTTATTGACAGATACACCATATTTTCTGGCAATGGCACCAAGAGTATCTCCTTTTTTAATACGGTGGTATTTAACATCTCCAGATACATATTTGTTAGGTGCATCGGCTACGGCTTTACCAGCCGGAGAGTTATTTGACACAAGAACCCTGCTGCTGTTTGATGTTTTCCGGTAACTGGAATTAGTCACCAGATATTCATCGCGGTGTGTTACCTTGTTCTGAAAATCTATAATGAAATTGGGGTTGATTGGCTTGCCAAGAAAACGTGTTTCGAAGTGAAGGTGAGATCCGAATGATCGCCCTGTATTGCCTGCCAGGCCGATAGGCTGACCAGATAGGACAAAATCATTTTCATCGACAAGAAATTTAGATAGGTGGCCATAAACAGTCTCCAAGCCATTCACATGTCTGATTACAACATAATAGCCATATCCTCCTCTTTCATATTGCTTTACCCTTACCTTACCATCGAAAGCAGCATAAATTGTGTCACCGGTATGGGCTTTCAGGTCTATTCCATAGTGATAGCGACGACTTCCTCTTCTGCCAAAATTCGAGGTCATATGACCATCAACCGGCATTGTAAAATTTTCCAGATCCACTATGAATGTGTCGGGGGCATTTTTCAGACTTCCGTAGATATTCACGTGTCTGTTGATCCACATGCCTTCATAAATATCATCTGCAGGAATTTCGTCGGGATTGAACTCTTCTCTGCTCTCTTCAACTTCCTCCAAAATAGACAGATCCATCTTAAGTTTTAATCCGTCGGCAAATAATCCCGGCTGATCACTTAGGCTGGAACTGTGTAACTGTCTATAAGACACTTCCGGCCTGGATTTGCCGGAAGATTCCGAAGCAGATTGAGAGAAAGCATTCAGCGTTACGAACACCAGTGCTGCCGATAATATGCTCTTTGCTTTAATAAAAAAATGCTCTGTCTCCATTGCTACCTTACTGATTTAAAATAATTCATATCAGAATATTTAATTTCGCAATTATGATTCATCGTTCGCGTAAATATACGGATCAAGAAACTGGTTGTAACTAAAAATCTCATCGTCCGAGAAAAAGCGTTTCAGTTCAGCATCTGCAGTTTCCGGTGAATCGGATGCATGCACAATATTTTCCTGTATACTATTACAGAAATCACCTCTTATTGTGCCGGGTTGCGCCTCTCTCCCATTTGTCACACCGGTCAGTTTCCGTACTACATTTACTGCATCAACACCCTTTAGAGCCATCACTACAACAGGGCTTGCCTGCATAGAATTTTTAATGCGGCAAAAAAACGGCTTGTCTACTAAGTGTGAATAATGTTCCCGCAATTTCTCATCGGTCATCCGTACCATCTTCATTGCGACAATCTGAATTCCTTTCTTTTCGAAGCGTGAAATAACCTCTCCGATGATCCCGCGTTGAACTGCTGATGGTTTTAGAATTACTAGTGTAATCTCCATGAATAATAAACTATTACAAATAATAAACTATTACGAAAATGACCTTTTAATTATTGATTTTTTTCCTTAATCATCGTCAAAGTAAACTTTTTATTATTTCTCTTCCAAATATTTTATCCTCTTTTTTTCAAATCAAAATCATTCAATAAAAAAACAAATGTATTATTTGCCTGTATATCTGTTTGTTAACCAAATATATGTTATAAAACATATTCTCTTGATATTAAGCGCACTAAACATTAATTAACTATTGTTTAACATCTCCAATATTAGTTTTATCTTCCATGAATTGAGAACGAAATTCAAACCCTAAACCTTACCTTGAATTGCAGGGTAAGAAGTTTTGTCCTTCAAATATTGTGACCAGGAAAAATTACAAGTGCAACTTATCTCCAGATGCGTAAAAGAGTGAACAAAATAATATGCCGCGACAATGGCGTCAGGAAAAACCTACAGATTTACATATTTTAAACAATTTATCATCAAATGCTTTTTATATACTGAATCAAAATAAATAGTTTTCAGTATCTTTGCTCAAATTTTGCAAAAGATCCGTATGATTCAGTTTGAGATCAGGAATTAAAAAATCAATGAAAAGAATGAACAAATATAAGTTTATAAACAATGTCGCAGGTTGGTTGGTATTTACCGTTGCTGCTATTGTTTACCTTCTAACCATTGAACCTACAGCAAGTTTTTGGGACTGTGGCGAATTCATTACATCGGCATACAAGCTTGAAGTGGGACACCCCCCTGGAGCACCTATTTTTATGCTAACAGCTAATCTGTTTACTCAGCTGGCACAAGATCCTTCACAAGTAGCAAAGATGGTAAACAGCATGTCGGCGCTTTTGAGTGCATTTACAATTCTTTTCCTTTTCTGGACTATAACACATCTCACTCGCAAGCTGATAATTTCAAAGGATGAAAGAGAGCTAACCTTAGGGCAAACTATAGTTGTAATGGGAAGTGGACTGGCCGGCGCACTGGTATATACTTTTTCCGACACATTCTGGTTCTCCGCCGTGGAAGGTGAAGTTTATGCATTCTCATCTATGCTTACTGCATTAGTATTCTGGCTGATACTCAAATGGGAGGACAATGCCGACAGGCCCAATTCAGATAAGTGGCTTGTACTGATAGCATACATCATGGGATTATCCATTGGTGTTCACCTGCTTAATTTGTTGTGTATCCCGGCCATCGTACTAGTCTATTATTTCAAGAAAAATGACAACCCCGGTTGGAAAGGAACACTTATATCTCTTCTGATCTCATTCGGGCTTATAGCTATACTTATGTGGGGAATCATCCCCGGTTTCACAAAAGTGGGAGGATGGTTTGAACTCTTCTTTGTGAATACGCTTGGAATGTCGTACAACTCGGGAGTATTAGTTTACCTTGTCCTGTTAGTTGCAAGCATTTCATGGGCAATATACGAAACACTCTCAAAAAAAGGTAAAGAGAAACGTGCACGTACAGCTTTCTTCATAAGCCTGGGCCTTTCCGGCATTCTCTTCATTGGAGGTAAAATTTTTTTATGGATAGTGTTGATTGCTATAGGGGCATTTTTTTCATTTAAATACAAAAAAATAAATACCAGGTTCATCCATCTGTCAATGTCTTCTCTGATGGTCATCCTAATTGGATTTTCAGCATACGCGCTAATTCCTATCCGATCGAGCGCTAATCCCCCCCTCGACCTGAACTCGCCTGAAGATGTTTTCGCTCTGGGCAGTTACCTGAACCGCGAGCAATACGGGCAGACCCCGCTTGTGCATGGCACAACCTATGCTTCACAGATAGCAAGGAATGCCAACGGTACAGCAATTATTGAAGGCGAACGCAAATCATACAATAAAATTGTAAAAACAACACCCGATCAGAAAGACGAATATGTAAAGGTTACAACACCTGTTTACAAGTATACTAACACAATGCTGTTCCCCAGGATGCATTCAAATTCCAACAATCCCTCTTTTAGAAATCATAGTATTGGTTACGAACGGTGGGGCGGTGTGACCGAAATGAATCAAAAGCCTACAGTATTACAGAATCTGAAGTTTCTTATCAGTTACCAGATCAACTATATGTACTGGCGCTATTTCATGTGGAACTTTTCAGGGAGACAGAACGATATCCAGGGTGATGGAGGAATTACTGCCGGAAATTGGATCACGGGTATATCATTCATAGATAAAAATATACTGGGACTTGGGCCGCAAGACAACATTGCACCCGATATAGCCAACAATAAGGGACACAATAAATATTATATGCTTCCACTACTGCTCGGAATCATTGGTATATTGTATCAATTGAGGTTAAAAGAAAAAGGGCTGCAGAGTTTCTCCATCGTATTCATGCTTTTTTTCATGACAGGCCTTGCCATTATCCTATACCTCAATCAAACACCGTTTGAACCGAGGGAACGCGATTACGCTTATGCCGGCTCTTTTTATGCCTTCGCTATATGGGTGGGAATGGGAGTAGCCGGTATCAGCCTCTTCCTGAGAAAATATTTGAAAAACACCACTGCAGCCGCTTCAATTGCAACTGTGGCAGCCCTTTTTGTTCCTATCCAGATGGCTTCACAGAACTGGGACGATCACGACCGTTCCGGAAGGACACTGGCACGTGACACCGGCATGAACTATCTGAGCTGCGTGGGTGAGAACGCTATTCTCTTTACCAATGGCGACAACGACACCTATCCGCTTTGGTATGTGCAGGAGACTGAAGGATTCCGTACCGATGTGCGGGTTACCAACCTAAGCTTCCTTCAGACAGAATGGTATATCGATCAGCTGGTGCGTCCTGCATATGAATCGAAGCCTCTGCCTATAAAATGGACACGTCCGCTATATTCAGGCGAAGCCGGTAGTGCTGCCTTTATCATCTCTAGACAGGAGATAGAGAACGTGTTACGGCAAAACAAAATACCACCTGTATCTTTTGGCACCTACTATGATGTAAACGCATTCAAAGATACGCTTTCGCTCAAGCAGACAATGGAAAGCCTGAGAACCGGTAATTTTAAACCGGTAAATCCGTTCAACACCGGGAATACTCAGATCATCCCCGGGAATGTACTTGCATTAGATGTAGATACAACCTTAGTAGACTGGAAATCGATAGCAGCAAAACCTGCAGCCAGGATGTATATCAATCTGGGCGATAAATCGGCTCTCTATCGACAGGAACTGATGATCCTGGAGATGCTCGGCAACATAAACGACGACAACTGGCAGCGCCCCATCCATTTCGCTACAACAATCACTCCTTCTCTGTATATGAACCTTCAGGATAGCAACTTCTCTCTTAATGGCCTTACCTACCAGGTGGTTCCAGGGACACCACTGTATAAAGGGGTAAACATAGAAAAGGCCTACGATAATATGGTGAATAAATTCAGATGGGGGGGGCTGGAAGAGAATCAGGACATATATCTAGATGAAACCAGCAGAAGGATGCTTTCTACCTTCCGTCTATACTTCACGCAATTAGTCGGCGCATTGATAGATGCCGGCGAAAATGATAAAGCCCTTTCCGCACTGGACAAGGTTACCACGATGATCCCCTCCTCTGCCGTGCACTACGGCACAGACGGGTTGTTGTTCGCCAGAGCATACTACAGTTTGGGTGAAAAGGATAAGGCTGCGGCCATCATCACTGAAATTGGCGATAGGATTAATGGGAACCTGGACTGGTTTTCACGACTGAAACCCCTTCAGATATCAAATACTATGTCCGACGTGATATACAATAATATCAACCCGATAATTCTCATAGCAAGTATATATCAACAATATGATAAAGTGAAATACCAGATGATGGTTGATGATATGCTTCAACGGGCTCAGACCTTTTACACGCTTGGAGTTCCATACATTGGAGATACTATTTTGAAAGAGATAACCGATGGTTCGGTACGCGGTTTTTATTCTACTCCCGCAGAGGATACTCTAACAAGGAGCACCGAAGAGGAGATAATGCAAAAAGCTTTAGGTATGATGCAGCAATTCAGCCCCAGACTATTGGAGCAATACCAATCAAAAAATCAGCAATAGAATAATAAGATGGGGCTGTGGGGTATCTCCCCACAGCCCCATCTTATTTCAATATTCACCACTACAACTATATTCATGTTAATAGAACAACCACCTATTATATATAGATTAC
Organism: Proteiniphilum propionicum; assembly: GCF_022267555.1. Taxonomy (NCBI): domain Bacteria; kingdom Pseudomonadati; phylum Bacteroidota; class Bacteroidia; order Bacteroidales; family Dysgonomonadaceae; genus Proteiniphilum; species Proteiniphilum propionicum. The sequence continues at coordinate 3,526,600 of NZ_CP073586.1, forward strand.
TTTATCCGAAAACGCTCTGGCGCGTGAAAGTCCCCCTGCAAAAAACTGTGTACCTAACGTTCGACGACGGTCCCATTCCTGAAATCACACCCTGGGTACTGGATGTGCTTGACACATATGATGTGAAAGCCACTTTTTTTTGTGTTGGAGATAATGTCCGCAAATATGGATACCTATTTGAAGAGATACTAGAAAGTGGCCATTCTGTGGGCAACCATACCTTTCACCATCTGCAGGGATGGCTTAACACACCCAAAAAGTTTCTGAGTGATACCCGTGAAGCAAACAGCCTTATACGTTCAGGGCTTTTCCGCCCTCCTCACGGCCATATGATTATACCTCAACCCTTGCTGCTCAGAAAAAGCGGGTACAAGATTGTGATGTGGGATGTGGTAACACGCGATTATAATGCCAAACTCTCGCCTGAAAGGGTGCTTGAAAATGTTAAAAAATACACGCGTGACGGGTCCATCATAGTATTTCACGATTCACTGAAAGCCAAAAAAAATATGATGTACGCTATGCCACGTGCCATAGAGTGGTTGCTGGGCGAAGGATATACATTTGAACTTATTCCCGACACTGCAAGATTTACACCACTATGAGCTTGTCACGCAGATAAGATGCCACTTATCATAGAAATATGAAATATTTGTCACCCTTTATAATTCCTTTTCTTTTATTTCATACTTCTGCTCCGCATTATTATACGGCTGCTTTTGTATGTGCATATGTGATTATTAAATTCATTATATTTTATTGATATATAGGCTATTATGGAACAGACAGCAATCGCATCATTTATCAACGTATCATTGGTAATAAAGCTTCGTTAAAACCTCATTTATAGCGCTGACAGTCAATAAGTTATGCCAGATCCTAAGAAGCGTCATACTCTATTGATATTCAGCGTATTATAAGAATTATTTAAATAATAATTGCCGAAGTATTCTGATAATGTAAACAAAGATTAATAATATTTACACCTTAAAACTATAAATAATGTTAAATAGATAAATATTATAGTATTATGTATTGCATAGTACAATGTTTTGGCATACATTTGTGCAGTTCTTAAAATTCAAGTAATGAAGATGAGGCCGGTATGATTATGATAATCGTTGATAATCAGTGGTTCCATCTGACAGTAGAAAGAAAATAAAAATAAAAGGATATAAATTCTGTAACCAATTCAATCATACATATGTCTAATAAGAGACAATAAAACAGCATAAAGATGATCCATATCAGGCAACTGCACAAATCATATCATACCGAAGCACTATCACTTCACGTACTCAAGGGAATCGATCTCGATATAGAGGCGGGGGAATATGTCTCCGTAATGGGAGCTTCGGGATCGGGCAAATCCACACTTCTAAACATACTGGGAATTTTAGATGCATACGATTCTGGTGATTATCAACTTAACGGCACATTGATAAAGAATCTAACCGAGAGACAAGCAGCAAATTACCGCAACGAGATGATTGGTTTTGTCTTCCAGTCGTTCAACCTTATCAACTTCAAAAATGCTCTCGAGAATGTAGCTCTACCTCTATATTATAAAAAAGTAAGCCGTAAAAAACGCAATATCATTGCGATGGAGCATCTCGACAGAATGGGGCTGAAAGATTGGGCGCACCATCTGCCGAGCGAACTATCGGGGGGACAGAAACAACGTGTTGCAATAGCCCGAGCCCTGATATCCAATCCCAAAATAATTCTCGCGGATGAACCCACCGGCGCTTTAGACAGTAAAACTACCGTAGAGGTGATGGATGTGCTGACTGGCCTCAACAGGCAGGGAATAACTACTATCATTGTTACGCACGAAGCTTCGGTTTCAAACTCCACTAACCGCATCATCCATCTGAAAGACGGGATGATTGAATATGAAACACGTAAAAACAACGGGGTGCACGAATCACTCCAACCTGCAGGAACAGACACAATATGATTGACCAGTTTCAGGAAATTATCAGCACGTTAAAGAAGAACAAGATGCGAACGACTCTTACGGGCCTGTCCGTATCATGGGGTATCTTCATTCTCATTGTGCTGCTGGGGGCAGGCAACGGACTGAAAAACGGTGTAATGCTAAACTTCAGTTCACGGGCCGTAAACCGTATTAACCTGTGGTCGGGTACAACCTCAATGCCTTACAACGGATTGAAATCGGAACGCCGTCTGCGTTTTTCGGAAAGTGAGGTAGAACTGATCAAAAACGAGGTGGAGGAGAGCCGACTTATCACAGCAAGAATAAACACAAGACAAACAATTACTTTCGGAAGCGAATACGGCTCATACGAGGTGAGAGGTGTGATGCCTAACTATTTAAATATTGAGAAACTGATAATCCGACCCGGGGAAGGACGGTTCATCAATCAGCTGGATATGAAAGAGGCTAACAAGGTGATTGTTTTGGATAAAAAGATTGCTGATCTTCTTTTCAGGAATGAATCACCATTAGGCAATTATGTGAAGGTAGGCCAGATTATGTTCAAGGTAATCGGTATTAATTCCAAGAAAGAGGACTGGGGAGGCTCAAATGCCTACATCCCTTTCTCCGCGTCACAGGCAATCTTCAATCCTGACCGTAAGTTTTACCAAATCACCTTCACTGTGGACGGGCTCGACACTAAAGCTGCAAACGACAGTTTTGATGAATCACTTAGGGCATTAATGGGAAAGCAACTTAACTTTAATCCCGAAGACAGGCAGGCATTATGGGTCAACAACGCCCAATCGGAGTACGTGGAAACAATGAAGATTTTTGGTGGAATTACTTTCTTTGTCACCATCATCGGCATCCTTACACTTATTGCCGGAATAGTGGGGGTAAGCAATATCATGCTTGTGTCGGTGAAAGAACGTACACGCGAAATAGGTATCCGTAAAGCTATAGGTGCTACACCTCTTTCCATACTTAAAACCATTATTCTGGAGTCTATACTTATCACCACTATCTTCGGATACATAGGATTATTTATGGGGATAGGGCTCACAGAAGTGATTAATTTCTTCATGGAACAATCGGCAAACGGGCAACCTGTTACTGATGGACCGCAAATGTCGGTATTCAGCAATCCGACTGTCGACTTGGGGTATGCCATTTTTGCGACAGCAGTTTTAATCATATCCGGGGTAATCGCCGGCTACCTGCCCGCACGTAAGGCGGTGAGTGTACAACCTATAGAAGCAATGAGGCAGGAATGAGGATGTGAAAATGTAAAAGAGTGAACGCTGAACGCTAAAAATATACAGTTATGTTTGATTTAGACAGATGGCAGGAGATTTGGATCACCATTACGCACAACAAATCGCGCAGTGTACTCACCGCATTTGGTGTTTTTTGGGGTATGCTGATGCTGGTGCTGATGGTGGGTGCCGGGAACGCGCTTGAAAAAGGGATCTCGTCTCAGATAGAAGGATTTGCAACCAACTCCTGCTTTTTTGCAGCAGAAAATACGACGCTCCCTTACAAAGGTTTCCGTAAAGGAAGAAGATGGAACATGACCAACAGCGATTTACCCGTTATCAGACAAAGGGTAGATGAGCTGCAGTACATCTCTCCAATGCTGTTCAGCGGAGGAAACGACAGAAATGTGGTAAGAGGTGACAAAAACGGCTCTTACCTGGTGAAAGGTTGTTATCCGGAATACGATCTGATAGAGAAAAGCAAAATACTTTACGGCAGATATGTGAACGACATTGATATTGCCGGAAAAAGAAAGGTGTGTGTTATTGGTGAACGAATTTATGAAGTGCTCTTTCAGAAGGGCGAAGACCCCACGGGAAAGCTTATCAGGGTGAATGGGATTTATTTTCAGGTAATCGGGGTTGCCAGAAGCTCATCGGGTGTAAGCATAGGTGGTAACACTGCCGAAACGGTGGTTCTCCCCTTTTCTACTATGCAGCAAGCTTTCAACCAGGGTAATATTATCCACTTTCTGGCTGCTACGGCCAAGGATGGAGTACCGGTAAAAGTGGTTCAGAACAAAATTCTGGAGATACTGAAACAACAACACCAGATAGCACCTGACGACAAGGATGCGTTGTTTACCATGAATATAGAGGAGCAGTTTAAAATGTTCAACTACCTGGGAATAGGAATTGCCTCTTTGATCTGGATCGTGGGACTGGGAACACTCTTTGCCGGAGCTGTCGGCGTGAGTAACATCATGCTGGTAACAGTACGCGAACGGACTAAAGAGATCGGGATCAGGCGCGCATTGGGGGCGACACCCGGAAACATTATCGGGCAAATTCTAAGTGAAAGCGTGGTGCTAACCGTCTTGGCGGGAATACTCGGTATTGTGGTGGGTGTGGGATTGCTCAGAGCTACGGGTATAGTGCTTAGCCAGGGTGATCAGTTCTTTAAAGATCCGCAAATATCGTTCGGTATGGCAGTTATCTCCCTATTTATTCTGATAGTGATAGGTACAATGGCAGGATATGTACCCGCACAACGGGCAATGATGATTAAACCGGTAGAGGCCATCAGTGAAGAGTAAAAAAAATGGGAACTGGGACTGAAGCTGGAGACTGGAAATTACGACAATAAAACGAGAAATAAATGATCAATAATAAATAAATGGCATGAAACGAGTATTAAGAATTGCAGGATTGGCTCTGTTGGGGCTTTTGGTAATATCCACCTTCGTATTTCTGTGGCAGAAATCACGCCCCAGAACAGTTACCTACAAAATTGAGACAGCGGCAAAGGGAGATATAGAAAAAAGAACCGTAGCCACGGGAAAGGTTGAGCCACGCAACGAGATCCTTATAAAGCCACAGATGTCTGGCATCATTTCCGAAGTTTACAAGGAGGCCGGTGATATTGTGCAGGCCGGTGATATTATTGCCAAGATTCAGGTAGTACCCGATATGGTAAATCTCAGTAGTGCCGAATCGCGTGTAGAGAGGGCGCAACTAGCTGCCAATCAAAGCCGGAGCAATTATGAAAGAGACAAGAAGCTATATGAGAACGAAGTGATCTCTAAAGAGGAGTTCGATAAGGTGGAGTTACAGTACAAAAACGATCAGGAAGAGTTGCGCGCGGCCAATGACAATCTGAGCCTTGTTAGAACGGGAATTACCAAGAGTTCAGCAAAAACCAGCAACACTTTGGTGCGCTCCACCGTAAGTGGTACTATCCTCGATATTCCTATCAAGGTTGGTAACTCGGTAATCCAGTCCAACAACTTCAACGACGGCACAACGGTGGCATCAGTGGCAAACCTTAGCGACATGCTCTTTGTGGGGAAGATTGACGAAACGGAAGTGGGAAAACTATCGGTGGGAATGCCCATGGAAATCACTATCGGAGCTATCCAGGACAGGAAAGTGCCTGCCAGTTTGGAGTATGTATCGCCAAAAGGTGTTGAAGAAAGCGGTGCTATTCTGTTCGAGATGAAAGCTGCTATGGAACTACCTGCCGATGTATTTATCCGTGCCGGTTACAGTGCCAATGCCGATATCATTCTCGATAAACGAGCTGCAGTGGTGACTATTCCGGAAAGTTCAGTAGAGTTCAGTGGAGATTCTGCATTTGTTTACATGGTTAAAAACGAAAAACCGCAGGAGTTTGAAAGACGACATGTAAAAATCGGCCTCTCCGACGGTATCAATATTGAGGTGACTGAAGGATTGAAAGAGAGTGACAAAATTCGCGGAACGGAAATTATAGAAGAAAAGAAATCATAAGATGAATATTAAAACAATACTTATCATTATAGTGATAGCAGGATCGTTGTTCCCGGTTACCGCACAGCAACAATTTACGCTGTTAGAATGTATAGATATTGCTCTGGAAAACAACCGCAATATAAAACAGCAGGAGCTGAACAAACAACAGAGGGAGATAGCCTACAGCCAGGCACGCACCGACCTGCTTCCAAACCTGAATGCATCAGCCGGACAAAACTTTGTGTTCGGACGCTCTATCGGACTTGACAACGTTTATCAAAATACCAACTCATCACAGACAAGTTTAGGTATCGGAGCGGACATCACCCTTTTTGACGGACTGCGCATGAAACATAATATCGATGCAAGAAAAGCCGATATGCATGCATCGGAAGCCGATCTGGAAAAGATGCGCGATGATATTATCATGAGTGTTTCAACGGCATTTTTACAGGCATTACTCAACAGGGAGTTATTACAGATAGCCGAGAGCCAGCTTGGTATTACCAAAGCCGGACTGTCACAACGCTCCGAACTGGTTAGAAGCGGCAAAATGGCACAGGGTGAACTGTATGAACTGGAGGCACAACAGGCTAAGGAGGAATTAAACAGGGTGCAGGCAGAAAGTAATCTCAAGCTGGCTCTGCTTGACCTGGCACAAATCATGGAGCTGGAGGAGTTCAATAATTTCGATATCACGGCACCATCAGCCGAGGACCTGATTAACGAAACCGCACTCCTTTCCTCAGAAGCAGTCTACGAGAGCGCACTGATGAACCGTCCCGAAATTCGCAGTATGCTCTACCGGCTTGAAAGTAGCCGTAAAGAGCTGCTGATGGCAAAAGCTCAATATTACCCCACACTTTCGTTCGGAGCCAATATGGGTACAGGATATTACAATATGAGCGGAAGAGATAACGACTCTTTCAGTTCGCAATTGCGTAATAACATAAGCAATTCGCTCGGTTTCAACCTTCGTATTCCAATATTCAACAGATTTCAGATCAGAAACAGTGTTCATAATGCCGAACTGATCATTGCCAACACACGGCTGGAGATGGATAAAACGAAACTGGAACTGCGAAAAAAGATTGAACAGGCCTATTATAATGCAATAGGAGCAAGAAGCCGGTGGAACGCTGCTCAAAAATCGGTCATAGCCAGCCGCGAAGCATACCGTTTTGCGGAACAAAAACATGAGAGTGGCAGGGCTAACTCATATGAGCTCTTCCTTGCCAAGAACAATCTCACTCAGGTTCTGGGAGAAGAAGCGCAAGCCAAATATGAATATGCTTTCCGGTTGAAAATCCTGGAGTTGTTGAAAGATTGAATCATTTTGATAAATAACTGGTTCCAGACAGAGTTTCAGATTCTCCTGAACCTGCTCTCGCCTGACTGTTATTTCGGCTTTACAAAAAAACAGATTTTTTTTGTAACCGTTGTAACCATTATTCAGTCAAATAAATAAAAAATAAACTATATGCGAACAACACTTACATTTACACTAATATTATTGCTTTGCACAATCAGCAGCACTTCTTGTGCCCAACAACGCAAAGCAACGGATCAATTCGAGGTAACCGGTTTCACGGCTATCAAATCGTCGGTGGTCGCCAATATTATGATCATGCAATCCGATAAAACAAGCGTTACCGCCGAAGGAAGTGAAGAGCTGCTTAATATTCTTGAAGTGAGAATGGACGATGGCAAACTCATTCTGGAGATGGAAAAGAGTTTTTGGAAACAGTTTAATAAAAAAGCTGACAAGCTGCTGATCTCCATCTCCACCCCTACCCTTACAAAAATCGACTTTGATGGAGTAGGAAACATCAATATTAAGGGATCCTTCTCTTCCCCTGGACTAATTGTCAACTCTAAGGGGGTAGGTAACTTTACTGCCAGGGAGCTTGATGGAGGACATGTTCATATCTCTTCCGAAGGAGTTGGTAACATCTCTATCGCTGGCACAGCAGACAGTGTGGAGATAAGGTCTGAAGGTGTGGGCAACATAGATGCTGGAGAGCTGAAATCCCGAAGGGCTACCGTTTATTCACAGGGAGTGGGGAATGTAAGTTGTTTTGCATCGGAGTTTCTCAAAGCACGTTCTGGTGGCATTGGCAACATAACCTACTACGGAAAGCCAAGCGAAACAGACCTCTCCAAAGACGGCATAGGAAAAATCAGGGCGGGAAATTAAAACCTGCCGGTTAAAACAAATACTCTACTTCTAATTACAAAAATTCCGAAAATGGGGGCTTGCGAAAGCCTCCGTTTTCACTACTTGTTCACTTGTTCTATCATACCCATATCACGAAGCCAGGAGAGTCCCCTGAAAAGTAAAAATAAAGATACCGTTTTCGAATTAACTCTTTGTCAATTCGATGCTTCATTTTGCTAAATCCTCCGTATCTTTGTAGTTTAATAACTATTGCAGCAAATGGATCAAAAACAATATCTACTCGGCATGACACTTGCCGAAATCACGGAAAAAGTTACTGAACTGGGCCTTCCCAAATTTACCGCCAAACAGATTGCCCACTGGGTCTATCTGAAGCGAGTGAAGGACATCAATGAGATGACCAATATCTCTCTGAAGAACAGGCAGATTCTCTCAGAGAAATTCGACACGGGAAGATCAGAACCGCTCGATGTGAAAACATCTGTCGATGGAACAAGAAAAATGCTGTTCAAGACAGGTAGCGGAAAGTTTATCGAGACTGTCACCATACCTGAATCCGACCGCCTGACTATCTGTGTCTCCTCACAAGTAGGATGCCGGATGAACTGTGATTTTTGCATGACAGGAAAACAGGGATTCCATGACAACCTCACTGCTACGGAAATTCTTAACCAGGTATATTCGGTACCCGATTCTGAAACGATCACCAACCTGGTTTTTATGGGTATGGGAGAGCCGCTGGACAACTATAAGCAGGTAAATAAGGCTTCGGAACTGCTGATGGCTGAATACAGCCTTGCATGGAGTCCAAAACGAATCACCCTCTCTACCATCGGACTAACGTCAAACCTGAAAAGTTTTCTCGACGAAAGCAAATGCCATCTGGCCATCAGTTTGCATAATCCTATTCCGGAACAACGACAGACCATTATGCCGATCGAGAAATCGGCACCCATTACCTCGGTGATTGAAATGCTGCATAAATATGACTGGAGTCACCAAAGACGGTTATCTTTTGAATATATCATGTTTGACGGGGTGAACGACTCGTTGCTTTACGCACGGGAACTAACCAAACTGCTGGCAGGCCTGGACTGCCGCATTAACCTGATCAGGTTTCATGTAATCCCGATGAGTAGCCTCAGGCCCTCAACAGAAGAGAATATGATTAGGTTTCGAGACTTTCTCTCTGCTAAAGGATTCATCAGCACCATACGTGCATCCAGAGGAGAAGATATCTTTGCAGCCTGCGGCATGTTATCAACTGCAAAACTGGAACAACACTAATTTTTCATAAATTAAAAGCGATGGATTTCATTTTCTCACAAATAGTTGTATATTTGTTAAATAATAGGCAAATAATCACCTTATGAAACATTTTAGAATTTTTCTACCTTTCGTGGCCGCCATCCTCTTTTTCACATCGTGCGACGGCGGCGGAGGATTTTTCTCCGCTTCAGGAACAACTAATGAAGTAATGGTACTGATCGATGACACTGCCTGGAAAAGTACAGCCGGAATAGCATTGTTCAATGTACTCAACTCGAATGCAAAAGCACTACCACAACCGGAACCGAATTTCAGAATACTGCAAATTGTCCCGGAAAATTTCAGTAGTACCTTTAAAATGGCACGCAATATAATTATTCCAGAAATATCGAACATTTACAGCTATCCGAAACTTACAGCCGATATCGACAAATATGCCGTGGGACAGGTAATAATGAATATTCATGCTCCCGACACCGCCACTTTTGTGAAGTTTGTAACCGAAAACAAAGAAAGCATTGTAGATTACTTTGTCACAAAAGAGCTCGAGCGAAATGGCAAATATCTTAAAAACCTGACGGATCCGGTAACACGTATAAATCAGGTTTTTGGAGTAAACATCCATTTTCCAAAAGGCTTATCGAATGTAACTGAGCACAAAAACTTCTACTGGGCCACCAACAATGCGCCCCGGTCACGCCAGGACATTGTTATCTACCAGTTTCCTTATACCACGGAAGCCGTCTTCGAAAAAGATTCTCTTATAAATATCCGCAATCGCGTGCTGGGGGAGTATATCAAAGGTTCTTTCGATTCAGAGATGACTACTGCCATACATTCGTATATGCCCGACTACCGGCGTATTGAAGTGGAAAGTATATTTCGTGCCGAACTGCGCGGATTGTGGGAGATGACTACCGATATGATGGGCGGCCCCTTCGTGATGCAGGCATTTGTAAATGAAAACAGCGGCATGGTAGTGGTTGTGGAAACATTCATCTACGCACCCGAAACAACAAAGCGCAACCTTATGCGCAATCTGGAATCCACACTTTACACCATCAGCATACCCGAAGTAAAAAAAAGATCATAACAATAAGTCAGTCAAAAATAAAGATGTCAGAATTAATAAAAATAGGTATCACACATGGTGATGTCAATGGTATTGGATATGAAATCCTGTTAAAAGCTTTTTCTGATGCGAGGATGCTTGAGTTGTTCCATCCCGTGATATACGGGTCATCTAAATCGGCCTCGTACCATCGTAAGGCCCTGAACAGCAACTCCGTGAATTTTCATATAATTTCCAGAGTCGAGGAATCTCAGGAGGGAAAAATCAATCTTGTTAACTGTGTAAAGGAGGAGATAAAGATTGAATTGGGCAAAGCAAGCATAGAAGCCGGAGAATCAGCATACATGGCATTAGACCATGCTGTCCGTGATCTTGCAGCAAATAAAATAGACCTGCTGATTACTCTGCCCATCAATAAAGATACAATCCAAAACGAACGTTTCCATTTTCCCGGCCATACGGAGTTTCTGCAGGAGAGGTTTTCAGGAAATGGAGAGAAAGCCCTGATGATCATGGCAACAGAAAATTTGCGTGTGGCACTGGTAACCACCCATATACCTCTTTCAGAGGTTTCGTCAAAACTCTCAAAAGAGCTGATAATGGAGAAGCTGAAAACCCTTGATCTCTCTTTGAAACGGGATTTCAGAATAGAGAATCCACGTATCGCCGTACTGGGGCTGAATCCTCATGCCGGTGAAAACGGATTACTGGGAAAGGAAGAGTCAGAGATCATTTCACCAGTTGTGAAAGAAGCGCAAGACAACAAAATACTATGTGCGGGGCCATTTGCCTCAGACGGTTTTTTTGGAACCGGCCATTTTAAAGATTTTGATGCCATACTAGCAATGTATCATGACCAGGGTCTGATTCCTTTCAAAACGCTGTCTATGGATTCAGGAGTTAATTTCACAGCAGGATTACCCATTGTAAGGACCTCTCCCGACCACGGTACGGCTTACGATATTGCAGGAAAGAACCTGGCTTCGGATGAGTCGTTCAGGCAGGCTATATTTATGGGTATTGACATCTTCAGAAACAGAAAAGCCTATGATGAAGCGCGCAAAAACCCGCTCCGCAAAATGTTTTTCGACAGAGGAAAGGACGATGAAAAACTTGACCTGACAAAAGAAGAAGCTGAGGAGCAGCTTTAGTTCAGTGATATGTAGCTCAAATTCTTATTACAGCTTAGCTGCAATCTGATTCTCCAGCTTCAGCAGATCTTTGGTGAAATTACGAATGCCTTCGGCCAGTTTTTCGGTAGCCATAGCATCTTCATTCATCATCCAGCGGAAAGTTTTTTCATCAAGTGATATTTTTTCCATGTTCATTTCACAGGCCGCTTTGGAGTCAAGTTTTTTTGTTAATATACCCTCAGTCTGTTCCAGCTCATTCAAAAGCTTGGGAGAGATGGTGAGAAGATCGCATCCTGCCAGTTCGCATATCTCTCCAATATTCCTGAAACTGGCACCCATGACCTGAGTTGGATAGCCAAACTTCTTGTAATAGTTAAATATACCGGTCACCGAAAGGACACCCGGGTCTTCCTGTGCGGGTATTACTGATACGCCACGGTTCTTTAAATGCCAATCGAGAATCCTCCCCACAAACGGTGAAATCAGCCGCACCCCCGCTTCGGCACAAGCTATAGCCTGTGCTTGAGAGAAAAGAAGTGTGAGGTTACAGTGAATACTTTCCCTTTCAAGTATTTCGGCTGCTTTAATCCCTTCCCATGTAGAGGCTACCTTTATTAATATCCTTTCGCGCGAAATACCGGCCTCTTCATAAAGAGCAATCAGTTCCCGTGCTTTTTTGACAGTAGCGGCGGTGTCGAACGAAAGGCGGGCATCCACTTCGGTAGATACACGCCCCGGAACTATTTTCAAAATCTCCAGTCCGAAATTTACGGCCAGCTTGTCCATCGCCTTCTGTAGCTGAGTGGTTTTCTCAGACGATGACTGTTTGGCAAAACCAATAGCATTTTCAATCAGGTTTTTGTATTTTTCATCTTGCGAAGCCGCATAGATTAACGATGGGTTGGTGGTTGCATCTATAGGTGTGTAAGCTTCAATAGAAGCAAAATCTCCAGTATCGGCAACCACTTTGGTGAATGTTTTCAGTTGTTCAAGTAAGTTCATAATTTTCCGGGTTTAGATTTTTTCAAACGATTTTCACCAAAGATAGGAAACAATTGCAAAAAAACAAAAAAGAGGCTCGGGTTTAGCATTAATAAATAAATCACAATATATTTCACTACCGAAAACGGTTTCCAGTAGTGAAATAGAGGATTAATTACCTCCTGAATAAATTATAAATATTAAACCTGTAACAAAAAACAAGAACATCAATGTCAACAATTGATTAACTTTTTTCGGGGCACCTCTGAATTCTTTCCAGATTAATAACCCCCAGAGTGCGGCCACCATTGGAGCAGTTTGACCCAATGCATATGAAATAGCAGCACCTGCTGTGCCCGCGGCTATATAGCTGGATGCCGTACCTATACCCCAGATAAGGCCACCCAGGATACCCACAAAATGAGTTTCTGGATTCCCTGCAAAATATTGCTTATACGACAAAGGTTCACCTATAAAGGGTTTCTTCATGATCCAGGTATTAAAAATAAAATTACTTGCAAATATTCCGAGTGCAAAGATAAAAAATGCCGCATATGGAGTCAACATACCAGTAGCAGGGGATGCCATGTTTTCCAGATCCATTGCAGATGCCACAAACCTATAGAAGAAAGACATCAGTATACCTGCGAAAATTGCAATTATTATTCCTTTTTTCTTTGTACTGTTCTCACTTTCTCCCTTTATCATCTTACCCGAAGCAATTCCATTAAAAATAATAGCAGCAATGATAAATGCAACTCCGGCAAAGAGAATTACAGGATCACCCTTTGGAGTACTGAAATAATTTATAAACACACCCAGTGTCAACGCCAGGCCAACCCCTATGGGGAAAGCTACTGACATACCAGCATATGAGATTGCAGAAGAGAGTAAAATATTTGATGCATTAAAGATTATTCCTCCTGTAAATGCGCTCCAGAAGTTTCTTGAATTAACTTGCATCAGATCATCAGTAAATCCTCTCCCCTGCTCCCCGATGCTTCCTAATGTGAATCCCAGAATAATTGAAAACAACAAAATCCCTATCACGTAATCCCAGTAAAAAAGCTCGTACCTCCAGGTTTTTGCCGCCAGTTTTTGTGTGTTCCCCCAGGAACCCCAACAAAGCATTGTCACAAAGCAAAGGACAACTGCCAATAAATAGCTGTTTACGATAAACATATTAGTTATTTTTATATAATTTGTTGTTATTTAAAAAATTACGCACTTCTGATTCGGTCGGAATTGAGGGTTGTGCACCCATTCTTGTGACACAAATAGCTGAAGCGGCAGTCGCAAATGTAAGAGCATCTTCCCAATTGTTTTCTCTTGCTAACTCAGCAGCAAATGCACCACAAAATGTATCACCTGCTGCAGTAGTATCAACAGTATTAACTCTATATGCCGGTATATGCTTATAAACATTGCCATTTTTTAAAATGGACCCTCTGTCTCCCAGAGTCATGATCACATTTTTTACACCCATATTCAACAATTTATCCAGAACGATTTCAATATTTTCTCCATCAACCTTTATACCCGATATAGTTTCTGCCTCAACTTCATTTACTACCAGAATATCTATTTTATCAATAATATTTCGATCTAGCGACCTTGCAGGAGCAACATTCAGTATAATTTTTTTCCCATGTTTAAATGCAACTTCACATATAGTTTTAACAGTTTCATATGGAATTTCCATTTGCAATAATACTATATCTACCTTTCTGATAGCAGTCTCAATATCTGGCTTGAAAACCAGTTCAGATGTAAACATCCTATTTGCCCCGGGATTAATTACAATACAGTTTTCCCCATTTTTGTTTACCCAGATCATTGCACTACCTGTTGGTGTACCTTCGGCAATCATTGGAACTACTTTTAAGCTTTGCTCCTTATAATATTTCAATAAATTTTTTCCTGCTGAATCGGATCCCAGCGATGTTACAAATATTACATCCCCGCCCAGTTTATGTGCTGCTAAAGCCTGATTCGCACCCTTGCCCCCCATTGCCTGCATGAACGCTGAAGCTTCAACAGTCTCTCCCGGTACAGGGAACTCATTCATCTTCAATATGTAATCAATATTAGCACTCCCTATAATCATTATTTTCTTCATACCATTATTTTATTTTTCATTTATGGTGCATGAAACTCGCAATAATCATTTACTTGAACGCAACTGATTTTCATGATCGTTTCATAATTATTTGCGATATCATAGACAGCCTAATAATACACTTTTACCTGTGGTTCTTTACAAGAATATATAATAAGGTTTAAAACATCTATGTGATAATTGCCAGGTATATTCCGGCTTTTTAAAGTAATATTATGATCTCCTTCCAGAAGATTATAATTCCACGCTACCTCAGTACGCTTCAACAGTGTTTGTGTTGGCATCTTTATAGTCTCAATTAGGTTATCATCGATATAAAGATCAACCTCCAAAACTTCATCACCATGTCCGTTTTCTGCAAAAGCATATCCGGTTAAAACAAACCCGGAACCGTTGAAACTAACAGTAGCCTCTTTTTCTTTTTCACTTATTCTTTTGTTCACACTTCTGCGCTCTGATGGGAATAATCCTTCAAAACTAGCTTCCATTGGAACTGTCTGTGGAACCTGGTATTTAATAACCAGTGAATCGTCATTCTCCCTTCCTCCATTTCTCCTGATCATATCAACGGCATGCTGAAAACCTATATCATATACTTTTTTTAGAGACATTTCAGTATACTGGAAATTAATTTTTTCAACCTTCTCAAGACCTTGTTTCCAATAATCAGGTATATTGCTGTACCCTATCATAGTCCCCAGTATTCCGGCGGCATTCGCAGGATTACAATCCGAGTCGTAGCCGCACCTTGTGCTGATATCTATTGTTGCACCATAATTACCTTTCCCGTAAAGTAATCCGATTACAATATATGCAGCGTTGATTTTTGCATCAATATTAAGAGGCGCAAATACTCCGTCGGGACAACCTTTATCATGGGTCCATTTTTTCTGCGCTTCAAACCAGGCATACTTCCAATCGTCCGGCTTTTGTTTGTACCTTTGAATAACATCGGAGATACAGTGAAAGAAGTCGCTCTCTTCGGGGATAACCTTCAAAGCTTCTTCAACAATAAACTCAATATCATTATATACAAAAGCCAAAGAATACATTGATGCTACAAACATTCCTCCAAACAATCCATCTCCATAATTCATAATCCGCCCGATTTTGTTACATATTTCAACAGCTGAATTAATCATTCCCGGCGACATTAATCCTGCAAAGTCGGCTTCAATCTGAAAGTCGATATCATCTGCATGTGGATTATTTTTCCAATAACCCGAAGCTGGAGGCATTATGCCGTTAAGGATATTATAACGTGCCGCCTGATTGGCATGCCATAGCGGATATTCAGCATTTGCAAATGCAATTGCATGCAGTGAGTCAGGTGCATCTAAACCATGTTTTTGGAAAACATCAACAAAAGTCAAGTCCATGTATATATCGTCATATAAACCAGGAAAATTTTCAAAATACCACAACATACGCATATCATCCCATGGGATTGGCACATGGTCGTCTATCATAGTACCATTCCATATAAATTCGGTAGGCCCTCCGTACGTACATCCTATTACTTGTCCTGCCCATCCTCCTTTTATTTTGTCAAACAAATCAGCCTTGCTAATTGCCGATTCATTCAACTTAAGATTATCGTTTTTCTTCGAATCACAGCCAGCTGACATGCAGAATAAAACAAAGGCTACTACTCCTGTGAAACCGGCTATGACTAGCTTGTAAAATTGTTGCATAATAATATTATTTAGTTTACTGATAAATAATCGAATATATTTTATCTTCACTGTAATATCTCTTCGGCTATTTCATTAAAATAATCAATCGATTCTTTTATCTCGGGCAGGTTATTTTCCCAGTTAGCCTCGTACTCTATGGTGAAGTATCCCTTGAAATTTTGTCGTTTGAGCTCCTCCATCATTGCTTTCACGTTCAGGATCCCGGTTCCCCAGACAACATCTTCAAGCGTGCCCTCTGCACCTTGTGGGGCTATATCTTTGAAATGCATGGCAACAAGCCTCCCCTGCAGTTCCCGTAAAGCAGGTACCGGCTCAATCCCCATTCGCTTGAAGTGGCCAACATCGGCGCTCGATCCCAGCAATCCATCCCTTTGCCCGATGTACTCCAGCAGTATTTCCGGCTTCCAGTATGAAGCCTCGTTTGGATGGTTGTGGCAGGCTACCTTTATCCCCTGCTTTTTTGCCAGGCTCTCCACTATATCCCAGTCCTCACGCGCCGGCTCGGCACTGATAAACTCCATCTCCATGCCTTTTGCGAACTCGAACACCTTTTCCCATTCGTCGCGTGCGGGTGTCCATACCCCCGAAGATACAATTTTCACCCCTTTCTCCTTTGCCAGCTCTTTCAGCCGGTCTTGCTCAACGGTTGTCAGGTTATAACCGAAAACGGCGTCCCCGAAGCCCTCTCCCATCTTTTTGCCCGGGATAGATCTCAATATAATGCAATCCCAGTTCTTTCGTCTTGTCGAGTGATTCCGTTACCGAAAACAGATGAAAGGTATAGGATTGCATTGATAGTTTCCATCCCTGTTTTTCGGCTTTTGTTTCGGGTTGCGCTTTTGTTTTCATTGAACCGGTGCAGGCCAGCAGCCCGCAAGTGAAAAGAAGAAACAGTAGTCTATTGATTTTCATGTGATTATTTTATTTTTCTTTTATGATGTATGTAGCTCGCATGTTATCATGTTCTTGAGTGGAAACGATTCACATGCCCGTTTCATACGATTATTTTTATTTTCAAAGTAAAACAGGGGGGCCGGGTTTTCAGCCCCTCCCCCTTGAATTGGTCCGGATTTAAATTTCAGGCATCAGTGGCAGCGTGAAGCCGTTTTGGTATGTATGCCTTATCCACTCGTTTGCCATCTCCAGGGCGTTGAATTCGGCAAACCGGCGGTCGAACTTCGGATCCCCGTCTATCACCGCGTACTCATCCACCGTTACAATCTTTATCTTGTCCGTAGGGGAAATGTTTGTGAACTTCATATTTTCACCGTCCCACTTTAATTCCCGGTGCAACCCGTGTAATCCGGAGAGCCTGGTTGCCAGGACACCCATCACTACCATCTCGTTGAAAGGTCCCGAGAACTGGAAGTTGGACGAAGACTCCCTCCTGCTATTGGCGGGCTCCTTGCATGCCCTTATCCAGTCCTGTTCGTGGGCATCGGTAGCCCAAATATTTCCGTTTCCCCCCTTGACCCTGGGAATAGTGGGCTCGGGCTGTTTAAAGTCTGCCATCAGGGATGTGGGCAGGAGCGTCGGATTCATACCGTAACATCCTGTCATTATTTTCCCCTTTGTTCCCACTAAGATGATACCTCCGTTTTCATCCCCCATCATTTCGCCATCTTTCAATTCTTCCGGACGGTCGGGAACCAACCCGCCATCGTACCAGTAAACAGTTAATTCGGGCATTTCTACTTTTCCCTTAGGTGGCCGTGCCGGGAACTTATAAGTGACTTTTTGAGCCTGTGGCGGTGAATAAAGGTTTGAGAGTGTTGAGCTGGCCTCAACGCTAACTGGATACTTCAAATCCAATGCCCAGTATAGCGGGTCCATGATGTGACAGGCCATATCACCCAGGGCGCCTGTACCGAAATCCCAGAAACCGCGCCAGTTCCATGGCGTGTATGCCGGGTCGTAAGGCCGTTTTGCGGCCGGCCCGATGAACAAATCCCAGTCGAGGGTCGCAGGAACGGGAACACCCCCCTTTGGTTCGGCCAGCCCTTGCGGCCATATTGGGCGGTCTGTCCAGCAGTGAGCCTCGTAGACGTCGCCAATGACGCCCGACTCGACCCACTCTGCCACTTGCCGGCACCAGTCGAACGAGTTGCCCTGGTTACCCATCTGGGTGGCAACCTTGTGCTTTTTTGCCAGCCTGGTAAGCAGCCTGGATTCATACACGCTGTGTGTCAGCGGTTTTTGCACGTAGGTGTGTTTCCCTGAAGTGATGGCATGAGCAGCCACTCCCGCGTGTGTGTGATCGGGCGTTGCCACCATGATTGCATCTATGGTGTTACCCATTTTGTCGAACATCTCCCGCCAGTCTTTAAACTGCCTGGCCTTGGGATAATCGCTGAATGTCTTTGCGGCATATTTCCAGTCCACGTCGCAAAGGGCAACGATGTTCTCCGTCTTCATGTTCGCCAGGTTGCGGCGTCCCATCCCGCCAACGCCAACGCCCGCGATGTTGAGCTTGTCGCTGGGAGCCATATGCCCGAATGATTTACCTAATATGCTGTTAGGTACGATAGTCAGCCCGGCGGCGCCTGCCGCAGCTGTTTTTAAAAATTTTCTTCGTGAATAGATTGTCATAGGATATCTGTTAATTATTTAACTTTCAAATGTATGAGTCTGCTCTGAAAACCCCATTTTTTCAAATTGCTGAAAAATGAAGTTTAACCGGACAAATGTGATTGTTTTTATTAATTGAAAGTATGTTTACAATAATATACATATTGAAACATAAATTAATTATATATTGTGGCAGTTTTTGCCAAAAAAGCGCTCTTTGACTTATTCGCGTCATATAATTCACTATCCTGACGAAGTTTATCCACAACGAGCGGGAGTATGCCCATAGTTTGTGCTTGGCAAGTGACCTGTAACGGCTCTTGTCATTCGGGTAATGGTATCCTAACTGGAAAATGCTTGCTTCGACATTGTTCCTGATATTTTTTTCATCTATCGGGATATCGTCCAATTTCTTCCTCAGAGCGGCAGCCCTGAGGTTATCCTCATCGAAGTAGCGGTATTTTCCTTCTTCAGTCTTGATCCTCCATTTCCTCTGTGTTTTGTCTTTGCGGAGTTTTACCCGTTGTGCCTGTATTGTTGTTCCTGTTTTGTTGTCGGTTACTATTAAATTGATTTCATTCTGTTCGTCCAAACGGATGTCATATCTCGGTGCGGGGCCTTGCATGCCTGTGAGTATCAGCTCGATGCCATTTTTTATCGCTTTGGCAATACTCCTGATTATCAGCACTGTGGTAAGCCCCGTCGGCATATACTTTCTCTATTTTGTCGGATATTATTTCCTGTGTCCGATCCAGGGCTTGTTCAAGGAAGCCGTTGTCCGGAGCCGATGCCACCGTTACCTCGGTATCGGTTATCAGGTTCAATGCCGTATCTTTGTCATCTCCCGGTTGGTCGCATGTCTCGGTGACGTTCACCGAATACCCTTTGACCTTGTTGCCGTCTTTGTCACGGTAATGGCAGTCGGTGTCATGGGGTGACTGTATGGATTTGGCGCTGACTTTCTCCTTTTCCAGAGGAACGACAGTTTTGTCCCTGCCAACCGAGTATTGTTGTTCGAAAACCGCTTTAAGGGTCTGGTAATGACCATAGTCATGCTTCTTGAAGAGCCCTATAAAACGGTACATCAGTTTGCCCAGTTCAACGAACCTGGCATCAACCTCGGCCTTTGTACTGCGGTACACCACCTTGTTGCCCGTTTCACCCTGTATGCTTTCGATAAGGGAAAACATCTCTTTGGACAGGCTCTTATTGAAGATATGTTCCTCCCTTTCATTGATAAACAGACGCAGGGTTTCATGAATCAACTCGTAAC
The DNA here is from genome assembly GCF_022267555.1 of Proteiniphilum propionicum. Classification (NCBI taxonomy): domain Bacteria; kingdom Pseudomonadati; phylum Bacteroidota; class Bacteroidia; order Bacteroidales; family Dysgonomonadaceae; genus Proteiniphilum; species Proteiniphilum propionicum. The sequence continues at coordinate 3,546,582 of NZ_CP073586.1, forward strand.
GGGAGTACCAGGCGATATTGCTGCCGACCAGTTTACTGTCCATGCGCACCTGCTTGCCGCTCACCTCAAACTCCAATAGCTGGTCACGGGTGATTTGCCCCTGGCACTTTTTGAACAGGTCTTCGCCGTGTTCCCTTGCATAGTCAACCAGATTGCGACGGAAAAGGTAGTAAGTGGATGAAACAGGCTCAGCGTCCTCTAACGACATCAGACCCAGAGCACTGCGAACAAGTAAATTGTATGCGCAGTTCTCAAACAATTGTGCGTCGCTCCATCCCTGGCCTTCCTTGAGGATCATCATACCGACCAAAATACGGATAGAGGCATTAGGAGCCCCCGTTCCATTAGAATAAAGTGGTCTGAAAATAGACTCATCCACACGCATTACAACATGGTTTCGGAACCGGTTATGCCAGGAGTCATTTTTTAGGTATTCTTTCTTCTTAGAGTCTCTGAAGTACTCCGTCGGTGATGAAAAAATGCCCAATTGAGGGTTTTCGTCCGATTTTTTGAACATATTATACAGTTTTAAGCCCTACTAAGGTAGTGAATAATAGCTATATACGCAAATATTTCAAAGAACTTTTCAGGTGAAATTTACCTGATTTATAAAATTTATTGTACAAAAAATTTTAAACTAAATTATCACTCCGACTTTTCGGAGCGGACTCAATGTATTGTAATAACAACTAAATCTTGAGACCACAAACAAATTAAGAATAAAATTAATCACCCTTTTTAAATACGCGAATATTATCAAAAGAAAAATTACGAGCAATATTCGGATCAATCTCTAGACGCATATTAAAAGAATGGTAGTAATAGTTGTCCTTGTATGTACTCGACCGGTTTACAACAAAAGGTAAGGTAATGGTTTCCCATCTATTGAAGTTTTGAATAGTGAAATCTGTAGGCTTCCATTCCATTGGAGCTGCGTCCCAGAACAGATAGCTGAGAATTCTGATTCTACCTTCAATAAACTGGTTAGCTGTTCTGAATTCACATTTTATCACATAATTCTGATAATTGTCAAGCATATCATCAGTGTAAGGTACACCACCCTTCTCTGCAATATACCACCAGCCCGAGTATGCTGAAGTATGGTCAATGCGCAGAAAATTTCCACTCAAACGTTGTTTATCTGCCGGATCAGTAACAACATTAACTGGATTGCTTGGCATTAATTCATCAAAATCCATTATCATACACTCCCTGTCATAATAACGTCCCGGGCAAACAGCCTCAACATTATACTTCAGACCTTTAACTTTTACTTTAATGTTCTTATCCACATCTTTAGGTACCTGAGCTGTTAAATAATTATTGGCTGAAGAAATTACCTTACTTGTTTTTCCATTAAAATCCACAACAGCGTTTATTGAATTAATCTCATACAAAGAGAAGAAATCACCGTAAATCATAATTGTATCACCAGGCTTTGTATATTCATTGAACATACGGTCTAGTTTAAGATCAGGCGCAAGTGCCTGAAACGGAATCTCCTGAATACCCAACTTATTGTAGACATAGATTTTATTTGTTTCAATTACAGGAAGTTTTACCGGAATTTTCATATAAAGTATGTCATTTTCAGTATATACTTCCAGCATATCTACTCTCACGTCATTAATCAAAATTGAATCAATGTTATCTATGTCAAGGCCTGTACCATGAATCGCAATAAAATCGCCTAATGCAGCCTTTGTGATAGTAGTACTTAAATCTTTTATCGTGGTTATCTTTGATAATGAAATTAAATCTACTTTTTCGCTATCAACTGAGCAAGAGGCAATTGTTAAAACAGATAATAATGCTCCAATTAACCATGATAAACTCTTGGCGTAAATATTTTTTTTCATAACTATTCGCTTTTGTCGTTAATAAATATAATCACCATCCCGGATTATTGGTTTCGATATAAGGATTTGCGTTTACCTCATTTGGTGGTAACGGAATCAACAGATGTTTCTGTTCACGCCTCTTGATAACTCCATTTTCGTCGGTTGTTCCAATAGCATTCATAACCTGCAAGTAGATACCCCAACGTATAAGGTCTGTTCTGCGA